>CAISOD010000283.1 GCA_903887045.1 uncultured Gammaproteobacteria bacterium | reverse complement strand
CGGCGTATTCATTCAACGATCACGCATTACGCCGGCTGCACGAAACCTTGAAGGATGCGATCGATCCGAACGGTATCATCTCGGCCGGACGTTATGGCATCTGGCCGAAGCATTTGCGCGATGGAAGCGAAGAGGCGTAATCGCCTCTTCAACTTCACGCGCTCACGGTTTCCACGTATCCCAGGTCCTGAGAATCTGCCCCGCCACGTTGTCCTGGTCGGCTTCTGCAACCGGTGCGAACTTCTGCAGACGGCCGGCGAAGCAATCGGCGATGTACAGATTGCCCAGCTGGTCGGTCGACATACCGTGTGAACATTGCAGCCGGCCGGCCTGTGGCCCTGCAGCGCCCCAGCTGTAGAGGAAGTTGCCGTCGAGATCGAACTTCAGCACGCGGTTGGTGAAGGCATCGCCGGCCCAGATATAACCTTTGTCGTCGATGAAGTGATTGGTGACCAGTGTGGTCTGGCTGCCTGGCCAGTGCGGAGAACGCAGCGGCCACATGTCGAGGAAGTTTCCGTCTTCATCAAATACCTGCATGCGCTCGTGGCCGCGATCCACCACGAACAAGCGGCGATCGCTGCTGATGGCAATGCTGTGCGGCGTATTGAATTCGCCTGGTCCCGGATTGGCGGGATCCACCGGTGCTTGTCCCCAATCCTTGATGAACTGATCGTCGGGGCCGTACTTGATCACGCGGGTGCCGCCGTAGCCATCGGTAATGAAATAGGTGCCATCCGGCAACCAGGCGATGTCGGTGGGTCGATCGAACGTATCAGGGCTGCGGCCACGTACGCCGGGTGTGCCCTTGCTGTGTTCCAGCACGCCGTCGTAAGTGAAGCGGTAGATCATGTGCAGTTGGTCGTCGATGATCCACACGTGTTTGTCAGGATCGTAGGGACTGATCTTGATCTGGTGCGGTCCGCGGCCGCACGGCAGTTGGCTGAACAGCTTTTCAAGGTGCGGCCATTCGTCGACCAGATTGCCGTCGCGATCAACGATGAAGATTGAATGCTCAAAGCGGCGTTCCCAGCCGCGCAGTGGCGCTGGCTCGCACGTGGCTGTCAGGCCATCGGTATTGCTGTTGGCATTGCCGCGCGAAGGCGTCAGCGCAGCATAAGGCGTCCATGGGGCAGCGCCTTCCGGCAAGGGCAATTCGCCGCGCATCGCAATCCATATGCGATCAGGGCTTTCGGCGTAGACGCCGCCGAACGAACCCCAAGTCCAGCCCTCATGTGAATGGCGATCGTCCGGCAACGGCTTGGGCCAGTTGTCTACCACGCGGTAGGAACCGGTGGGCCAGTCCTGGAAACTCTGGCGGGACGCTGGCGCTGCCGTGGCAGGGTTATCCGCGGCAGCGTTGGCAGTTGGCGGTGTAGTTGGCGCCGGACTGCAGGCAGCCAGAGCCAGCGAAAGCAACAAAAGCCTAGCCATCAATTCGTTGGTCGGAAGTCGCATGTGCATGTTCACCTCTCTTGTGGGAGTTTGATCGAGTCCAGCCAATGCCGTGTTCTTGTGTTTATTCAGTCGTCAGCGCAACTACCACCTCGCTGTAGGCACGCACAAAACGGTAAAGCTCCTGTTCGAGAATGCGTTCCTGATCGCTGTGTTGGCCGAAGCCAAGCGCGCCGTCTTCAATGTCTATCCCCGGGCCAACGCCATAACACTGTATGCCCTTGCCGCGCAGTGATCGCATATCAGTCGCACCAGTGCCGGTAACCGGCAATACCGGTGCCGCGTATTCGGCTCCGAATATACTTTCGATTGCCTGGTATGCCGCCGTCGATAACGAGGTGCTGGCTGCGGGTACGTTGTCGCGCGGGACCCACACAACTTCGACCGCGGGATCAGCGACCACGGCGGTGACTTGTGCGAGGAAACTGCTTTCGTCTTCATCGGGCAGCAGGCGGGTGTCCAGTGTTGCCCTGGTTTCCGAAGGGATCACGTTGATGCGATAGCCGGCCTCGGTCATGGTCGGCGATATCGTGCTGCTGAGGATGGCGGCAGTGGCCGGTTCGTCGCGGCGGAAATACTCCAGCGCTGCCTGCGCTTCCGCCGAGTTCGGATTCAGGATGGCGCGGTAGCGGGCAGCGGCGGCCGGATCGGCAGTGATGCGTGCCAGTTGCGAGAAGTAGGACGTAGTGGCGTCACTCAGTCGTACCGGCGGCTGCCACTCGGCCACTTTGACAATGGCGCGGGATAGACTCACCACGGCATTGGACTGCAGTGGAATCGACGCATGACCGGATACCCCGTGCGCGATCAGCTCCAGTGCCTTCGGCAGTTTTTCGCCGGTCTGCACTCCGACGAAGTATTCCTTGCCTTGCTGGCGCCGAACCGAGCCACCCTCGGCCAGGCAAAACTCTGCATCGATCGCATCAAAGTGGTTTTCCACCATGTACTGGATACCCAGATGGGAGGAGCCTTCCTCACCAGCCTCCGCCAGGAAAATCACATCACGATCGAGTTCGACGCCACTGCGCTTGAGGGCCAGCATGGTCATCAGTGAAGCCGTGAGGTTGTCTTTGTCGTCGAGGGTGCCGCGGCCATAGATCCAGCCACTGTCGCGGGTAGCGCCGAATGGCGAAAAGGTCCATTTGCTGGCATCGATATTCACCGTGTCCTGGTGTGCCATCAGCAGCAGCGGTTGCTTGCTGCCATTGCCACGCAGACGCGCCACCAGATTCGGGCGATTCTCTTCTTTGGTGAAGAGCTGCACTTCGATGCCTTCGGCTTCCAGCGTCTGCCGCAGATAATCGGTAACGTCCTGCTCGCGTCCGGGCGGATCCGAACTCTGGATCTGCACCAGCGACTGGAAGTGCTTGAGGATCTCGCTGTCACTCAGCGTGGTAGATGTTGATTCAGCGGCCTGCAGTGGCGCCAATACTGACAGCAACGCCATGCCAGTGTAGAGGGCAGTGGAGATGGCAATGGACAGGGTCGAACGAGCAGTTGTATTCCTCATCAGTTTCTCCGTAGCGAGCAATAGAGTGTCACAGTAACCGCAATTTCGTTGTCGTTGGTGGGTTTCACCCGCCAATGCCGACCAGAGCAGGCCCCACCAGCAGCCAGGCCTGCCACGCGGGTGGCAGGCCTCTTGCGCACAGCACAACTACTTCATCACAGCAGAACCACAGGATCAGAAGCTGTAGTTGAAGTTCAGGTTGTAACGACGTCCGTACAGATCACCGGTCAAGCCCTGGA
Source organism: uncultured Gammaproteobacteria bacterium (assembly GCA_903887045.1). GTDB lineage: Bacteria > Pseudomonadota > Gammaproteobacteria > Pseudomonadales > Pseudohongiellaceae > CAILUG01. The sequence goes on along the minus strand of CAISOD010000283.1, from coordinate 6,343 downwards.
TGGCAAAGCGGGTGGAGACGTTCTGCACCTGGTCTGGAGCTTGGTCGAGGATGTTCTGCACGTTCAAGCCTGCACGCCACTGGGCGCCACCGGCCGTTTCGCCGCTGTAGCTGAACGTCATGTTCCAGAAGGTGTAGGCATCCACTGTGTTGTCGTCCACATCCACGCCCTCTTTCCACAGGGTGTTGATGATGGACTCGTTGCGATAACGACCTTGCAGCGACACTCCGTACGGACCGACGTTGTAGTTCGCCGTGACCACGCCGGTCAGTTCAGGCGTGCCCAAACCGCCGGAAACATCCAGCGGCACGCCGCCCAAGGGCGTATCGCTGCGCTCGGCCACGTAGCCGGCCAGAGCGCGGATCGACATGGTTTCGTTTTCGCCGGAGAAGAAATCCGGCTCCATGCGGTAGGCCACTTCGTAGTCGATACCCCGGACTCGTGCTTGCGCCACGTTGAGGAAGGTATTGAAGATGCGGGTCACTTCATTGTTGGCGCTCAGCTGTATCTGCGCGCACAGACTCTGCACGTTGTTCTTGAAGCACTCGTCGGCGATACGCTGTGCACCGAGGGTGCCCACGGCATCGCGGATCTGAACGTCATACCAGTCGACCGACAGCTGCATGCCGTCGAGGAAGGAGAACGATGGCGTAAACACCACCCCGGCGGTAACGGTATCCGCCACTTCCGGCCGCAGCGTCGGGCTGCCGCCCTGGGTCAGCGTGATCTGGAACTCGCGATTGCCGAAACGTGAATCGAGAATGGCGCCGTTGGTGCCTTGCGCATCGAACAGTTCGGAGAAGGTAGGTTCACGCACGTCGCGCGACTTGGTGTAGCGCAAGCGCACATCGTTCAGCACCTGGTAATTGAGGCCGAACTTCCAGCTGTCGACACTGCCACTGCGGTCGTAGTCGGAGCGGCGGAACGCAAAGTCGGTGCCCAATGTCTGCTGTTGACCGGCGATGGTGCCTTCCCACAACGGGACATCCAATTCGGCAAAACTTTCCCATACCGACGCATCACCACTGATGATGGGCAGCGTGGAGATGTAGTGCATGTTGGTGGCAGAGGTGTAACCGCTCGGAATGCCGCGGATACCCAGTGCAGGGTCGTTGCGGGGACCGCTTACAAACGTAGTGATGTCGTAGGGGCCGGTATCGTCCCAGAAGCTCTGGTCACGGAAGGTCAGACCGGCGGCGAAACCAATGGCTCCAGCGCCCCAGCCTTCATACAGTTCACCGTTGAGCAGCAATTCGGCGAAATCCTGTTCCACCTCGCCGAAACCGGTTTTGGCTTCGCCATTGATGTAATCAAGCGCTTCTTTACTGATATTGCCGGCGCCCAGCACATTGTGCGGCACGCAGCCGCTTATGGTGTTGTCGAGGCCTACCGGCGACAGCGACTGGATGGCACCCGGATCGGAAGGCTTGGTGGTGCCAATGGCCGAGCGCGGCGTGATCAGTCCGCGGACCGACGGCGATGCAGCCAGCTGCGCCGGAGTAGGGTTGAACTGCGGCAGATTGACGCGGCAGACAATGGCGCCGGTGGTCGGATGACGTACGGCATCCATCGACAGGAAGGCGCGGTCTACCCGCCACAACTGGCCGAAGGTGTTGAGACGATCGGAGGTACCCTGCTGGTAAATGCCACGCAGATGCCAGTCGCGGAAGCCGACATCCCATTCAAAGCCACCAGCAAAAGAGGCGGTGGTGAGTACCTTGCTGTTCTCACGGTTGTAGCCGTAGTCGTTGAGCCCTTCAAAGGCGCCATTCTTGTGGAGGGCTATGGCAGCAAGATTGCGCTGCGTCATGACCGAACGCACGCTTTCGGGCAGGTAGGCGTTGTCGACCGCAATCGACGGCGCCCAGATGCTGTACACCAGTGCGCCGCCACGGTTCGACGTCGAACGTGCATCAGTGCGACCAAGCATGAACTGGCCGAACACCGAGAAGCTGTCGGTGAACTGGTACTGGGCAGCGAGGAAGGCACTCTGGTTCTTCACGCCTTCGCCATTGATACCGCCGCCGAAGGCATCGTTGGACAGCATGGCTTCAGGACCACCCGAGGTGGACTGGGTGCTGCCGGCACCGCTGACGGACGACACGCTGCCGAGAACGAATGGCTCAATGGCGGTACCTGCTTTGTTGAAGCGCATGCGGTCGAGCGGGGTGCCCGGGGCCAGGATCAGGCCATAAGGCGAACTCGCAGTGGAAGCCACCCACGGCATGGTGATCTGGCGCGGATTGGTGCCCGGCGGATCACTGGCGCGGTAGGCCGGGTTGGTAACAAGGCCAAGTCGCTGCATTTCCGGTACATCCTTGGCAAGGCGCTGGATCTGGTCAATCTGTCGCGCTTCCACCGAACCGATGATGTTGAGGCGGTCGTCCATGAAGGATTTGCCGCCCGCCAGCGAGATGTTCCACATTTCGCCATCGCCGAATTCATTCATCCCTGTGCCGACGTCCATTTTGAAACCTTCGAACTCACGGTCGAGCACGAAGTTGACCACGCCGCCGACGGCGTCAGCACCGTAGGCAGCCGAGGCGCCCCCGGTTACAACATCCACGCTGCGCATCAGTGCGGTGGGAAAGGAGTCAACGTTGACGAGGCCGTCTTTCGCAGCTGGCACCACGCGGATGCCGTCAAGCAGCACCAGTGTGCGGTTGCCGCTGAGACTGCGCAGGTTCAGCGATGAAGTACCGGAGGTGGACACCAGTGCCGAGCCGACGTTCTGGGTGGAGACGTTGCCAAAGAACTGTGGCAATGCACTCAACTGGCGGGCGATGTTGTTGCCCGGTTCGAAATTGAATACTTCCCGGGTTGAAATGGAGGTGACTGGCACCGGAGTGGTGAAACCCGAAGTCTGGCGGATGCGGCTGCCGGTCACAGTGACTTCTTCCACTGCCGGATCCTGTGAGTAAGCCGCGTTCCCTGTGCCGGCCAGAATAGTTGCGACTGCAACAGACAGCAGGCGTTGCCTGCAGAGTGCGCTGTAAGGTTTCGCTGACATTTGGTTCCCCTTTGTTTTTGTGTGTGTAACCGTTGTTTTGTGTTGCTGTTTTTGCAGGCGCTGTACTCTGGAAAGTTGCTGGCGCCAGTAGTGACTCCTGACCCGGATACAACGGGCAGGGCCGGATGCTACCAAGGATGCACGCCCACCCACACTCCAAATGAAACTGCAAGATTTATCTGAACCGATCGGTTCGGCGGTTGCTGCCGTTTCGGGCTAATGCAGGCGCCAGTGCATGGCAGTCGGGCAGGGCATCTGCATTGAACCCTCGAGGTCAGTCTGACGTATCAGCTTGTCTTGATAGTTGTACCTGACTTTGTTTCGATGGCAGATCAGCTTTTAGTCGGTGGACCCAACCCATGCCCAGTTCCAAACCTCTCCCCAACGTCGCGCGCTGGTTGCTGACAATCGTTGTCTGCCTTTGCGTTGTTGGAGTGCTGGCTTTTGTCAAAGTCGCCGAAATCCAGGGCGTGATTGCCGCCGCGGCAGCACAGCCCGAGTACTCGGAAACCGTGGAAACCGCCAGGCCGCTGCCGGTGGAATTCCAGCCCCGCATCGACACCCTCGGCGTAGTGGTGGCGCCGTTGCAGGTCACGCTCCGCAGCGAGATGGCGGGCTATATCACCGCAGTCAATGCCGCCGCCGGCGCCCAGGTCACCAAGGGTCAGGTGATCCTGCAGCTCGACACCAGTGAACAGCGTGCCACTCTGGCCTCGGCCCGCGCCCGGCTGGCACTGGCGAAGTCGGTGCTGCAGCGCGACCTCGATCTGCAGAAATCCAGTTTCGTCAGTGAAGACAAGGTTGATCGGTCGCGCGCCGAAGTCGACGTGATCGAAGCCGAAATCGATGGCATCGAAAGTGTCATCAACCGCCGCACCATCAAGGCACCGTTTGAGGGCATGATCGGCATCCACCGCTTTGAACCCGGCCAGTACCTCGACAACAACAGCGAGATCACCACGTTGGTGGGCGACAACGGCCAGATGTGGGTGGACTTCAACCTGCCGCAGTTCTATGGCGAACTGGCAGCGGGCAGCCGGGTAGAGGTCAGTGTCGTGCGTACCGAAGCGCTCGGTGCCAGCGCGAAGCTGGCGGCAGAAGTCATTGCCGGCGATGCCACCATCAATGCCGCTGCCCGCAGTCGGCGTTACCGCGCCGTGGTGGGTGAAGGCTCGCGCCAATTGCTCGACAACATGTCAGTGACAGTCGAAGTGCCGCTGGGTCTGGCCTCGCCGCTGATGGCAGTGCCCTCACTGGCGATGCGCAGCGATACCGAAGGCGAGTTTGTGTTCGTGCTCGATCGTGATGCCGGTGGCGCCGGCTTCCGTGCGCGCCGCCAGGCAGTCACCAGTTATGGCCAGCAGGGCGAGCAGACCTATGTCGATACGCTGACGCCGAATGATCTGGTGGCCGCTGCCGGGGCATTCAAACTGTCGGCCGGGCTGCTGGTGAAAACCGTCGCGCTGCCAGCCGCCGGAGCGCAATAGCATGGCAATGGATGTCTTCGTCAAACGCCCGGTGGTGGCGGTGGTGCTGTCGCTGGCGCTGCTGCTGGCCGGTGTGTTCGCCGCGTTCCGCATTCCGGTGATCCAGTTTCCGCGGGTTGAAAGTGCCTCGCTGGTGGTGCGCACGCAGTATCCGGGTGCCTCGGCTGATGTGGTGCAGGGCTTTATCACCGATGCCGTCGAGCGGGTGGCGATGACGGTGCCCGGTGTCGATTATGTCGATTCGTCGAGCAATGCCGGCAGCAGCACGGTGACGGCCTGGCTTGAACTCAACGTCAACAGCAGCGAAGCGCTGGCCGAGCTGACCTCACGCCTGAACCAGATCCGCTACGAACTGCCGGACGAAGCCCTCGACCCTTCGGTGGAAGTGCTGCGCACTGATCAGGCCAATGCCTTGTTCTATCTCGATGTGGACGCCGGTGCGATGTCACGCGCCGAGTTGACCGACTATATGGCGCGCAACGTCACACCGATCCTGGCGTCGATTGACGGCGTGCAGCGCATCGGTTTCGAAGGCGGCCGCGATCCGGCCATGCGCGTATGGCTTGATCCGGCTCGCATGGCCAGTGTCGGCATTGGTGCCGATACCGTGATCACTGCGCTGCGCGACAACAACGTGCTGGCCGCCATCGGCCGCACCCAGACTGATGCACAGCAGATCAACCTGCTCAGCAATGCCACGCTGCGCACCGCTGCTGACTTCGAACAACTGGTGGTCAGCAACACCAACGGTGCGCTGGTGCGGCTGCGCGACATCGCCCGCATCGAGCTTGGCGAAGACCGCGGTGACGACCTCGTACGCAAGGACCAGATGCCGACCATCTTCCTGTCGGTGTGGACCTTGCCCGGCTCGAACGCGATTGCCGTTGGCGATGAAGTCTATGTGAGGCTGGAAAAGATCAACGCCACCTTGCCGCAGGGTGTACGGATCAACACGGCGTACGACGCCACCGTGTACATGCGCCGGGCCATCGGTGAGATCGTCACCACACTGGTGGAAACGGTAGCACTGGTCGGGATCGTCGTGGTGTTGATGATGGGCTCGCTGCGCACGGCACTGGTGCCGCTGGTGACGATACCGATTTCGATACTCGGCACCATTGCAGTAATCCACGCGATGGGCTTCACGCTGAACCTGCTGACGATTCTCGCCGTGGTGCTGTGCGTGGGTCTGGTGGTGGATGACGCCATCGTGGTGGTGGAGAACGTGGCGCGGCACATGCGCGAGGGCAAGTCGCGCCTGCAGGCGGCACTGGCGAGTTCGCGTGAGCTGACGGCGCCGGTTATCGCGATGACGCTGACCCTCGCTGCGGTCTATGCCCCCATCGGTTTTGTCAGCGGGCTCACCGGCGCGCTGTTCCGCGAGTTCACCTTTACGCTGGCAGTGGCGGTACTCATCTCGGGCCTGGTGGCGTTGACGCTGTCGCCAGTGATGAGCGCACGTGTCAACTCTGAACGTGGGCAGGAGGCCAAGGGCACTCTGTTGGTGAACCATTACTTCGATGTTGTGCGCGCCGTTTATACCCGTGCACTGGATACCGTGCTGGCCTGGCGCAGTCAGGCGCTGTTCGTGGGTCTCTTTGCGGCGCTACTGTTGGTGCCGTTCTACATGTTCTCGGCCAAGGAGCTGGCGCCGGTGGAAGACGAGGGCGGTCTGCAGGTGGTGATCTCCGGCCCGCCCGATGGCCGTGTAGAGAATACCGAACGCTACATGCGTGAAGTGATTGATCTCGCCAGCACCTTGCCGGGTTACGACTACAGCTGGCAGGTACTGGCGCCCAGCGGCGGTTTCGGTGGTTTCGAGTTTGTTGATTACGACGAGCGTGAT
>CAISOD010000282.1 GCA_903887045.1 uncultured Gammaproteobacteria bacterium | reverse complement strand
TGATGCCTTTGTGCGAAGTGGGCGCGTTCATCAGCAAGTCCTCAGTTGATTGGCGCGTACTGGGCGGAAGTCTGCACCGCCATGCCGCCGAGCGGGTTTTCCAAGCGGGTGATCACGAGACGATCGCCGGGCTGGAACCCTTCGCTGACATAGGCTTCGTCGCCGTTGACGGTAACGATCTTGACCTGGCGGCCACGTAAGCGGCTCTCCTGATCGGCCACCCACACGATGTCGCCCGCCTGCAGCGTATGCCGTGGCAACACGTAGACGCCGTTGAGTTCGCGCCCGCCAATGGCGGCGCTGACATAAGTACCAATACGCAGCGGTTCCACTGCTTCGGCCGCATTGAGGCCATAAGGATCTTTTACCTGCACCACGCTGTAGAGCACGCGGGTGCGGGTATCGAGCACGCCCTCGGTGCGTCGCAGCTCACCCTGCCAACGGTATTCGTTGGTGCCCATGCTGCTTACCAATTCCACCGCCAGTGCCGGTGCGTTGGTGTCATCGGTATGAAGCGCTGTGGGCAGGTCGAGGAAGGCCAGCTTGGTTTCGGGAATCGGCAGCCGCACTTCGGCATAGTCCACCGCAAAGGTTTCTGCCAGCACGCCGCCCGTGTTGACGTATTGGCCGATGTCAGCGCTCTTGCTGGTCACCAGTCCGTCGTAAGGCGCGGTGATGCTGGTTCTGGTCAGATTGCGCCGCGCATCTTCCAGTTCGGCTTCGGCGGATTCGAGCCGCGCCAGCGCTTCAGCCAGTTGGGGTTTGCGCAGGTACAACTCTTTGCCGCTGATGCGTGCCTGCTGATCAGCGGCCATGCGATCCCATTCGCGCTGCGCCACATCGGATTGACCGCGCTCGAGTTCCAGCGCACTTTTTGCGGTCGCCAGTGTGGCCTCACTGCGGCTGAGTGCGGCGCGGTAGTTGGCGTCGTCCAGTCGCAACAACAGCTGGCCCTTGCGGAAGAAGCCACCAGTGACAAAAGCCGGCGCCACTTCCACCACCTTGCCATTTACTTCCGACACCAGGGTGGTGCGAGTGCGTGGTTCTACCGTGCCCTGCGACTGCACCGTGATGCGGGTGTCGACCGGATTGAGCACGCGGGTTTCCACCAGCACCACCGCTTCGGTGGGCTCGGTCTGGGCGGGTTGCTCGCGCATACGCACCAGTGCCACGGTAAGCAGCAGGGTTACCACGATAATGAGGAGAGGAAGCAGAACTTTCTTGCGCATGGCTCGGCCTTGATGTCAGCGCTACGGTTTCTTTCTTGTACGCTGGCAATGTGAATTTGGCCCACCGCGACCAGCACCGGTCACAGCGACATGCGGGCACTTGGAGCTACAGGCTTTCCTCTTTATAGTCGGCCACGCGTTATCCGCCCAATAGAGGCCTTGAAGGGCCCGCCCCCAGGAGACCACCTTGTTCAACCGAACCCGCCTTGCCATCGCAGCCAGCCTTGCCACCCTGGTTTGCTCGCATCCAGCCTTTGCGGCGGATTGCAGTTCGCTCGCCGGCCTTGCACTCGACAAGGGCCGCGTCACCGCCGCCACCCTGGTGGCAGCCGGCAAGTTCACACCACCGGCGGCGCCGGGTGGCCCGCCTCCGGGCGTCGGTGCCGGCCAATACGCCAACCTGCCGGCCTTCTGCCGGGTGGAAGCCACGCTGGAGCCAACCGCTGATTCCTCCATAAAGGTGGAAGTATGGCTGCCTGCCGAGGGCTGGAACGGCAAGTACGTCGGCATCGGCAATGGCATCTGGGCTGGCCAGTTGAGTCTGTCGCAACTGGCATCGCCGCTGTCGCGCGGTTTCGCGGCCGCTACTACCGACACTGGCCATAGCGGCAGTGGCCTTACCGCCGAATGGGCCGTCGGGCATCCGGAAAAGCTGGTGGATTTCGGACACCGTGCCGTGCACCTGATGACGGTCACTGCCAAACAGGCCATCGCCGCTTTCTATGAAAAGCCGCAGACGCTGTCGTTCTGGGATTCCTGCTCTACCGGTGGCCGTCAGGGCCTGATGTCGGCTTATCGTTATCCCGACGACTACGACGCCATTTCCTCCATGGCGCCTGCCAACCCGATGACGGATCTGATGACACAAAGCATGTGGGCCAACTGGGTCAACAAGCGCACCGCCGGTGCCCAGCTGGACCCGGGCAAACTGGCACTGGTGCATCAAGCCGTGCTGAAACAGTGTGATGCCCTGGATGGCCTGGAAGATGGTCTTGTCGGCCGCCCGGATGCCTGCAGTTTTGAACCGAAGTCGCTGGTATGCCCGGCTGGCAGCAGCGA
>CAISOD010000281.1 GCA_903887045.1 uncultured Gammaproteobacteria bacterium | reverse complement strand
GCATCTTCGACAACACCACCAGTGTCAATGAACAGATCGCCCGGTATCAGGGTGGTGCAATAGATGAACTCGACAGCTTCCCGGCACTCAGCAGCGAGCTGATGCAAGCTGGCGCTGGAGTGAAAGAAGTGGAATGGCGCCGCATCGGCGATACCCGCTATCTGATGCTGAGCCAGTCATCCACCCAAAAGCGCGTGATACTGCCCGATGGCTCCAACAACAACACCGCGCTGCAGGCGCTGATCACCGGCACGCTGCACGCGTTGCAACCACAGGCTCGCATTGAACAGCAGCGGGTTATCACGCAATACGACAGCTGGTACTACAGCCACCACAACCGCTACCGCCCGCTGCCGGCCCTCGAAGTGCGTTTCGACGATGCCGAGCAAAGCTGGTATCACATCGACCTCAACACCGGCGCCGTTATACAGCGCCTCACCCACACTGATCGCTGGGCGCGCTGGCTCTACAACGGCCTGCACAGTCTCGACTTCGCGCCGCTGTTCCAACTGCGGCCACTGTGGGATGCGCTGCTGATCCTGCTGCTGCTCTGCGGTTTTGGCTTTTCACTTACTGCGGTGGTGATCGGCTGGCGGCGGGTGAACCCGCGCACAGGCACTGCTGATTAGTCGTCATTCCCGCGCAAGCGGGAATCCAACGCTTCGGTTGCTTGGCATCTGATGGTGCCTGCAGGGCAAAGAAGGTGTGATAGGCTTTCCCCGGCTCCGCAAATGACGTCGCAGCCACCCCAATAAAACCAACCCAGAGGGGCTTACCTCGCCATGTTTACCCAACGTTTTTCCAAACTTGTTGCCGTCATCAGCTTTGCAGCTCTTGGCAGCACCTGCGTGCAGGCCGGCGGCGAAGCCGGTTCCATTCATCTACGCGACCAGGGATTTTTCTGGGTCGGTGTGCGCAGCAAGGACGTGCCCGCCAATCCGAATGGCGGTCCCTTTGCTGCCGGCAAGCAGGTGTCTGTTTACGGCCAGATGCATGTGGGCTTCCAGCTGGTCGAAGACCGCAAGCATCCCTACCCGCTTATCCTTGTGCATGGTGGCGGTGGTCAGGCAACTGACTACATGGGAACCCCCGATGGCCGCGACGGCTGGCTGGATTACTTCGTAGCAGCCGGCTTTGACGTGTACTACGTCGACCGCCCGGCCCACGGCCGCTCACCCAACAACACCGCTTACGGCAACGGTGCACTGGCTGAGCCACCCGCCTCCGGCTTCATGGGTGTACTGGCAAAAGCCACCCAATGGCCCGGCGATGCCACCGACCCGACCGACCCGGCGCTGTTGCAACACGTTGCCAGCTCCGAACCCGGCCCGACGGTAGACAGCGTCATGCTGAAAGAAAACTTTGCCGAGCTGCTCGACAAGGTGGGCCCGGCCATCGTCATCACCCACAGCGCCGGTGGTCCTTCCGGCTGGTTGTCGGTCGATGCGCGTCCTGACAAAGTGAAAGCACTGGTCGCCATCGAAGCTGCCGGTGGCTTCACCAATCTACCGCTGACCTGGGAGCCGGCACTGAAGGAAGGTGAAAAACCCGTCACTGAAAAAGTGGCTGCCACTGAAGCCGGCAAAACTGACTGCGACATGCAGCCAGCAGGCAGCGTGCGCATGCTGCCTGCGTTCAAAAACATCCCGGTGATGGGCATCCTCGCGCCTGAAAGCCGCATGTTCACGCCCAACTACCACTGCACGCTGAACTTCCTCAACCAGGCCGGCGGCAACGCCACCCTGTTCAAGCTGGAAGAACACGGCATTACCGGCAACGGCCACTTCATGAATGAAGACCGCAACAACGGTGACATTGCGAAACTGATGATTGAGTGGATTGAGTCGGTAGAAAAATGACAAGCATGCCGCGCTGAGCCAGGCCCCTTGTCGGCGATGATGCCATCAGCAAAATCGCCACTGGCTTCCATCAAGGCCAGTCCCGCCGCTACGGCGGGACTGTCTGCTTGCACATTGACAGCAACCGTCCGTTCATAGCTTGCCCGCCCAAGCATTCGCTGTAGACGCCTTGATTTCATCCAGCGTAGCCGCCTGCTTGCTGTGACCAGCGAGCAGGCCAATAAAGCTGTTGATGCTGCCTTCGGCACGTGCTGCCTGCAGCTTGCAACAATGACCGGGCAACAGTTCCAGCACTACCCTGTCGCCCGGCGCGAGACCGAGATGCCGCAGGACTTCATTTCCCAAAGTCACCTGTCCTTTGGATGATATTGTCGATATCACAATGGCCTCACTTTACTCGCCAAACCAACGCGGCACATCAATACCTTACTTCGGATTCACTGCCAACTGCGGCACCTGCGGCTGTTGCAGGCTGCGCCGCATCAAGTCGGCCAGCTGGCCTTGCTGGGCGTGCGGATACAAGTGGCGGTTGATGCTGTATAGCGAGCTTAGGTAAGCGGTGTCCCACGCGGTGAGTGACTGCGGTGCAGCCCCAAAATCAAACAGCTTGAGGATGCTGTCGTAGCCAGCCAGCCGTGCCTGCGGATTCACCTGCACCAGCGCCACCATGGCGAGGTAGTCGGCCAACTGGTCCCAACTGGTATCACCGAGCTTGCCGATCTCAACCAGGATCAGGCTGCCCAACAAGCGGTCACGTATGCCCTGGGCCAGATGCGAGGTTCCGCCAGCCACCGGAACCAGGCTGTTGCCATGCGGCAGGTTCATGGCAACGTCACCGTTCCAATCGACTTGCACCGTGGTTTGCCACCAGCGCACCGGCGCATCCAGCCGTGCAAAGTCATGCAAGGCCTGCGCTCCCTGGGTAGTACCGGCGACATTGCCAAAGGGGCGCAGCAATTGGTTCTTTTCGCGGATGAAGTAGCGCGCCGAGGCTTTGGCGTCGTCGGTGAATACCACGTCGACATTCGGCACACAGCCTGGCTGCTGCACGGCAAGGCCAGTTACTGCGGCGGTCTTTGCCATGCGCTGCTGCAGGTAGTCGCTCATGTCAGCCGGCGCGTTGTGCACACGAAAACATACCGATGACTCCATACGCGCCAGGCCGAAACCACTGCCGACGGGATCGCTGAGTTCGTTGATGAAGCCAAGTGTGCGGTCGAACGATGGTGGTTCCTTTGCCTCGGCAGCAAAGGCAGTGGGCGCCAGCACCAGCGCCAACAGCGCCAGCCAGCGGGATTTGCCAGAACGGTGGGTAGAGAAGGAAGTTTGCGTATCCATGCGAAGTGAGCTCCATAGTGAGGGTAGGCATTCCAGCACCGGCATCTGCCGGTACCTGCCCTGTTATAGCGGGCGCGGCGGAATCCCGCCAAAATTTTTCTGTGGCAACCCAATGCCGGGTGGATGTGCGGGCGGTGTCAGGCAGAAGCGAGCAGTGTTTCCAGTTCCTGCTGACGGATGCCGTAGAACTGTTTGATGCCGGCGATCTGCTGTAACAGTTCAGAGCGTCGCGCCGCAGTGAGTGGTTGTGGGCGCTTCACAGCCAACAGCATCTTGTTCTTGCTGGTGTGCTCCAACGACACAAACTCGAACACCTGGGTGTCGTAGCCTTCCGCTTCCAGCAGCAAAGCGCGCAAACCGTCGGTCACCATTTCGGCCTCCTGGCCCATATGCACACCATGCTGTAGCAGCGGACGCAACACAGGAGGACTTGCCAACTGCTGCCGCAGTTGTTTGTGGCAACAGGGCGAACACATGATGATGGCAGCGCCTGCACGCAGGCCGAGATGAATGGCGTGGTCAGTCGCGATATCGCAGGCATGCAGGGCGACCATCACGTCGAGCTTTTCCGGCGTGTAACTGCGCAGATCACCCTGCTCGAAGGCCAGGCCATGCAGGCCATGGCGCAGAGCCGAACCATTGCACAGGGCGACCATGTCAGTACGCAGTTCAATGCCGGTGACATGCGCTGTTTTGCCTTGCGTACGCAGCCAATCGTACATGGCAAATGTCAGGTAGCCCTTGCCTGAACCGAAGTCCGCAACCCTTACGGTGGCACTGCCATCCAACGAAGAATTCTTCAATGCGGCAGCAAACACCTCAATGAACTTGTTGATCTGCTTCCACTTGCGCGACAGCGCCGGCACCAGCAGGCGCTCACCTTTTACCTCATGCGTCAGACCGAGATCATCCCAGAACGGCAGGTCGATTCTGCAATGGCGCTGTTTGGCGCGGTCATGGCCAATCTCTGGCGGTGGTGCCTGCGCAGCCAGCTTGCCGATACGCAGATCAGCTTTGCCTTTGCGCGTGTAGGACAGTTGCCATTCTTCGCCAGTGGTCTGCAGATGGGCATGCAAAAAGCGCTGCCCCAGCCAGTCGTGCAGCAAGGCCACAAGTTCATGCGGCACATGGTTATTGGTGATATTGCGGGATTGATAGTGCCAGACCAGACTGATGAGCGGCTCACCCTTGATGCTTACCGGGCGCGCCACCACCCGCTCAAGCAAGCTGTCTTCTGATGACTTTCCTGGTTTGCCCAACACCAGCTTTACGAAATTCCCTGCTGCCAGCGCGGCTTCCAGTTGATGCAGGAAACGCTGCAGTGGCTCAGGGCCGGGAGATTGTGGTTTGGTGTTGGCGGCAAGCGGGGGAGACGACATCATTTATCGAGCGTTCGCATCAACTTGTTCGCCAGTTGGGCCTTCTGCACATGCGGCAGCATGTAGAGATTCATGCTGTACAGCGATTGCAGGTAGGCTTTGTCCCACTCGGTGAGTGCCGCTGGCGCAGTGTTGCCACTGAACAGGTTGAGTATGGAATCGAAGCCGGTCAGTGAGGCGTGGGGATCTACCTGCACCAATGCCACCATGGCGAGATAGTCGGCCAGTTGATCCCAGGTAGCCTCACCAAGCTTGTTGATGTCGACGATGATCAAGGTGCCCAGCAACTGATCACGCAAACCACTGGAAAGGTGCGAGTTGGTGGCTGCGACATACGGCGGTTCGCCTGGATTCGGAGAGGGCACCACCGGATTGCCGGCGCGATCAATCGGCACCGTGATCTGCCACCAGCGCACCGGTGCGCTCGACGATCTGAATTCACTGAGTGCGTGACTGTCCTGGGTAGTGCCTTCGGCATTGCCGAAGGGTTTGAAGAAGCTCCTGCGATTCTCCACCATGTTGGTGGCGGTAAGCTTGCCGTCGTCACTCATGATGATGTCGACGTTGGGTTTGCAGGTTGCAGACGGTGCTTGCATACCGGTTTCCAGTGCCGCGGCAGCAAGGCGTTTCAGCAGGTAGTCAGTCACTGCACTGCTGGCGTTGTGAATGCGGAAACATGCCGGGTGGTCCAACCTTGCAAAGCCGGTATCGCGATTCACCGGGTCGCCAAGTTCGTTGACGAAATCGAGCATGATCTTTATACGGCCCGGATCATAGCGCTCACCGGTAATGAGTATTTCATCTTCCACCTCATCGGCAGGAAGCGGAGTCGACACAGTGTCCTGTGCCAGTGCTGCCCGGGCGAACAGCAAGGTAAAAAACCAGTATTTCGGCATGATCTTTTCTACGAGCCTGTAACAGTCAAAGCAAAGCGTAATAGCGCACTATATTACCCGCTTCCTTGCGTTTGCCGACGCCGACAATGACATGGCGCATCAGCCAGTCATGTTTGCCTTTCTCGACTTCGAAGGTGGGAAAGGCCCGCAGATAGTAATCGGTGTCCGGCACCACCGGACCATTCTCGAAAATCCACGCGCGGATTTTCACCATGGTGTCGCTGTAACGGCCCCACAGATAACCACGGTTGTAGATCATGATCAGCGTGCCGTCATCTTCCTCCAGCATATAGCGGGCATCGAAACTCAGCACATCATCGGGGCGGAACAAGGCGTAGTCGCCACCGCTGTTGGGTACTGCCTTGCCGTTGAGGCGTGGACCCTTGATGGTGCCGCTGTCGAGATAAACCGCACCACGGCCGGCGCCGGTGGGCATGTTGTTGATGTTCTGGGTGCGGGTGAAATTGAGATCAATCTCGAACACAAATTCCAGCTTGGGATTTTCAAAGCCGGAGACATCGTCGAAGGGGCTGGTGAGTACGGCGGGTGCGGCAGCGGCAGGAGATTCCGCCGCCGTTGCGGGTGCGGCAATGGCCGACAAGGTCAGCGCCGCCGCGCCGAGTGCCGTCATATCGCCGAGGAAGTCACGACGATTGAGGTGGCTGCTGTCGGCGTCGCCGCTCTTGTCATTGATGTTCTTGTTGTTTTTTTTGTTGTTAATCGCCATATCCACTCCACATGAAAGCAGCAAGCGCTGCTAGATAACCCAATCGAAACTGTGTGGTCCCGGTTGCTGTTCGAGCTGCGGAAAAATGCGGTGCTCTGCAGCGAGGCCGCGCAGCATGAACCAGTCGGCATAACCCGTCCGTCCCATCATTCTGTAGCCCTGCCCTACCACCAGCGCCTGCAACTCATCACGCCACTGCCGCACCACATCGTCGCCCAGCGCGAATGTCGGCACAGCTTGCGCCCGCATCGCCGCCGCAAAGGCAACACTCGCCGCATCATCCGCGCGATACACCACGACCGAACCACCTGCGGACTTGTCCGCCATAGCGCCCCCCGGCGCGACGGTGGAAAGCACTAACGCACCAGCCTGCAGAAACCCGCGCCGCTGCAGCGACAACACATCATCCATCATGACCGCTACTCCTTCACCAGATGTTGTTGGATCTTGACCAGTTGTTCGTCGCTCACTTCGCCACGGCTGATTGGATACATCACACCAAAGCCTCCCCGCACGACGGCAGTGATGTATTCAGCTTTCAGGTCAAGGCGGTTTTCCAGCAGCGCTTGCTCACCCTGCAGGCGCCGACTGAGGATAGTCGTGCCCATGCCGCCTGCCTTGTGACACATGCCGCATTTCTCACCGAACAGCGCAGCGCTGTCCTGCTTTTCAAGATCGATCCACCCGGACTTTTCCTGGGCGTGGGCAGGAATTGAGGCAATCAAAAGACCGGCAAGAAGAATCTTCCGAAATTGTTGGAGGGGCCTCTGCTTCTCGCAGGCCATGAGCTGATTCATACGGCACCTCCACGACGAGGCGTGCTGCCCCAGATGCCACTCTTGCCCGGCGCCACAATGCCATTGGGATCGAGCGCAGTTTTCAATCTGTCATTGAGCCGCCACAAAGCACCGTTGTTGAAGTCGTAGCTTTGGGCGATCAAATCCATGTATTCGATGTGGGCACGATATTCGCCGTAGCGCTGCACACTCGCATCGCTGAGCAGGGCACGGAAGAACTGGTCGACCTGCGCCACCATGGCTTTGTTGTCGCGGTCGTACAACACCTGATTGACGTTGGTGATGTGGCGCTCGCCGAGCGCGAACGACCCGTGGTAGTCCATGCCGAATTCATTGTAGCGATCAAAGGTACGCTGGAACTGCGCCAGCGCTTTGTCTCCTGACTGCGGCAATGCCGGCGAAAAGCCGACATGGGCACCGCGGCCGCCGTGCCAGCCGGCATTGGCAAGCGGAAACGTGATGGGAATACCTGCAAAAGGTTGTTGTTCACGCGGCATGCCTTCACGCCAGAGTCCTCGGCGCATCGGATACTGCGTGCGGGCAGCAAAGGTGTTCTGCACTACGTTGGCAGTGGCGTTGGTGATTTCCTCCGGCCCGTAGATCCGCAGGTTGATGCTCCACCAACCGAGATTGAAACGCTGGCGGATTGCGGAAATCACGTCTTCCGGTATCGCGCCTTCTCCGTTATACCAATCCGTGCGTTTGGTCAGCACAGCAGCGGCACGCAGCCAGTTGCCTATCGATGGTGACTGCTGGATCAGGCCACTACGCCGCATCGGCGCCAGTGTGTCGATGGCCCAGCCGAGGTCTTCCTTCTTGTCGAGCTCCATGTCGAGCGAGACAACGGTCTCCGGTTTTGGCATCAGCCACATGCCGAGTTTGGTGACAATGCCGAAGTTCGACTGCATGAACATCTGGTCCCAATGCGGGCCGAAACCATAGGGGTGCAGCGTCCACGCTTCCGAGTTGCTCATGGCGCCCATGCCGGTACGCACCAGGTCGCCATCGGGCAGCACCACTTCGAGACCACATACACGGTCGCTGTGATCGCCATAGGGCGTGTAGCCAACCCCGCGATCCAGCGCGTTGCCGGCCACTGAGCCCCAACTGTTGCCGATGGGTGATATCCAGTAAGGGATGTTGTTTTGCTCGACATAATCGAACAGATCGTAGAAGCCGACACCCGGCTCCACCAGCACAGTGCCGTTGTCGACATCCATCCAGATCTTCTTCATGCGCGACATATCAAGCACTACCGAACCACTCACTACCGGTGCCGCACTGCCGTAGCCGAAATTCTTGCCACGACTGATCGGCCACAATGGCAACTTGTGCTCGTTGGCGAGTTTGACGATTGCCTGGACTTCTTCGGCACTGGCGGGCGCGACTGCGGCCGACGCCACATGCGCGTTTACATCAAAGCCATAGTGATCGACGTAGGTGTCGCGATCCTGATCACTGGTGAATACCCAGCGTTCACCGACAACGCCGGCGAAAGCGCGCAAAGCGGCTTCGAACGAGGATTCGTTATGGTTGGGAGGGAGAACCAGCTGCATGCAAAGCGCCTGTTTTTATTGTTGGAATGGCAAGGCAATTGTGGAGGAATAACGAGGTGCGCTCAACCTGGGGCTGAGCACAATCCGGTACACCAGCAGCGACTGCACTACCGGCTTTTGCGATGCTGTCAGAGGCCAGCGCCAGAGCTGCCCGACTGGCTCGACGATCCGGCACCCAGGGTTGCACCCTCACCTACTCGCCGGAAGAATTCGTTCTGGATGGTTTTCTTCACCGCGGCCTGGGCATCGATCACTGCCCATTCGTCCGGGCTATGGCACTCACTACTGCGCATCTTGGAACCAGCCGATCTGGCAATGCTGCGGCATTCGCGCTCCCCACCGGCATCGGCTGTGGCAGTCTGTGTTGTTTCGGAAACACAGGCAGCGCACAACAGCGCAAACGCAGCGATCAACAGCGGCGGCAACGCGGCAAGGCAGAAGTTATTTTTCATTTTTTTCTCCGGTTACGTTGAACTATTCCATGCAGGGGCCGCCAAAACCTCGGTGGAATTACTTTACCATAGGCAACAAAGAGTCCCTGCTTTTCCTGCCAACACACCAACCACCCCCAAACAGCGTAGAACTGGATATGGAAACCGGAATGCCTGAAGTCGTTGCAATTTTCACTACCGGGGAACCCGGCGGGTCCCTGCTTTCCGTGGCAGAGGCCACTCTGGAGCGAGGCAAAGGCCTCGTGGGCGATCGTTATTACAACGGCAAAGGCACGTTCTCGCACCAGCTGAAGTTTTCGCGGGACTGGGAGATCACACTCATCGAAAGCGAAGAAATCGAGCGCTTCAACAGCCTTGAGTTGTTCGCGTTCTCACCCGCTGAGTTCCGCCGCAACATTGTGACCAGCGGAGTGCGACTCAACGACCTGGTAAATCGCCGATTCTCCGTTGGCTCCGCCGTGCTGACCGGCATCCGGCTTTGTGAGCCCTGTGCGCACCTGGCAAAGTTCATTGGTCCTGCCTCCGTGAAATCCCTGGCTCACCGGGCTGGCCTGCGGGCACGTATCCTCAGTGGAGGCGTTGTTCGTCCAGGCGATCGCATTACTGAGCCCTGAAATTCCGGCAACGTTTCCAACCCCCGGCGGGCTGGAGCAAAAGGTCCACAGCACCCCGGATCGACCCACGCTCACAGGGCTGGCCCGCCGTGCTTGCCCTGACACCCGCCACTGCCTATCCTCGCGTCCCGTTACGCAAGGATCTCCCATGCAGTCTTTCTCCGACCTCAGCGCGCTTACCTCCGTGCTGCAACAAGCCACTGCCGCGCTCGGCTATGAGCAGATGACAGCCATTCAGTCAGCAGCGCTGCCTGTGATGCTGGAACGGCGCGACGTAATTGCACAGGCGTTGACCGGCAGCGGCAAGACAGCAGCCTTTGGTCTCGCATTGCTGGCGCTGCTGGATGCCGAGTCGCCGCGCTTGCAAAGCCTGGTACTGTGTCCTACGCGCGAACTGGCTGAACAGGTGTGCAAGGAGTTGCGTGCGTTGGCGCGTTTCATTCCCAATCTGAAAATACTCAGCCTGTGTGGTGGCGTACCGGTGGGTGTGCAGATCAATTCGCTGGTGCACGAACCGCAAGTAGTGGTCGGCACTCCGGGCCGTCTCATCGACTTGCTCGACAAGAACCTGCTGAAGCTGGATGCACTGCAAAGCGTTGTGCTCGACGAAGCCGACCGCATGCTGGACATGGGCTTTCTGGAACAGGTAAGCCACATTCTTGAATACACGCCGGGCACGCGTCTGACGTGGCTGTTCTCCGCCACTTACTCGCCGGAAGTGCGTGCACTCAGCCAGCGTTTTCAGCGCGAGCCGCAAGCAGTCACCGTAGAAAGCCAACACAGTACCGATACCATCACACAATATTTCTACAGCGTGGAACCCGCTGTGCGCAGCGAGGCAGTGTTGGGCCTGTTGTTGCAGCAGCAACCCACTGGCTGTCTGGTGTTCTGCAATACCCGCAATGATGTGCGCGACCTCACTGACTTCCTGTGGAAGCGCGGCATTCCGGCGCTGGCACTGCACGGTGAACTCGAACAGCGCGACCGTGACGAAACCCTGCTGCAGTTTGCCAACGGCAGCTGCCGTGTGCTGGTGGCCACTGATGTGGCGGCGCGCGGCCTCGACATCAAGGCGCTGCCGCTGGTGCTGGCGTATGAATTGCCGAACGACCCTGACAACCACACGCATCGTATCGGTCGTACCGGCCGTGCCGGTGAAAGCGGACTCGCAATTTCGCTGGTTGCCAGTGGTGAACGCCCAAGGCTTGAGCGCATCGAAAAAATTGCGGGCTGTGAATACAGGATCAGTGCACTGCCACCGCGCAGCCAGCACAGCAGTTTGCCGGCACCAGCCTTCACCACGGTGGTGATCGATGGTGGCCGCCAGGACAAGTTGCGCCCCGGCGACATCGTGGGGGCATTTACCGGCGACGGCGGTTTGACTGCCGGGCAGCTCGGCAAGATTGATGTCCTGCCGACTCGCGCCTATGTGGCGGTGCAGAGCGCTGCAGTGCCGGCGCTGTTGCAGAAACTGAAGAGCAGCAAGATCAAGGGCCGCAGTTTCCGTGTCAGGAAACTTTGACGATCCCGGTGACAAAGCGGCCGGTTACCTGCTGCTGACGATAGGAATAGTAGTCGTCTGCCAGACAAACAGTGCACTGCGGCGTGCCCGCGATATCGGTGACGCCCGACTTTTGTAAACGGATGCGCGCAAGCGCGTACAGATCCGCCATCCATTTTCCGGGCCTGGGACCGGGCGTGAAAGCCGCCTTGGTGGCAGCCATCCAGGTCTCGCGCGACAGCATCAGAAAGGCGTCGCGCACATCGCTGCCGACTTCGAAATGACAAGGCCCGATCGCAGGGCCGAGCCAGCAACGGATGTCAGCCGGTGCACACCGGAACTGCAGCACCACCGCCTCCAGCACCCCATTGCACAGCCCACGCCAGCCGGCGTGGGCTACCGCAATTTCCTTGCCGTTGCTTGAGCAGAACAATACCGGCAGACAGTCAGCCGTCAGCACATTGAGAGCTATATGGTTCCGGGTGGTGTAGAGAGCATCGGCAACCGGCGGAGCGTCCACTACCTTGTCGATACCGGTGACGCTGGTGCCGTGTACTTGCTGCATCCATTGCAGCTCCAGCGCAGCCGCGCCGCTCTGCTGCTGCAAGACCTGGAGCAATGCCGCACGATTGCTTGCAACGACAGCGGCATCATCGCCAACATGCTGGCCAAGATTGAGACTGTGATAGTCGCCGCTGCTGTTGCCGCCGTGGCGGGTGCTGACAAAGGCGTGCACGTCAGGCGGCAAGGACCAGGCCGGGCGCACCAGCAGTTCAGCCACGATCGAGCTCCAACAGTTTCAACAATTCCTGCATGTCAGCCGGCATTGGCGCTTCCCACTGCATGGTTTCGCCAGTGCGCGGGTGCTCAAAGCCCAGCACGCCGGCGTGCAGCGCCTGCCGTTTGAAAGTCAGCAGGAAATCGAGCAGGGCCGGTACAGCGCCGCGTGGCGGTTTCACCCGGCCACCATAGGCCTGATCGCCCACAATCGGCATGCCGATGTGCGCCATGTGTACGCGGATCTGGTGGGTGCGGCCGGTTTCGAGTTGCACCAGCAAATGACTATGGCTGCGGAAGCGACTCACCACTCGATAGTGGGTAACGGCAGGACGCGCATCAGCGGCGTCGGTCACTGCGCGCTTCTGGCGTTGCGTCTGATGCCGCCCAATTGGCGCATCGACGGTGCCGCCGGCAGTGGCCACTCCATAAACCACGGCGTGGTAATGCCGCGACACTGTACGTTCCTGCAATTGGCCCACCAGCTCCTGGTGCGCGTTGAGATTCTTCGCCACCACCATCAGACCGCTGGTGTCCTTGTCGAGCCGGTGCACGATGCCGGCACGCGGCAGCGTTTGCAGTTCGGGGCAATGCGCCAGCAGGCCGTTGAGCAAGGTTCCACTGTAGTTGCCGGCAGCCGGATGCACCACCAGGCCCACTGGCTTGTTGACGACGATGACGTCGTCGTCTTCATAAACAATGTCGAGCGCCATGGTCTCTGGCTTGAAATCAATGGCGGCTTCCATTTCGGCCATCAGTACCACCTGATCACCTTCCAGCACCTTGTCCTTGGCGCGCATTACTTCACCATTCAGCGTCAGCTGGCCCTCCTTGATCCATTCCTGCAGGCGCGCGCGGGAATACTCCGGGAACATCTGGGCGGCCACCTGGTCCAGCCGCAGGCCGGTATGCATGGGCCCGGCGGTCTGGCTGAGTTCTATCTGTTCGGCTTCTTGAAGAGGTTCGGGCTGGTCGTAAGCCGTGGGAACGGGCATGGAAACTTCCTGAATGAGACCCATATGCCCTTGCGGGGTTCTATGGCAGGGGTGGCGGGAGGGTGTAAACTCGCCGGCCATTATACAAACCCCTTCCTGACTCGCAGTGTACCCCGTGAACAAGTTGCTCTCTCTGCTGAAAATCCTGCCCTTGGCCCTGGTATTGCTGCTGGCCGGTTGCGGCTCCAACGATGACGATCTGGCCAACAACACCGAAGAACGCCTGTGGGAAATCGGCCAACAATCGGTACTGGTCAGCAACTGGCCGCGCGCCATCGCAGTAATGCAGCAAATCGAAGCGCAGTTCCCGTTTGGCCGCTATGCGGCGCAATCGCAGATCGAGCTGATCTATGCCTACTACATGAACAACGAGCCCGAGGCCGCTCGCGCCGCCGCCGACCGTTTCATACGCCTCTATCCCGACAACCCCAACATCGACTACGCCCTCTACATGAAGGGCATGGCCTACTACAGTCAGGATGCGCGTATTCTTGGTCGCTGGCTGCCAACGGACCCCAGCAAGCGTGACCCCGGCAAGGCGCGTGATTCGTTCGCCGACTTTGCCCAACTGGTAGCGCTGTACCCAAACTCGGAATACGCCAGTGATTCGCGCGCGCGCATGGTTTACTTGCGCAACATGCTGGCCAATTACGAAATCGTGGTAGCGGAGTTCTACATCCAGCGGCAGGCCTATCTGTCGTCACTGAACCGCGCCAAGTATGTCGTCGAAAACTACCAGGGCGCACCCGCTGTGCCGCGTGCCATGGAAATCATCACCGAGATGTACTTGCGTATGGGCCTCAACGACCTGGCCGACCAGTCACTTGCCATCCTCAAAGCCAACTATCCCGACAGCGCACAGCTCGATGAAAATGGCAACTTCCTGGTATCAACACAGATCACCGACCCTTCGTTCGTCTATTCGATGAGCTTTGGCTTGCTGGGCTCCAACAAGAAAGATGCTCCCCTGGCCCCAACGCGCCGCCCCACCCGCGCTGAAACGCCCTACAGCTTCGTTCTGCCCGAGATCGCGACCGAGCGCTCGTGGCTCAACGTCATTACCTTCGGCGTGCTGGGTGATCCCGGCACAGCTACCCAGCCAACCCCGTAACAGCGGCCTGCCCCATGAATTTGCGCTATCTCAGTGCCGACCAGTTACTGGTGGACTCGTATGAACTGGCGATGAAAATCGTCGAGAGCGGCTACCAGCCTGACTTGCTGGTGGCGCTGTGGCGTGGCGGCACGCCGATTGGCATCGCCATGCAGGAAGTGTTCGAGTATCTCGGCATGCCGTGCCAGCACTTTGCGATTCGCAGCAGCTCCTACGAAGGCCTCGACCAACAGGGCGCCATCCGCCTGTGGGGCATGGAACTGTTGCAACCGTTCGTGGAAACCAGCAGCCATGTGCTGTTGGTCGACGATGTGTTCGACTCCGGCCGTACCATGCAGGCAGTGATCAATCACCTGCATGCGATGACTGGCGGCCCCTACACTCCCTATATCAAGCTGGCCACGCCGTGGTTCAAACCCACCAGCAACGTCACGCAGCTGATTCCGGATTTCTATCTGCACGAAACCCCGGACTGGCTGGTGTTCCCGCACGAGTTGCGGGACCTGAGCGATGAACAAATGCTGGCGAAACCCGGCGTTGCCGCCCAGACACGCAAGCTGCTCGAGTTGCAGCGCAAACGGAAAAACCCATGACCTACTGTGTAGCAGTTTCGGTAAGTGCCGGCATGGTGTTTTGTTCTGATTCACGCACCAATGCCGGTGTCGACCAGATCAGCACCTACAGCAAGATGTTCCGCTTCGACCTCGGTCCAGCAAGGCAGTTTGTGGTGATGACTGCCGGCAACCTGGCCACCACGCAGGCCACAATTGCGCAGATGAAGAAAGACATCCGCCAAAACGCCGCCATCAACCTCAATACCGTCAACTCAATCGGAGAAGCCGCAGACTATCTCGGCGAAGTCAGCCGCCTGCAGCAGGAAAAACACTCGCACAACGGCCACGGATTCCAGGCCAGTTTCATCCTTGGCGGCCAGATTGCCGGCAACGACCATCGCATCGTGATGATCTATCCGGAAGGCAATCACATCACCAGCAGCAAGGACACACCGTTCCTGCAGATCGGCGAGAGCAAGTACGGCAAACCAATCCTCGACCGCATCCTGACACTCGATACTCCGCTCGAAACCGCATCGCTGTGCGCCATGGTGTCGATGGATTCAACGATGCGCAGTAACCTGACCGTGGGCCCGCCAATCGAAGTGCTGATCTACAAGACCGGCAGTTTCAACATGCAGCGACATTACCGCTTTGACGACGACAGTCAGTTCCTGCGGGATCTGAAGCGCGCCTGGGACAACAAACTGAAGGAGGCTTTCCACCAGCTGCCACCATTGGCGCTGGAGCAACAGCCACTGACGCCAGACAGCAATTCTGCCAGTTACTGACTCCGATCCTTACTGAACGCCGGATTCAGGCCTGCGTCTGGGATTGTCCCTTGCGTACGGGCTTGCGCAACTCAACCGGGCGGAACCAGGTGTTGTTGATTTCCTCGTGGATGTCGGCGATTGATATCTGCAACTCATCGATGAAATCCAGCAGGCCGTGCTGCAGCAACTGGTTGATATTGACTTCGAGCGTAACCTTCTTCGCCCGCGCCACCGCCCGCAGTACTTCGACGTTGTTGGGCAATTTGTTGAGGTGTCCGACCAGGTCGGTGAGGCTGTAGCCGAGCGAACGCGGGAAGGCTTCATCCTGCAGCAGGAATTTCACCACCTCGTCACCCTTCACTTGGCTGTGCGTGCGCTGGCGATAGCCCTGGTAACCACTTACACAGCGCAGCACGTTCATCCACACGATGTTCTCGTAGGGTTCAAGAAATGACTTCTGCTTGGCCGAGCGTGAGAAGGCCGGCAGCATGCTGATCGAACCCACATCAACAATGCGCGAGGTCATGTCGGCACGTTCGACCTTGCGACCCAACTGGATAAAGGCAAACGCAGTGTCATGATTCATGCAGCCGGTCAGTACACCAACGATGCGCTGACAGTCGCCGACCACATTTTCCAGCGTTTGCTGGCGCGAGCGACGGCTGATGGTGCGCGACAGATCCTCCTTCAGCGTGTGATAGAGATTATTGACCAGCTCCCACGCTTCCGACGGAATGATCTCGCGCGTGGTGCGGGCATTTTCACGCATCATGTTGGCGCAGTTGAGAACGGATGCATGGTTCTTGCTGTCGGCCAGCAGGAAGCGCACCACCTGCTTCTCTTCCACACTGCTGTGGCTCTTGTTGTATTCCTCGTGGCAGCCGGTTATGTCAACCAGCAGTGACCAGCCAATGTGCGAGCCGCTGGGCAGATCAAGCAGCATCGTGGAGTAGACATTGACCAGCCGGGCGGTGTTTTCCACCCGCTCAAGATAACGGCCCAGCCAGTAAACGCGTTCGGCCACACTCGACAGCATCAGGCTGCTCCTCCCTCTGCGTTTTTACTGCCGGGCACACCGTTTTCATCAACAATCCAGGTGTCCTTGCTGCCTCCGCCTTGGGACGAATTGACGACATAGGACCCTTTCACCAATGCCACGCGGGTGAGTCCACCCGGCGTCACATAGAAATTCTTGCCTTGCAGAATAAAGGGTCGCAAATCGATATGGCGCGGTTCAACGCCACCACCAGTACCGGTCAGAATCGGCGAAGTCGACAGGTACACCAGTGGCTGTGCCATGTAATTGCGCGGATTGGCCTTGATGCGCAGGGCAAATTCATCGCGCTCTTTCTTGCTGGCCTTCGGCCCCATCAGCATGCCGTAACCACCGCTTTCGTTGGCAGGCTTCACCACCAGCTTGTCGAGGTTTTTCAATACGTACTCACGTTGCTTCTCGTCGATACACAGATAGCTCGGCACGTTCGGCAGAATGGGCTCTTCACCCAGGTAGTATTTGATCATCGCCGGCACGTAGGTGTAGATGACCTTGTCGTCGGCAACGCCGGCACCGGGTGCGTTGGCCAGCGCGACGTTGCCCTTCAGCCATGCGCCCAGCAGACCGGCGACGCCGAGCTGCGAATCCGGATTGAACACGGTGGGATCAAGGAACATGTCGTCGATACGGCGGTAGATCACGTCGACCGGCGCCAACCCATTGATGGTCTTCATATAGACCTTGTCGTCTTCGACCATGAGGTCGCTGCCCTGTACCAGTTCAGCTCCCATTTGTTGCGCAAGGAAACTGTGTTCGAAATAGGCTGAGTTATAGATGCCCGGGGTCAGCACCACCACTTCGGGGCGGGCTTTGTCGCGCGGCGACAGCGACATCAGCATTTCGTACAGGTGACTCGGGTATTCACTGTTGGGCAGTATCTCGGAATTCTCGAACAACTCGGGAAATACCCGTTTGGTAACGGTGCGATTCTCCATCATGTACGACACACCGGACGGTACCCGCAGGTTGTCTTCCAGCACGTAGAACTGGCCGTCATTGTTGCGTACGAGATCGGTGCCACAGATGTTGGCCCACACCTGGTATTTGGGCTTCATACCCTTGCACTGGGGACGGTAGTTCTCGGAGTCCATCACCAGTTCGATCGGCACCACCTTGTTCTTGAAGATTTTGCCGTCGTTGTAGACATCATGGATGAAGCAGTTGAGCGCGCGCAGGCGCTGCTCGAGACCCTTGCTGGTGATCTGCCATTCTTTTTGCGGGATGATGCGGGGGATAAGGTCGAACGGCCACTCGCGGTCGATATTGCCGGCTTCGCTGTATACGGTGAAGGAGATGCCCATCGTTTTGATGGCATAGCGCACTGCATCCTGGCGCTGGATCAATTCCTCATCAGAGAGGGAGGCCAGGTACTTGGCCAGTGTACGGGCGAAAGGTCGGGGTTTGCCGGGCGCGCTGATCAGCTCATCGAAAAAATCACCTGTAGCATAGGATTTCCAGTCGATTGGCATACAGCGGGCGCAGTTCCTGTTTCAGTAGGCGTGCTTGAGACCTTGCTTGCATCTTGCCATAGCTGGAAAGACAGCGTCCAGCAACAGTGCAGCACAACTTGTGTACAACTGGCAAACAGCGAGTTGCGGCAGATCACTTTACCTGACCTATCGGTAAATACCGGGAAATTCTGCACCAAAATTGCGCTCACCACTCCGCAGAGCCGATCATCGCGGTGCACGCCGGGATATCCAGTACCAGCCAGCCAGCGGCATCAGGCTGAACTGCGTCGATTGTGTCTGCCAATACTGCATTGCCCGCCCGGCACAGGATGCGATAGTGACCCTTGTGCAGCGGCCGCACGCGCAAGGCCGTGCAATCATTCTGACTGGCATTGACGACTACCAGTAACACCTCGGCAGCATGCCGGCTCAACCGTTCAAACACGTACAAACCCGGTGCCGCATGCAACACATTGATGCCTTCATGGCTGGCGTCTTGTTCGTATAGGCTGGGACTGCCCTGGTACAACAGGTTAAGGCGACGCACGAGATCCTGGGTGGCGGCAGTGAGACCGCCGCCAAGCTGCAGTTGCAGGTCGTCGCCGCTTTCAGGTTGCCATGTGGCTGCCGACAGCACCTGGTGGCAATCAAGCCGCAACAGCTTGCGGCCCGGTAATGCCCACAGCGCCAGCAACAGTACCTGTTGCAGTGCTTCATCCGCCTCAACCAGCGGCGAATGACAAATCAATTGCTGCAGACGATTGCCCTGCTGGAAATCCACCAACTGCTGATCAATGCGTAACCGCGTGTCGAAGACCGTTGCAGCAACAGCAGTAAGCCGGAAATCGCATCCCATGCCGCCTTTGCCAGTGGTTAACGTGAGCTCGGGCCAGGCAGCAGTGGTATCAGCCAACAACAACAGCGACGGAAAGCGTTCCCGCAGCCGCACCAGCAGTTGTCCCAACCATTCGCGTGCAAACGCTTTGTCATGATGAGCAGTGGCAAGCCCACTCTGCGGCAACGCCAGCAAGGCATCAAGTTCGCGCAGGCGAAAGCCATCGATATGCATTTGTTGGTGCCAGTAATCAATGCAACCCGACACGAGACTCAGCAAGGCACCGCCATGCGCGAGCCAGTCAAAACTGTCGCGCTGCCGCACGCCATGCGCTGCCAGCACGGTAGCCAGCGGCAGGTCCCACACGACGGCCAGTTCGAGTTCATGTGCCTGATCAATGAATTGCTGCAATTCGCTGCCAGTACCCAGTTCGGGCGGCGGTGCCAGCAGCGCATGCCATTGCTGCCGGCCCTTGCTGGCACGTGCGTGGGCATCGCGCACCAGCAAATGGGTGAACCCCAGCGTTTTCAGTTCGGGCAGCAACAAACCGGCAAGCCGTTCCCAGTGCAACCCGCTGCTGGGCAGAAAATCGTCCAGTGAAAATTCGTGGATTACCAGCGGCAGGTCCTGCCCGCTCTGGTTGGCATGCAGCAGTTGCCAGAAATGATCCCGCCAGCCGTGGGCTTGAAGGCAGGTGTCGGGCAGTGCCGGCCTCGAGCAGCAGGCCAGCTGCGTATCCACCCGTTGTGCGAAGGGGTCGTAGCACAGTGGCTGCGGCCGCAGGTCGGCCGACATCAGTTCGAAGCGGTACGGGGTATCTGCCGACAAGCCAGGCACGAACAATTCCCACAACCCATGCTCCCGCTGCTGACGCAACACAAGCACGCGGCTGTCCCAATCGGTGTGGGGCAACAACAGCGAGACGCGCCGCACATTGGGTGCCCATAGCGCGAAGTGGATTCCTTCACAGTCCTCGACTACACGCGGATGGGCTCCCAGCCATTGCCATACATGCTCGTGGCGGCCTTCGCTGAACAACTGCAGTTCGGTGGAATCAAGGCAACAGGAAAAGCGATAGGGGTCGTCCAGCAAAGTGATACCCGCTGCCGTGTGCACACGCAGCCGGTAATCCACCAGTTTCTTGCCGGGAAACAGGCCGGAAAACAAACCTTCGGTGTGGATTTGCGTCAAGGCGCCGAGCAGCTTTTTGCCGTTGCGGCTGACTACGTCGACAGCATGCGCGCCCGGCTGGAAGGAATTGACCTGCAATTCACCGGCCGGGGCTTTGTGCATGCCCATCAGCTCGGCAAATTCGGCGCAACGTCCCTTGATGATCTGGTCGATCAGGTTGGAGGTAAAAAACACGGACATGGGATCGCGAGGCCGTTATTGCTGCCAAGAGGATGGCAGCCGGATCAATACTATACTGTTGACGTATTCAACACCGACCCTGCCCGGTCTTCAACCGCGGATATATCGCGGCAGCGACAAACACCCAAGCGTGATGTTTCGGCATTTCCCGGCGATTCTGCCCACTTGGGTGCTGTTCCCGGCTTGACTTTGAAAGCAATGCCACTATCCTGCCGGCCATGAGCAGCGCATCCTTCATTTACCGCTTTATTATTCGACACCAGTCGGTGGGTTGAAGGCATACGCACATGCACCAGAACCCGCCTCTCGGCGGGTTTTTGCATTTCATGACCCGGGAAAAGCCATGAATACCGACACTACCATCAGCATACCTGACGATCGCGACATCACAGCCGGCGACAGCTTCTCTTTTGTGCAGACCGAGCATGCTGTGCTGCAGTTCTGGCGCGACAACAATGTGTTCCAGCGCTCGCTGGAGCAAACGAAGAACTGTGTGCCCTACATCTTCTACGACGGCCCGCCATTCGCTACCGGTTTGCCGCATCACGGCCACCTCGTCGGCTCCACGCTGAAAGACATCATCCCGCGTTATTACACAATGCAGGGCTATTACGTGCAGCGCCGTTTCGGCTGGGACTGCCACGGACTGCCGATCGAACACGAGATCGACAAGAAACTCGGCATGAGCGCGCAGCAGGCAGTCGAACAGTTCGGCATCAAGGCCTACAACGACGAATGCCGCGGCATCGTGCAGCGCTACACCGCCGAATGGGAAAAGACCATCACCCGTATCGGTCGCTGGGTTGATTTCCGCAACGACTACAAAACCATGGATCCCAACTTCATGGAGTCGGTGTGGTGGGTGCTGAAACAACTGTGGAGCAAAGACCTGGTCTATCAGGGCGTAAAAGTGGTGCCGTTCTCCACTGCACTGGGCACAGTGCTGTCGAACTTCGAGGCCGGCTCCAACTACCAGGACGTCCAGGACCCTGCCGTTACCGTTTTGTTCAAGCTGCAAGATGAAGACGCCTTCATCGCTGCCTGGACGACCACGCCGTGGACGCTGCCCTCGAACCTTGGTCTCTGCGTCAACGCCAATATCGATTATTTGCTGGTGCAGGAAGCGGACAGCGGTCGCAAGATCTATATCGCGGCAGCGCGGCTCGAAGCTGTCGGCAAGGGAAAGAACCTGAATGTGCTCAACACGCTGCCCGGCACGGCGCTTGTTGGCAAACGCTATGTGCCGCTGTTCCCCTACTTCAATCACCTTGATGCTGAAGGCGCTTTCCGTGTGGTGGCCGACGACTATGTCACCACCGACAGCGGTACCGGCGTAGTACACCAGGCACCTGCATTCGGGGAAGACGATTTCCGGGTGATGAAAGCGCACGGCGTGAAATCGGCGCCATGTCCGGTTGATTTCGAAGGCAAGTACACCAGCGAGGTCAGCGACTACTCCGGCGTCTATGTCAAAGATGCCGACAAGCTGATCATCCGCCGCCTGAAAGAAGAAGGCATGTTGTTCCAGCAGGATGTCGTCGTGCACAGCTATCCATTCTGCCCGCGCTCCGACACGCCGATTATCTACCGTACGATTCCGTCCTGGTACGTAAAAGTGGAATCGCTGCGGGATCGCCTGGTGGCCAGCAACCAGCAGATCAACTGGGTGCCCGACCACATCAAGAACGGTCGCATGGGCAACTGGCTGCAGAACGCACTTGACTGGTGTATCTCTCGCAACCGTTACTGGGGCACGCCGCTGCCGATCTGGATCAATGATGAAAACGGCAAAGTGATCTGTATAGGCTCGATAGCCGAGCTGCAGGAACACACTGGCGTGTTGGTAGCCGACCTGCACCGTGAGTACGTTGACGACCTCACGTTTGAGTTGCCGGGTGAAGCAGGCACCTATCGCCGCGTATCGGAAGTACTCGATTGCTGGTTTGAATCCGGTTCCATGCCGTATGCCCAGTTGCACTACCCGTTCGAGAACCAGGAATTGTTCGAAGCCGGTTTCCCTGCCGAATACATCGCCGAAGGCCTCGACCAAACGCGAGGCTGGTTCTACACACTGCTGGTATTGAGCACCGCGCTGTACGACAAGCCATCGTTCAAGAATGTCATCGTCAACGGCATCGTGATGGCCGAAGACGGCAAGAAAATGTCCAAGCGGTTGCGCAACTACACGCCACCGGACGAACTGATGGACGCCTATGGCGCCGATGCGCTGCGACTGTACCTGATCAACAGTGGGCTGGTGAAAGCCGAAGAACAGCGCTTCGCCGACAGCGGCGTCAAGGACATGGTGCGTCGCGCGCTGTTGCCATGGTTCAACTCGTTCAGGTTCCTGCAGACCTATGCGGATATCGACCAATGGCGTGCGCAGGCCGCTGCACCCTTGTCGACCAACATCACCGACCAATGGATGCTGTCGCGCCTGCAATCGCTGTTGACCAACGTCACCCGCGAGATGGCGGAGTACAAGCTGTACAACGTAGTGCCTGCACTGTTCGAGTTCATTGAAGAGCTTACCAACTGGTATATCCGCCTTAACCGTTCGCGTTTCTGGACGGAAGGTGAGTCGGCTGACAAGACTGCCGCCTACCAGACTCTCTACCAGACACTGCATGGCCTCACGCTGGCAATGGCGCCGTTTGCGCCATTCCTGGCCGAGCACATCTACCAGCAGCTACTGCCATACGCGCCGCAAGATGTCGCCCAGCCGCAGTCGGTGCACCTGTGCCGCTATCCGCAACCGGATGCGAACTGCATCCAGCCAGTGCTGGAAGCCGCCGTTGCGCGCATGCAGGCCATCATCTTGCTGGGCCGCCAGAAGCGCAACCAGGTCAAGATCAAGACCAAGACTCCGCTGGCGCGCCTGACCGTGATACATCGCGAACAAACCATGCTCGATGAAATCGCCCGTCTCGAGGATTACCTCAGGGGCGAATTGAACGTGAAGCGCGTTGACTATACCCGCAACGAAGACGACTACATCCGCTTTTTCGCCAAACCGAATGCCCCTGTCCTGGGCAAACGCCTCGGCAAGGACTTCGGCAAATTCCGTGGCCTCATCGAGAAACTCGATGCCGCTGCCTTGAATAGACTGCAGGCCACTGGCTCACTCACCATCGACAACGTCCCGTTCAGCCTCGAAGACATTCTTGTATTCCGCGAAGCCAAGCCCGGCACTGATGCCATCTCTGATCGCCTTGTCACCATCGATATGGACTGCACGCTGCACCCAGCACTGGTGCAGGAAGGCCTCGCCCGTGAAGTCGTCAGCCGTATCCAGAAATCCCGCAAGGATCTCGGCTTCAAAGTCACCGACCGCATCGACATCCACTATGACGCGTCGCCAGAACTTGCCGCCGCAATCACTGCGCACGCCAGCTATATCCGGCAAGAAACACTGGGTGTAACGCTGGTTGCGTTCAGCGACTGCGAACTGCCCCTGCAATTCGATGTCGACGAGTTCAGATTGCAACTCGATTTGAAGGTCACCTACCACTCTTGACCCGCCAGCCGCGGCCTCAAAGAACACAGCGAGAAAAGACAATGCCAAGCCAAACCGACGACACCCGCATCGTTGCCATGAAAGAACTCAGCTCACCCCGCCAGGTGATCAACGAACACCCAATCACCGATGGTGCAACACGCACCGTGCTCAAGGCCCGCACCGCCATCCAGAAAATCCTGCGCGGCGAAGACGACCGTCTCCTGGTTGTAGTGGGCCCCTGCTCGATCCACGATCCCTTGGCCGCAATCGACTACGCCAATCTTTTGCAGCAGCAGATGCAGGCGCATGAAAAGGACCTGTTGATCGTCATGCGCGTCTACTTCGAAAAGCCCCGCACAACAGTAGGCTGGAAAGGCCTGATCAACGACCCCGGCCTCGACGACAGTTTCCGCATCAACGACGGACTGCGCCTTGCGCGCAAACTGCTGCTGCAACTGGCCGATCAGGGCATGCCAGCCGGCACCGAATTCCTCGACCTGATCAGCCCGCAGTACATCGCCGATCTCGTGTCATGGGGCGCAATCGGTGCCCGTACCACTGAATCGCAATGTCATCGCGAGCTGGCATCCGGACTGTCATGCCCGGTAGGGTTCAAGAACGGCACCGGTGGCACCATCCAGATCGCGGTAGATGCAGTCGGTTCGGCCGCACATCCTCACCACTTTCTGTCAGTAACCAAGGATGGCCACTCGGCGATCTTTCAAACGGCCGGCAATCCTGATTGCCATGTGATTCTGCGTGGCGGCAGCCGGCACCCGAACTACGATCCGGAAAGCATTGCCGAAACCACAGAGCGAATGGAAAAAGCCGGGCTGCGGCCTGCCATCGTTGTTGACTGCAGCCACGCCAACTCGGGCAAGGACCCGGCGCGCCAGGCAACAGTGTGCCGCGACATTGCCGGCCAGATCGCAGGGGGCAGCAAGGCCATTATCGGCCTGATGCTCGAAAGTCATCTGGTGGCAGGCACCCAGAAGCTGGTGCCGGGGCAGCCGCTGAACTGTCTCACCTATGGTCAAAGCATCACCGATGCCTGCATGGGCTGGGACACCACACTAGAGTTGTTCGACATACTCGCGGAAGCAGTAAGAACGCGCAGAAGCTGAATTCGAGATTGAATGTGGGGCTGAAGTCGGGGCTGCTGAAGGTGAGAATGGCGCAGGTCCGGGTCAAGGGCCTTCCTTGTGATTAAGCTCAATCCTCGAGAAAAGTCACGCTCGTCCTTAACTGTGTAATCTCGTGGGTAACTCCATACCCGGTACTGTGCATCCTGCATGGATGAGCTACCGCAGCAACCCCATTCGCTCACTCCGCAGGTAAAGTGCAACGACGACGCCGTTTGTCTCAGGAATCAATGATTTTCTTGATTCAAACAAACTGAAAAGTGACATGGCAGTCAGCAAGTCTTCTTGCCGGCAGTGTCGCTGCCAGCATCCGGCTCCTGCTGTTCTGGCAATTCCGGCCGCACCTTGCCAGGTTTGCCATCGCGCAGGTCAATGGCGGTGGTTTCCACTATTTTGCGCAGACGCTCACGTTTGCGCAGACGCTCACGCGCCCGGTAGGCAACCCGATCAAAGTGGCGCTGGTCAAGGCCCAGCTCCTGGCAGATTTGTTCCTTGCCCTGTTCCTGGATGTAGTAGCGGTAGAGGCATTGCGCAAGAGTTCGAGACTTATGAAAGGAATCACAACAACCGGATCGCGGAGCGGATAACCACGAGTATGTTGCCGTGCTTCAGCCGGCACCTGCTGTTTGATTAGCAGTACCGGCAGCGGATTTTCAAAGTACCGCAATCAACTCCACTTCAAAGATCAGCGTGCTGTACGGCCCGATGACACCGCCGGCACCGCGGGCGCCGTAGCCGAGTTCATGCGGAATGTAGAGTTTCCAGCGAGCGCCTTCCTGCATCAGTTGCAACGCTTCAGTCCAGCCTGCGATAACGCCGGTGACGGGGAACTCGATGGGTTCGCCGCGCTGGATCGAGCTGTCGAACACCGTGCCGTCTACCAAAGTGCCTTCGTAGTGCACGCGCACGCGCGAGGCAGTCGTCGGCCGTTTGCCGCTGCCGCTCTGCAGCACTTCATATTGCAGACCGCTGCCGGTCACAGTGATGCCGGCCCGGCCAGCGTTCTGCTTGAGGAACTGTTCACCAGCGGCAGCCAGACCGTTGGCCTGCTGCTTCTGCATGCGTTGCACGCGTCGATTGAGTTCATCAATGGCAGCACGCAGCTCGTCTTCCTTGTAGGGACATGGTTCACCGCGCAACACCATGGCGATGCCGGCCACGAGGGCGTCCACATTGAGTCCCGGGAACGGCTGTGACTGCAGCTGCTCGCCGATCTGGCGGCCTACGGCAAAACTGGCTAGCGCTTCTGTGCCTGAAAAAGGTTGGGTCATGGGGGGCCTCCGCTTGAAAAGCGCGCATGTTAGCATGCGCGTCGCCCCCTCTGACCGTAGAGACAACTGCTTGAATCTGCGCCAATTTTCCCTTCTAGTACTGCTGTCTGCCATCTGGGGCAGTTCGTTCATGTTCATCCGTCTGACCGTAGGTGATTTCGGCGCAGTGCCGCTTACCGCCTCGCGTTCATTGGTCGGTGCCTGCACGCTGTTGCCGTTGATGCTGCTGAGCAAACAATGGCTGTTGTTCCGGCGCTACTGGCCACAACTGTTGGTAGTGGGCCTCATCAGCACAGCGCTGCCATTTACCTTCCTGTCGATCAGTACCCAATACACCTCGGCCGGCTTCGCCTCCATTCTCAACGCTCTTACGCCGGTGTTCAGCGCATTGATCGCATGGCTGTGGCTGAGTGAAACACTCAGCCTCGCTGCCATAGGCGGTATTGCACTGAGTTTCGGTGGGTTGGTGGTGATGGTGTTTGACCGCGACACCATCAGCGCCAGCTTTCCACTGCTGCCGGTGTTGGCCGGCATCGGTGCGACCTTGATGTACGGCCTCACCGGCAACTACACACGCAAATATCTCATTGGCGTACCGCCGCTGGTGGTGTCGGCCGGCAGTCAGGTATTTGCATCACTGGCACTGGCACCATTTGCGTGGTGGCTGTGGCCAGCAGCACCGGTCCCCGCCAGCAGTTGGGTGATTGCCGTTATGCTGGGAGTGCTGTGTACCGGCGTTGCCTACATCATCTATTTTCACTTGCTCGCCACTGTCGGCGTAGCACGCACAGTGATTGTCACCTACCTGGCGCCGGTGTTCGCATTGCTTTGGGGTTTCCTGTTTCTTGCTGAAAGCCCGACACCCAAGATGCTGATCGGCGCCGTCGCTATCATGCTTGGCATCGGCCTCACTACCTACAAGAAGTCCGGAACTTCCCGATGAGCCAACTCCCTGTCATCAGCTTCCTCGCCTCGCACGGCGGCTCTTCTGCGCGCTACCTGATCGCGGCGATGGAAAGCGGCGTACTCAAGGCTGCACCGGGAATTGTCGTCACCAACAATCGCGACTCAGCCATCTTCCACTGGTGTCTCGACAACAACCTGCCAGTGCGACATATCAGCAGCAAAACCCACCGTGGTGCCGACAACGCGGACGATGCGATCTGCGATGTATTGCGTGAGGCCGGCACTGACATTGTCGTGTGCTCAGGCTACATGAAAGTGATCGGCCCGCGCCTGCTGACCGCCTTCGCTGGCTGCATCCTCAACATCCACCCTGCCCTGCTGCCGAAACACGGCGGCAAAGGCATGTATGGTGATTTCGTGCACGCCGCTGTGTTGGCCAACGGTGAATCCGAAAGCGGCGCCAGCGTTCACATTGTCAGTACCGGCATCGATGAAGGGCCGGTACTGCTGCAGTCGAAAGTGGCTGTGGTTCCCGGCGACACGGTGGAAAGCCTGCGGCAACGAGTGCAGGCGACAGAGCCTTCGCTATACCTCGCTGCGGTGAACAAGTTTCTGGCTGGATCGAGATAACACCCAATGACCACCACGCTCTATCTGCACGACCATTGTCTCGACCACGATCCCGGCCCACAACACCCGGAGAGTCCTGGCCGTTACGCGGCCATCCTGCAAGCCGTGCACAACGCAGCACCTTCGTTGCCGGGGCTTGTGTTGGCGGAAGCCCCACTCGGCACCCGCGAACAGGTGTTGCTGGCGCATGATGAAGAGCACTGGCGTCACATTGAAGCAGCGTCGCCGCTATCCGGACACCACTCGCTGGATCCTGACACACATTTGTCGCCTGGCTCGCGTGAGGCTGCGCTGCGTGGGGTCGGCGCCGCCTGTGCTGCTGTCGATTTGCTGCAGGAGTGCTCACATCATCATGTGTTCTGTCTGACACGACCGCCGGGGCATCACGCAACTCCCGAACGCTCGATGGGGTTTTGTGTATTCAATCAGATCGCAATAGCAGCGCTGTATGCACAACGGCATTGCGGCGTGCGTCGAATCGCCATCGTCGACTTTGATGTGCACCACGGCAACGGGACGCAGGACATTGCACTGGGCCGGCCCGATCTACTGTATCTGTCGACTCACCAGTTCCCCCACTATCCGGGTACTGGCGGTCGTCACGAAAACCGCGCCGGCAATATCCACAACATTCCGCTGGCTGTCGGCACCGATGACAGCACGTTTCGCACCCTGTTCAAGGCCGAAGCGTTGCCGCAACTGGAGGCGTTTGCGCCTGACATGTTGCTGGTATCAGCCGGCTTTGATGCCCATGGGGAAGATCCGCTCGCCAGTTTGAGTTTTACTGATGCGACGTACGGCTGGCTCGGTGAACAACTGGCTGCAGTAGCCTTGCGACACTGCCAGGGACGCTTGCTGTCGACACTGGAAGGCGGCTACAACCTTGATGCGCTCGGTCGCAGCGTGGTGGCGTACGTCGCCGGTGTGCAAGTCGGGCTGAGTTGACGCTGGCCGACCGCCGCCGCGCAACGGACCCGCCAACATCAATCGTTTGGATCAATCCTGCGTCCGAGTACAGTGCCATCTTCCAGCGTGATATTGACCAGACTGCCGCCGGCATCGCCATTTTTGAGTGGGTTGGTCATCAGCCTTACCTTCATGCCAGGCAGCAATGACTTCGAAGTCCATCCCTGACGGCGCAATCCATTCGGGCTGGAGCCTTCGATGCTCCATTCAACGACTTTGCCATCGGCTCCAGTCACCAGTAACTGTACCCACACATGCGGATTGGTCCACTGGAACTCCTTGATTTCACCCTCCAGCAGCACTTGCTGGCGTTGGTCAAACATCGAGAAAGCGTGGTGCGCAACAGCACCCCCGCTGGATATTGCAGTCAATACAAGCAGGACAAGCGCGCGTACAGATTTCATGGTGTGGTTCCTCGCAGAATGGATCAGAGATCTTCGTAGCGCCCAAGGCAGTTGTATTCGGTCAACTCAACACCGGGCTTGCTGTCAAACACAATGCGCGTAGTCCATGGCGCGCTGTAGTAGGCGGGATCGGTAAAGCTCATGACCACTTCCAGCTGCTTGCCGCCCTCAATCAAACGCAAGCGCTCCTTGATACTCATGTCGGTAGTGTGCGGCATGCCCTCGCGATCAAGCACGGTGTCACGGTGCAGACCGATGGTATCGATCACCAGCGTATCGCCTTCCCAGTGACCCACGGATTCACCCGTGAAACTGAGTTCGATCGCGTCTGGATCCGGCACCGGCTCGTCCATATAGATATGGCGCAACTGGTGCTGGTATTCCTGCACCAGCGTGATCTTGCGGGCTGTCTGCAGAATCATCAGCGGGTTTGGTGCAAACATCGCGCGTGGCGTACCGCTTGGCACGCAACGTGACATGTCTTCGCGTGGCTTCATTTGTTTGCGTGCGGCCAGGTTGGCGGCGTAGGCGGCTTTGCCTTCGCCGGTAAGCGGGGGTAACTGGCCATCAACAGTACGCACGCCGGTGGTGTAGTTGGTCAATTGCCATATGCCGCCGATATCAGGTGGCAGCTCTGCGGCCTGAACGTTAGTGGTGGTTGCCAGCAGGCTGGGGATCAGCAAAGTGGCGAGTGCTGCCAACGCCGAGCGGCGGAAAATTCTGGTGGTAGTCATCACAGGTGCTCCGGCGGATCAGAAGTTGCGCAACACGCCGTTTGCATCCGGCGCATTGCGATTGTTTTCTTCACAGACATACTCATAAAAACGTACGTCCGGCCGCCATTCCCACACGCGCTTCGCCGTCCACGGTTTGGAGAACGCAGCGGGATCGTCGATGGTGAACTCGACTTCCAGTGAGCCGTTGTCCAGTTTGCGGATGCGCTCGATGACACGCATCTGGGCGCTGTGCTTGGAACCCTGCTCGTCGATCTGGGTGGTGTCGACAAAGCCTGTGGAGTCCACTACCAGCGTGTCTCCTTCCCAATGACCAACCGCATGACCCATTGAGCTTGGTTCGATAACCGCCGGATGTTGCTTGCCTAGATGTACAACACGGAAAAGATGCTGGGTTTCATACAGAAACACGACTTCGTCCGGGGTTTGTACGATTTCGACAGGGTAAGGCGCCGCAATGATGCGCGGAATGCCGCTGGGGAAACAGGCAGCAGTGGGATCGTACAAAGGGGTGCCGGCGGCTTCAGCAGCAGCGCGCTCTTCGAAAGCCTGCTGGTTCCATGGCAACCACGGTGGCAGTGAACCGTCTTCGGGCTTGATGTAGCGGTTATAGCCACGCACCTGCCACATGCCGGAAATATTCGGCACCGAGGCGTTTACATCGCGGTCACGCAGGCCGGGGTCATTGGGTTGTGGTGGCTCCTGCACTGCCAGTGCCAATACCGGGATGACGACCAAGCCGGCAATCGAAGAGAACTGCAGCAAACGCACGAACGGAGCTGACGGATAATGCATCAGGGACATGAAGGCCTTCCTGTGTCTTTTTGTTGTTTTGACATCAACTTGGTATTTATCGACAGCAGGCCGTAGCGTAATCCGCATACCGCCATCGGGTCCAGCACTGGCTGGTTCGGTTGGGTTGTTGCCTATCGTATTGCGAAATCAAAGTAGCGGTCCGCGTAAGGTTCATCACGCAGCGTGAAATGCCACCACTCTTCTTCTACCCCTGCAAATCCTGCCTGGGTCATCACGCTGCGCAGCAAGAGCCGATTGGCACGCTGTGAAGCGCTGACTGCAGTAGCCGACGGCCACGACAACAAGTCGAAGAAATCAAACTCGGTACCCATGTCGAGCTCATCACCGCTGATGGCGTCGATCAGAGTCAGATCCAGGGTACTACCGCGGCTGTGGCTGCTCTGCTTGACGAGATAGCCGAGCGTGAACAGATCCTGCTTCGCTACCCGTGGATAGAAGCGCTGCTGCATCAATGTGTCGGCGCTGTCAGCGGCCCAGCGTCCGAAAAAGTCCACCGCACGCTGGGGACGATAGCCATCAAATACCTTCAGTGCGAGACCGCTGTACGACAATTCACACTGCGCTTGCTTCAGCGCAAGTGCGGCTTCCAGTGTGACTATGACGCGTGAGGCTTCGTAGCCAGGTACCGGTGAGCCGATGAAGTTGTTGGGGCCGGCATAGCGCAGATCTTCGGCGATGTCGGCAATCACTTCGCGCAGGTGCACAAAATTGTCAGGGATCTCGGCGTGATGATCGACAGCCGAGAAAGCAGCGAATTTGCTGGTCACTGCGTTACTTTGCCGACTTCAGCACAAAAGTGCCGCTGGTCTTGCCGTCGTAGGTAGTGTCGTGCAGCCATTGATAGCTGGCATCAAACAGCCGCTCGGCGCCGTGTTCCCACATCGCGTTATGCGACGCACATTCCAACTCCACCAATACCTTGCTGCTGGAGCCGATATCGGCATACAGCTCGCGTACACGGTCGGGCCTCACCTGGCCATCGGTGAGCCCTGCAGCCAGCAGTACCGGCACTGTAGTGGCAGCGACTTCAGTGGGCGTCCAGCCGAAGGTCGGCACCCGCGGCGCACGTCGTACTCCGCTGCCCCAGGTGGCCCCTATCGGGTCCGATGCCAGCATTTCATTCCACACTGCGGTGGCCACAACCGGGTCGTACTGGTTCATACACGGCGCCTGGCCGTTCCACTGGGTGAGGAAATCCTGTTGCGATTGTTTGGTGATTGCAGTGCCGGCGATCGGGGCATTAGCCGCTGTTGCTGCGGCGTTGCGATTGTAGGCCGGGGCCAATACCACCACGCTGGCCACTTTGTCGGCATGTCCATGGGCATAACCCAAGGTGCGCGGGCCGCCTTGCGACCAGCCGACCAGTTTCACCTGATCAACGCCATGTTTTGCGCGCAGAAAATCCACCACCGCGTCGATGTCGTGCCAGTCGGATTCCATTGTCGTCAGCGCCGTGGCGACGGTGGCGGCACAGGCATCGCCGAATTCCTGTTTCTGCTGTTCTTCACTGAGGTTGCAACGATCCGCCATGGGGGCCGGCCGTTGCGAGCGGCCGTAACCGGTCATGTCGGTGGCATAGGTGGCAAAACCACGCTCGGCCAGGTAAGCCATCCAACTATAGCCGGCCACTGGCACATCGAACGCCACTTCGGCCGGGGTGCCGGCACCGTGCACGAACAATACCGGGATGGCTTCGGTCGGCGCAGATGAGCTTACTTCGCGCACGTAGAGCTCTATTGCCTGGCCGGCTGTGGCCGGTGCCGTCGACTGCACCATGACCTGGTGTTCATGGCGTACCGGCACTGACTGCGCCGAAGCAGTGGCGGCCGCCAGCAGCAACACCACGGCCGATGAGATGGAATGCGCAACTGACTTGATTCGCTGTTGCATGTAAGGACCCCCTGGATTGGTAGCGCAGCCTATGCCGCCAGCAGGCCGCGTTCAAGCCGTTTGACCAGCGTACACTCACAGGCAAATAATGCAGGCCACACATTGCTACCCGCTTCCCACCCGCCCCATCCCAAGAGGAACTGCACGATGACTGACAACAACAACAAACTGCTGCAGGAAGCTGACCAGGAACGTCGCGGTTTTCTCAAACAAGGAATGACAATTGGCGCTTTGTCGCTGGCTGCCAGCCAGAGTCTTTGGAGCCGGTTCGCCATCGCCGCCGACGAGGAACTGGTGCCGTTCACCGACATGCCGCCCGAATTCGTCGCACCGCCAGTCGCACCCGGCGCCACCCACTACCTCGACAGCCGCACCATCTCGTCGTTCTACACACCGAATGACGACTTCTACATCATCCAGCACTACGGCCAGCCCACAGAGGTTGCAGCCAACCACAGCTTGCGCGTCACCGGCCTAGTCAACAAAGAACTGACGCTCGACATGGCGGCAATTCGTGCCCGCCCAAAAGTGGAAATCGACGCCGGCTTTGAATGCGGTGGTAACAGCCCGCGCCTGTTCCAGGGCCTGATCGGCAATGCCAAATGGGGCGGCACACCGCTGAAACCACTGCTGGAAGAAGCCGGCATCAAAACCGACGGCATCGAAGTGGTGTTCTATGGCATCGACAAGGGCGAAGAGACCATCCGCGACGTCAAGGTGGAGCAGTCGTTCGGCCGCAGCATGCACATCACCGATGCGCTCAATGCCGGCGCCATACTGGCCTACGAAATGAACGGCGAAGCGCTGCCGCTTTATCATGGTGCGCCGCTGCGTCTCGTCGTACCGGGCTGGTACGGCGTAGCCAACGTCAAATGGCTGTCGCAGATCCACGTGCAGGACCGCCGCTTCATGGGCCGCTTCATGGGTCGTGACTACGTCACCTTGAGCAAGCAGGACATCGGCGGCGAAGTGCGCTGGGAAGAACGTTCGGTCACCAAGATCCGTCTGAAATCCTCCATCGTGCGGGTCACCAAAAGCAGCAGCGGCCATCGCATCAGCGGCTTCGTACTGAACGATGGCACGCCATTGCGCGCTGTCGAAATCAGTATCGACGGTGGCCCGTGGCAAGCAGCCACCGTGGACACCGCCAATGGCCAGTATTCGTGGAAGTTGTTCAGCTACGACTGGAAAGGCGCCAGCGCCGGCGAACACACCCTTGTGTCGCGCGTGATTGATGTGAACGGTCAGGTGCAAGCCACCCAGGAAGAACTGCCCGAGAAGCCAACCCGTTGGGAGAATTACGCCCAGTTCCCACGCAAAGTCATGATCGGTTAACCAGTGAAACTCTACGCACCAGACAACAGCGTACTGATGGAAATCAGCGCCATCGAACGCAAGGGCAACGAACTGGTAGTGAAAGGCAAGGTATTTGGAGCGATGCCGATGGTGGCACGCCTGAAACCCGCCGAGGCCCGCAAGGGCCTCAAACTGCTCGGATTCAAGCTGAGCTTGTTCCTGCTGACTTTCCTGTTGCGGGACTGACAGAAACTCCCGGGTATCAGTACCCGGGGAATTCCGGCAGCGGTCTGGAGCCTATGGCGTCCCACTTCCAATCTGCTGCAGCAAAGTGTTGATCTGCCGTTGCAACACCGCATCACTGCCTGCCATTGAAAGCGCACGTCGTGCTGTGTCACCGGCTTCGCTGAAACGCTGCTGGCGATAGCGGATCAGTGCAAGCTGGTACCACAGGTTCGCGTCACGTGGGCTGATGCGTAATGCACGTTCGCTGAGTGCAGCACCCCGATCAAGATCACCGGCAGCAACTGCGGACTGTACCGAAGCCAACAGGGTGGAAGTCGGTGTTGCGGCTGGTGCAACCGGTTCGGGTGTAGGGGTTGCTACCGGCGGTGGTAACTGTGGGGCTGGATTGACAACAACAGGTGCGGGTTGTGGCGCCGGCTCGGGTGTTGGCTCTGCCATTACTGGCGGCGCTGGTTCAACCGGCGGCACATACGTAGTGGTACACGCCGTGAGTACCGCGCAGCCGAGCAGCACGGTGGCAAGTTGCAGGCAATTCATTGATCTCTGCACTGGGCTCTCCACTGGGCTCTCCACTGGACTCTTCATTGGGTGCTTCCTTGGTTGCTTCATTGGGCTCCTCATCCGACTCTTCGCTGGCGTTTTTATTGGCCCAAGCTCCGGAAACGATCGAGCACGCGATCAAAGAACGATTCATTTACCTCGCAGGTGTAATCCACCGACGGCAAGCGTGCATTGTGGAACGGCAGCGACATTGCCTCGTTACAGTCGCGGCGGCCGGCATCAGCCACCGGGCGCGCGGGCACCTGTTCCCATTGGATTTCAGCTGGCTGTGTAATCTGGCGCGGCGTGATGTCGAGCTCCTTCATCAAGGTAGCCCACACCCGCAGCGCGCCGGTGGCGCCGGTAAGACCGGTATCCGTGTTGTCATCGTGGCCCAGCCACACAACGCCTAACAGATCGTTGCCGTAGCCGGCAAACCAGCTGTCACGCAAGTCGTTGGTAGTGCCGGTCTTGCCGGCCAATGGCATGCGATCGCCGAGCGTGTTGAGCGCACCGCGGGCAGTGCCGCGTTCGAATACACCCTGCATCGCATGTTCAAGCAGGAACACGGCAGCAGGGTCGGCCACTTGCGTGGTTTCGATTCCGTAATAGGCCAACGGCTCGCCGGTGGCAGTTGTCACCGCTTCCACTGCCCGCAGCGGTGAACGGAAGCCGGAACTCGCCAGAGTCTGGTATATCTGCGCCACTTCGACAGGCGTCATGTCGACGGCTCCGAGCAGCAGCGATGGATACGGCAGCGCATCGCCGTTGTAGCCCAGGCGCTGCAGGGCTTCCACTACGGTGGGCACA
The DNA here is from genome assembly GCA_903887045.1 of uncultured Gammaproteobacteria bacterium. Classification (GTDB taxonomy): domain Bacteria; phylum Pseudomonadota; class Gammaproteobacteria; order Pseudomonadales; family Pseudohongiellaceae; genus CAILUG01. Next base: position 3,485 of record CAISOD010000281.1, on the reverse strand, counting down.
CCGACTTTCAAACCAAGATCAACCGTAGCGAGGTTGAGCGAGCGTTCGAGCGCGTCGAACAAGTACACATCACCATTCACTTCGCGGTCGTAATTCTGCGGTCGCCAGGTTTCGCCTTTTGGTTGCGGTATTCCAATTTCACGATCGGACAACACGGTGGCCAGACTGTAGTCGGGAGATTCCAATGCCGCCAGGTACACCGCTGGCTTCACCAGCGAGCCGATGGGCCTTACCGCATGCAAAGCGCGGTTGAAGCCGCTGTAGCCGCGTTGGCGGCCACCGGCCAGCGCGCGCACTTCGCCGGTATTGGCATCAGTGATGACGACGGCAGTTTCGAGCGGAGTTTTGGCATTGGCGCGTTCGACCGCTTTGACGGCGCCATCCAGTTTGGCTTCGACACTGTTCTGCATCGTCAAATCGAGCGTGGTGAATATCCTGAGACCCTCGGTGCGCAGCGCAGCGCTGTCGTAGTCACGGCTGAGGTTGTCGTAAACCAGTTCCATGAAAGCCGGGTAGCCACTGCGGCTGCCGGTCTTCTCACGCACCTGCAATTTGGCTTTCTGCCCGCGGGTAAACGTATCATCGGTGATGTCGCCCCGCTCATGCATGCGAGTCAATACGACGTTGCGGCGCTCGACTGCGCGGTCGGGATAGCGCAGCGGGTTGTAATAGGAGGCGCCCCGACCGATGCCTGCCAACAATGCCAGCTCGTCCACCTTGAGTTCATTCAAGGGCCGGCCGAAATAATGCTGGGCTGCCAGCGCAAAACCATGGATGGCACGATTGCCGTCCTGGCCGAGGAAAATTTCATTCATGTAGGCAGTAAGGATTTCTTCCTTGCTGAAATGCAGCTCGAGCGCGATGGCCATCAAGGCCTCTTCTGCTTTGCGGCGCAGCGTTTGCTCACGATCGAGGTAGAGATTCTTGATCAACTGCTGCGTCAATGTACTGCCTCCCTGCACGATGCCGCCGGCACGGATGTTGGCCCACATCGCACGCGCAATGCCAATGGGGTCAATGCCGTGATGCGTGTAGAAGCGCTGGTCTTCAATGGCAATAACGGCATTCACCAACTCGGGGGGTACTTCATTCAGCGCTACTGGCAGGCGATCTTCGCCGGTGGTGGGGTTCACCTGTTCTATTTCGACAGGTTCCAGCCGCAACAAGGCCAGCTCGCTGGCTCCCTCGCCTTGCAGGCTATGCACATGGCGACCGTCAAAATCGAGCTCGGCATATACCGGCGGTTCGACGCCATCCCAGAACTGGAAGCCCCGGGTACGTAATCTCACCCGCTCCTCCCCTTGCTGATACTCACCAGGGCCGGCCACTTGGGCAGAACGGCGGTAACCAAGCCGCTGCAGGTAGTCCACCAAGTGCTGCTGACTGATGTGGGCACCAGCATAGAGTTCGACCGGACGTGAATAGATGCGGGCCGGCAAGGCCCATTGCAGCGCCTCAAAATCGCGACGCACTTCAAAATCGATCCACACGCACCAGCCGGCAAAGGCAAGCGTGCTCCACAGCAGCAAGTGCCACACGAAACGGGGCACATGCCAACGGGGGGAGCGCGGAGATGGGGCGTGGGGCGCGGAACGCCCCGTTGAAGAATTGGGTGAAGCCATGCCCGCCATTATCGCATAATGCCGGCCTGCCAAAGATGAATGGTTTCACTCTGCATGCAAGAACTTACCCTGCTACGCCCCGATGACTGGCACGTGCATTTCCGCGATGGAGAGGTGTTGAGCCATACCGTGCCGCACACCGCCCGTGTCTTCCGTCGAGCCATTGCAATGCCCAATCTGGTGCCACCGGTCAAAAACACCGAGCAGGCCCTGGCTTATCGCGAACGCCTAATTGCGCACAGTCCGGCCGGCTCCGGTTTTGAACCGCTGATGGTGCTCTATCTGACAGATGAAACCAGTGCTGACGAGATCCGCCGTGCCGCTGCCAGCGGGCACGTAGTCGCCGCCAAACTGTATCCTGCCGGAGCCACCACCAATTCCACCCATGGCGTGACCAACATCACCAACATCTACCCGGCACTGGAAGCGCTGAGCGACACCGGGTTGTTGCTGCTGGTGCATGGCGAGGTGACGCATCCGGATATCGACATATTTGACCGTGAAAAAGTATTCATCGATACCATATTGGTACCGCTGTGCCAGCGCTTTCCGCAACTGAAAGTAGTGCTCGAACACATCAGCACGAGGGATTCTGTGCAGTTTTTGCAGTCAGCACCCGACAATATTGCATCAACAGTTACAGTGCAGCACCTGATGTACAACCGCAATCACATGCTGGTTGGCGGTGTGCGTCCGCATTTGTATTGCCTGCCCGTGCTCAAGCGCAATGTGCATCAGCAGGCCCTGCTCGATTTTGTCAAAAGCGGTTCACCCAAAGTATTTCTCGGCACTGACTCGGCACCACATGCCAAACACCTGAAAGAAACGGCTTGTGGGTGTGCTGGCTGCTTCACTGCGGTGGCAGCGCTCGAACTCTACGCAGAGATATTCGAACAGCTTGGTGCTCTCGACAAGCTGGAAGCCTTTGCCAGCCATCACGGCCCTGATTTCTACGGAATGCCGCGCAATACGCAACACATCACACTGATCAGGAAGCCCTGGGTGCTCGACAAGGAATTCTCGTTCGGTGAACACCACATCGTGCCGCTGCGTGCCGGCGACACCGTGCATTGGCAGGTTCGATAATGAAAAGCACAACAAGGACAAGCAAAACGTGACTGAAACGCCAGACGGCAAGCACAGCACTTCCAGCATCATGAGCAAGCGTTTCCGCGGTTATCTGCCGGTTGTCATCGACGTTGAATGCGGCGGTTTCAATGCAGCCACTGATGCACTCTTGGAAGTAGCTGCAGTGCTGCTTGACTTCAACGCCGATGGCCAACTGGTGCGCGAGTCCACCCATTTCTACCGCGTGGTGCCGTTCGCCGGCGCCAACCTGGAAGAATCGGCACTGAAGTTCACCGGCATCAATCCGCATCATCCGCTGCGCATCGCCCATCCCGAACTGCAGGTGTTCCAGGAAATGTTCCAGGCAATTCGCGCCAAGGTGAAAGCCACCGGTTGTACGCGCGCGATTCTGGTGGGACACAACGCCCACTTCGACCACGGCTTCATCAATGCCGGCGCCGAGCGCAACAAGCTAAAGCGCAACCCGTTCCATCCATTTTCAAGCCTGGATACTGCATCAATGGCTGCGCTGTGTTACGGCCAGACGGTACTGGCGCGCGCCTGTGAAGTAGCCGGGCTGGGGTTTGAACCCGGCGAGGCACACAACGCCCGTTACGACGCCGAAAAAACTGCCGACCTGTTCTGCGCCATGGTGAATCGCTGGCACGCGCTGGGAGGATTGCGCGATGTCCCCGACTTTCCGCTTGAGGCCGAGGTGAGCGATGAGCAAGCCTGAGAGTCGCGGCAGCCACGCCTTTCTGCTGGCTGCCTTTCTCAACGCCTTCATCGATCTTG
>CAISOD010000280.1 GCA_903887045.1 uncultured Gammaproteobacteria bacterium | reverse complement strand
GATGCTGCCGCGCAATACCTCCGCCAATTTCTATCTCGTTGCCATGCTGGCCACGGTGGGATTGACGGAAGAAGACGTAACGATTGTGTCGTTGCCACCGGATGCAGGCGAAGTGCTCGGCATGACCAAGATGTCGGATGCACTGCTGGCCGGTGAAATTGACGCGATCTCGATCTGGGAACCAGAACCGGACGACGCCCTCAAACAACTGGGCGACGACGGCATTATGTTCCAGGACCGCAGCGTCTACCGCGAAGTGTTCAACCTGCACGCGCGGGCCAGCGATCTGGCAGACCCGACCAAACGCGCTGCCATTGTGGAATTCCTGCGCGCCATCAACAAAGCCAACGAAGCGATGAAGGCCGATCCAACACCGCACTGGCAGCATGTCTCCAGCGTCGCTGGTTGGACGCTGGATGAAATTGCAGTGGCCTGGCCGGAGATGGAGTTTCCGCTGCACATCGTGCCCGACATGCTCGACGTGCTGGAGGTGGAAGAGAAGTGGGTAGCGAAAGAACGCGACCGCACTCCGCGTACCCGCGATGAACTGGCCTACCTGATCGACCGTTCAGTTGTGGAAGAAGCCCTCGCTGCGCGGTAATCGCCGCACGCGAACACCCGCCCATGAGTTTCCGGCATTGTCAGCACTCGATTCTTCCATAATAATGGAAGCATGAAAGCATCCGATGCAGTAATCCAGCTCGCCGCGCTGGCACAGGAATCCCGCCTGAATATCTTCCGCTTGCTGGTAGTTGCCGGCACCGATGGACTGACGCCGGGAAAAATCAGCGAAGAGCTGGGGATTCCGGCGGCCACGCTGTCCTTCCACCTGAAAGAACTCAGCCGCGCCGAGCTGATTGATGCGAGGCAGGAGAGCCGCTACATCCACTATTCAGCCAACTACCAGCAGATGAATCAGTTGCTCGGCTTCCTCACCGAAAAATGTTGTGCCGGCAAAAGCTGCGAGCTCAAGCCGAATACGACTGCAAAAGGCAGCAGCCCGAAACCAAAGCGCAAGCAGGCAAGCAAATGACAGACAAAACATTCAATGACTCGCCGCTTGGATACTTTGCATGAGCACTCAATCCTCCATCAGTTTTTTTGAACGCTATCTCACCGTGTGGGTATTTGTTTGCATTCTGGCTGGCGTGGGTCTCGGCCAACTGTTGCCGACGATTTTCCAGAGCATCGGCGCCATGGAAGTGGCGCATGTGAATCTGCCGGTGGGTGTGCTGATCTGGGTGATGATCATCCCCATGCTGGTGAAGGTGGATTTCTCCGCGCTGGCCGAAGTGCGCCAGCATGTGCGCGGCATCGGCGTGACCTTGTTTGTGAACTGGCTGGTGAAACCCTTCTCGATGGCACTGTTGGCGTGGTTGTTCATCCGCCATTGGTTTGCGCCGCTGTTGCCGGCAGAGCAGATCGACAGCTATATCGCCGGCCTGATTCTGCTCGCCGCCGCGCCCTGCACCGCCATGGTGTTTGTGTGGAGCCGACTCACCGGCGGCGATCCGCTGTTCACCCTTTCACAAGTGGCGCTGAACGACAGCATCATGATTGTGGTGTTTGCGCCGCTGGTCGCCTTTTTGCTGGGGCTGTCTTCCATCACGGTCCCGTGGTCAACATTGATGGTGTCGGTCGGGTTGTACATTGTGATTCCGGTCATCATTGCGCAGCTGTGGCGCAAGTCGTTGCTCGCTCGCGGAGCTGCGGCTTTTGACAATGCCATGAGCAAGATAGGTCCCTGGTCCATCGCTGCGCTACTGGCAACGCTGGTGCTGCTGTTTGCGTTCCAGGGCCGCGCCATCATTGAGCAACCCTTGATCATTGCACTGCTGGCGGTGCCCATCCTGATCCAGGTGCTGTTCAACTCTGCACTGGCCTATGGCTTGAATCGGGCGCTTGGCGAGAAGCACAACATTGCGTGCCCCTCTGCCTTGATTGGCGCGTCCAACTTTTTTGAGCTCGCTGTTGCTGCTGCCATCAGCCTGTTTGGTTTTGAATCCGGCGCTGCGCTGGCGACCGTTGTCGGCGTGTTGATTGAAGTGCCGGTGATGCTGCTGGTGGTGCGCGTAGTGAACGGCAGCAAAGACTGGTACGAACATGCCTGAGGCCTTGCCATGATGAACATCCTGTTTCTCTGTGTCGCCAACTCTGCCCGCAGCCAGATGGCGGAAGGGCTGGCGCGCCATCTGCTGGGCAAGCAGGCCACGGTGTTGAGTGCAGGCTCACAACCTTCGCGCGTCAATCCCTACGCGATTACCGTCATGGCAGAGCTGGGCATCGACATCAGTCAGCACTTCAGCAAATCGGTGGACACCATTGATCCCGCCAGCATCGACATTGTGATCACGCTGTGTGCCGAGGAAGTGTGTCCGCTCATGCCTGGCACCACCAAGCGCCTGCATTGGCCGATTGCCGATCCTGCTTCTTCCGATCCGTCACTCACGCCGGACGAGCTGAAAACCCGGTTCCGCACTGCACGCGACCAGATCCTGAAACGGCTGGAAGTGCTACGCGACCTGCTCGATCAATCGTGATGCCTGCGTGACTGCTTACTCCGGCAACGCAAACACATACAGCGCGTTGCCAGTAGCCGGATAGCGGATCTCCGGTGTCAGCCGCGATGGCACGATACGCGGGCTGCCGCCACCAAGACCGGTAGAGATTGCGACATACTGGCGGCCATTGGCAGTGAAGGTGATCGGAAAGCCCTGTACTGAGGTGCCCAATCGCGTTTCCCACAGGGTGGCGCCGTTATCGACATCGAAGGCGCGGAAGCGGCGGTCCATGTCACCGGCGAACACTACGTTGCCGGCAGTCGTCAGTACACCCGTCATGAACGATGCCGGCTGTTCTATCGACCACTTCTGCTGCATCGTGCGCACATCGAAGGCGGCGAGCTTGCCGACATTGCCGTCGGTGTTCGGCATCAGGAACCAGTCACGGTTAACAGCGGCACCACCGCCGCCTTCAACGAATTCGATTTCGGTGGCGCGCTGGCGCAAGCAACTCTGGCTGAGCGGAATTACCAGGCTGCTGCTGCCGGGGTGATAACTCATTGCATGCCAGTTCTTGCCGCCGGCCGACGACGGACACACTTCGAGCCAGTCGCCCAGCTTCGATTCGATGACGTCGGCGCGGTACTGCGGCTTGCCGGTTTCGGCATCGAAGCTGGAAAACACGTTCTGGAACACTGTCTCGTGGTGGGCCAGATACTTGCCGTTGGTGCGATCGAGCTTCCACAGGATGCCGTGCTTGCCTATCGAGAACACCAGCTTCTGGCCGTCGATATCGACCAGCATGCGCTCGAACACTTCGTCGAGATCGAACACTTCGCCCGGTACGTGCTGGTAGTACCACTTGAGTTCGCCGCTGTTGGCATCCAGCGCCAGTGTGGAGTTGGAATACAGCGCCGCGTCGAAAACCGTCATGCCGCGACTGACCGGCATCCATGGCTTCGGTTGCGATACACCAATGTAGACGGTGTTCAGCGTGGCATCGTAGCTCGGCGTGATCCAGGTATCGGTGCCAGCGCGGAACAGGTCGGCAACGCCGCCCCAGGTGTCGCCGCCGGGAGTGCCATCACGCGCGGCGGTTTCGAATTTCCACAGCAGCTTGCCGTCATTGACGTCCCACGCGCTGACAAAGCATTTCTCCGGGCGGAAGCGGGTGCAGCTGGTCATGCCGGTGAATATCTTGCCGTTGGCAACGAGAGGCCCGCTGGAGTTGCCGAAACCTTCGCCCAGTGACGCGTCCCAGATGAGCTCGCCGTTGTGGGCCTTGAGCGCCACGATGTGGCCGTTGGGCGTGTTGGTGATCAGCTTGTCCTGGTAGATCGCCATGCCGCGCATGACGCCGGCGCGGCCACCAAGACTGTATTCCCAGATCAAATCTCCGGTAGCGGCTTCCAGCGCCTGCACGCGATTACCGGTGGCATACAGATAGAGAATACCGTCGTGCACCAGTGGCGACAGCTGGCTGGTGCCGGTTTCACCGAGCGACCATACCCATTGCAGTTGCAGCCCCTCCACGTTGCTGCGATCAATCGCGCTGAGCGCGCTGTAGCTATGGGCCGACTGGTTGCCGCGCAGCATCAGCCAGTCAGACGGATCGGGATTCTGCAGCATGGCATCGGTGACGGCACGGTAATTGGGCACTTCGCCTTCCACGGTAATGCCGGTGGGGACTTCGACTTCGGCAGCGGCCGGCGGCGCGCCCCCGCTGGCGGGCGGGCCGTTGGTGGTGAACTGGCTGATGCGCAGTGGTGAATCTGCCACCAGTGCGGTCTCGCCGATTTCACCGCCATTGGCCGACAGGATGAACGCCGCCAGATCAACATAGGTCTGCTCTGGCAGACCGCCGACATTGGTGGGCGGCATCGCGCCCTTCATGGTGGTGATGAGGTCGGCAACCGTGCGGCTGTTCCACACGCTGGCAAAGGGCGTCCCGCGCAGCGCGGCTACCGGTCCGTTGCCGCTGAGGTCGTTCTGGTGGCAACCGACGGCGCAGTTGGCCTGAAAGGCGGCAAGACCGGCAGCCACCTGCGCTTCGGTGAAACTGGCGGGGACTTCGTTGTCGACTTGTGCCAGCGTGCTTGCGGACAGTGAGAACAGGGTCCATACCAGGATCGAACTGCGCGAACGATGGTGCGGGATAGCTGGCCGAGTAATCCGGATGTCGATCATGGAGCCCCCTCTCTTGTTGTTTTAGGTTGTCTTTTTATGTTGTTGCTTGATGACCTGGCTGGCTGTCGATTGTGGCCTTGCGTTGCAGGATTCTTGTCGTTCGGGGACTTTTCGCAAAAGCATTCTCCTGTGTCAACTTGCAACAAGACCGCGTTAACATTCCCGCCGCAAAGGCCGAGTTTCCTGCACGATTGACCCAATCACAATCATGTCTTAACCGTTTCTTTACCCCTGGCCGCTAGTCTTTACCCGCGAAAACAAGGGCCTTTTGGAGCTACCCGCGTGAGTAAACGCAAGATCGTCATCATTGAAGACGAACCAGACATCCTCGAAGTATTGAGCTATAACCTGCGCCGCGAGGGCTTTGAAATCCTCACGTCCGCCGACGGCATTCAGGGTCTTGCCCTGGTCAAGCGTGAACATCCCGATCTGGTACTGCTCGATCTGATGCTGCCCGGCATTGACGGTATTGAAATCTGTACTTCCATCAAAAAGAACCCCGATACCCAGCATACGCTGTTGATCATGGTCACCGCCAAGGGTGAAGAGAGCGATATCGTGCTCGGCCTCGGCGTGGGTGCCGACGACTACATCAGCAAGCCCTTCAGCCCGAAAGAGCTGGTAGCCCGCGTCAAGGCGGTGATGCGCCGCGGTGTGCTGCTGGAAACCCAGCAACCGCAGGAAAAAATTACTCACGGCGAGCTGACAATCGACGCCGCCAAGTACCGTGTGACCTATGGCACCCGCGAAGTAAAACTGACGGCCACCGAATTCCGCATCCTGCAATATCTGGCCAGTCATCCGGGCCGCGTGTTCACCCGCGAGCAATTGCTGAACCATGCCCTCGGCGACGACGTGGTGGTGGTCGACCGCAACATCGACGTGCACGTGCGAGGCATTCGCAAGAAACTGGAAGTCGAGCCGCCATTGATCGAAACAATACGCGGGATCGGTTATAGAATGGCCGAGCTTTGAAACCGTACCCTGGTTGCGCGTGACCCCGTTCAAAACCCCCTACTTCTGGCGCGTGGCCTTGGGCCACTTTGCCTTTGCTGCTGCAGCGCTGCTGTTTGGCGCCAGCTGGTGGCTGTTGCCGCTGGCATTGGTCGCTGCATGCTGGCTGGCGTGGCGTCGTACCATCTCAATGGAGTATCTGACTCTGACCGCCGAGGCCATCGCCCAGGGGGATTTCGAGCGCCGGGTAGCGGAGCAGCACACTCCCGGCGTTAAACGCCTGGCTGATGCGGTGAACCAGATGGCGCGTACTTCAGCCCGCCGGGTTTCGTCACTGACGTCCGACCGTAACCGCCTTGCCACCATTTTCGCCGGCATGGTTGAAGGCGTGGTCGACATCGACGAAAAGCAGAACATCATCCATATCAACGACGCCGCCGTGCTTTTGCTCGGCCTCAAGCGCGAAAGCTGCCTCGGCAAGCCGGTATGGCAGGAAATCCGTAACCAGAAGATCACGCTGGCTATCGACGATTCAATCCGCCACCGCAGCGCCATCAAGGCCCGCATCGACTACCCGCTGCTGGGCGAGCAGCTTGTCATCGACATCTATGTGGCTTCGCTGTCGGACGACCAGGGCGAATCCATCGGGGCCGTGCTGGTGTTGCACGATGTGACCGAACTGAAACATCTGGAACGCATACGGACCGATTTTGTCGCCAACGCCTCGCACGAGCTGAAAACCCCGATTACGGCGATCCGCGGACTGGCCGAGACCATGGTGGGCGACCCCGAAGCCGACAGAAGTACGCTGATGAAATACATGGAGCGTATCCATGCCCAAAGCCTGCGGTTGTCGAACCTGATCACGGACTTGATGACAATTTCGCGGCTGGAGGCTGACCAGGCTGCCGCTGAATTCACCCGCATCAATATGAACGACCTGGTACGGCGCGAAGCGAAAGCGGCCGCCAGCTCGGCGGAGGCCAAGCTCCACCGGCTGACACTGGAGCCATGCCCGGAAATCGTCGAAGTGCACGGCGACCGCCAGAACCTGAGCCAGCTGTGCAACAACCTGATCGACAATGCCATCAAGTACACCCCGGAAGGCGGTCTGATCGTGGTGAAGCTGCGCAAGGAAGCCAACGAAGTGGTATTGATAGTGGAAGACAACGGCATCGGTATCAGCCCGCAGTACCAGGAGCGGGTGTTCGAGCGCTTCTACCGGGTAGACAAGGCACGCTCACAGAGCCCGGGCGGTACTGGCCTCGGACTGTCGATCGTGCGCAATATCGCCGAACGCCATGGCGGCTCGGTCGCAGTGGCCAGCCAGCTCGGCCGTGGTACCACTTTCACCTTCCGCATGCCGCTGGCCGACCCGCTGGTGTCTCCTGTCCCGGCTTTATCCTCTTAACACAATCTGCCAGAACTCCTGATTTCTTTATTTTGTCTTAACAAAAGCCACCCACAATTGCCGAAATGGCTCGAAACCGCAGTTAATGCGGGGTTTTAGCGACCACTATCCCTCAACTTTCTGCCCCGGAGCCCTGCCCGATGCCCGTTTCAACACTGTCTTTCCGCGCCCCATTGTTTGTCTTCTCCCTGCTGCTTTTGGCCGCTTGTTCGCAGGAAGCCGCCGCTCCAGCGGGCACCGAAGACACTGCCGCCCCAGCGACACCGGCATTGGCCGGCGCCGTGCGGCTGGATGGTTCCAGCACCGTATTTCCTATTGCCGAAGCAATTGCCGAAGAATTTCTGGCGGCATCCCCTGGCGTGCGAGTAACGGTTGGCGCCTCAGGCACCGGCGGTGGTTTCAGCAAGTTCATGGCGGGCGAGACCGATATCAACAATGCTTCGCGCCCGGTCAAGCCTGAAGAAATCGAACTCGGCAAGACCAAAGGCGTTGAGTACGTCGAGCTTGCCGTGGCCTATGACGGCCTCTCGGTAGTGGTAAACCCGGCCAATACCTTTGTGGACTTCCTGACCATCGCCGAGTTGAAACTGATCTGGGAACCCGGCAGCACCGTCGACAGCTGGAATGACGTGCGCCCCGAATGGCCCGACCAGCCGTTGCGTCTGTACGGCGCCGGCACTGATTCCGGCACTTTTGACTATTTCACCGAAGTGGTCACCGGCAAAACCGGTGCCGCCCGTCCCGATTACACTGCCAGCGAAGACGACAACATCCTCGTGCAAGGCGTAGCAGGTGATGAAGGCGCACTCGGCTTCTTCGGTTTTGCCTACTACGAGGCCAGTGCCGACCAACTGAAACTGGTGCCGATCGACGGTGGTACCGGCCCGCTCGCCCCTTCCGTTGCTACCATCAACGACGGCAGCTACAGCCCGCTTTCGCGTCCGCTGTTCATCTATGTCAGCAAATCCAGCGCTGCCCGGCCGGAAGTGCGTGCGTTCGTCGACTTCTTCCTGGAAATGGCCCCTGCCATTGCAGCAGACGTAGGCTACGTTTCGCTGCCGACAGAGATGTACGAAGCCGGCAAGTCGGCCTTCGCCAAATTCTGATCGCTGCCGGCTCAATAGCTTCACACTCTAGCCACGCAGGAAACGCATGTCAGAGCCCACTTCCCAGCCGCTCCAGCCCAGCCTGAGCTCCAGCATCCGCAAAGGCGGAACCCGCTGGGGCGAGGCCACCATCAAGCTCTGGCTGCGCATCTGCACGACGCTGTCACTGTTTACCACTCTCGCCATTGTGGTGTTGTTAATGGTGGAGTCGGTGGAGTTCTTCCGTAACGTCAGCCCGCTTGAATTCTTCTTTGGCACCCGCTGGGTGCCGCTGCTGAATCCGAGCTCATTCGGCGTGTTGCCACTGCTGTGGGGCACGATGCTGATTACGATAGGTGCCGCTGTCATTGCCATCCCGCTTGGCCTTGCCAGTGCAATCTACCTCAGTGAGTACGCCTCCGACCGCATGCGGGCGTGGATCAAACCTGCACTCGAACTGCTGGCCGGTATTCCCACTGTTGTATACGGCTATTTCGCGCTGACCTTTGTCACGCCGATGCTGCGCAACGTCATTCCCGACCTGCAAGTGTTCAACGCCCTCAGTGGCGCCATTGTGGTGGGCATCATGATCCTGCCCACCATCGCCACGCTGAGCGACAACGCGTTGCGGGCTGTACCGGTCAGTTTGCGCCAGGCGGCGTATGCGGTGGGTGCCACCTCGTATGAAGTCACCACCCGCATCGTGGTGCCTGCAGGTCTTTCCGGTGTGATGGCGTCGTTCCTGTTGGCCATCTCGCGTGCCATCGGTGAAACCATGGCGGTGACACTGGCTTCCGGCCAGACGCCGAACCTGAGTTTCTCCATGCTTGAAAGCATCCAGACCATGACGGCCTACATCGTGCAGGTCAGCATGGGTGATACCCCGTCCGGCGGCATTGGCTATCAGACACTGTTCGCGGTAGCCATGTTGCTGTTTCTCATCACGCTGCTGATCAACGTCATTTCGCAGTGGATACTTGGCCGCTTCCGTGAGGTATACGACTGATGCCACTTTCCAGCGAATCCGCCCAAAAGCAATTGGCGGCGCGTCACCGCAAATCACGAATGTTCAAGCATCTGTGTGCAGCCATCACATGGTCCAGCGTGTTCCTGCTGGTAATGCTGCTGGTGCAGGTGACAATGGACGGCGCCGGCTGGCTCGACTGGCAGTTCATCAACAGTTTCCCATCCAGGATTCCCGAACGCGCCGGCATCAAATCCGCCCTTGTCGGCACCCTGTGGATGATCCTGATGGTGGCATTTATTGCCATTCCAATCGGAGTTTCTGCTGCGCTCTATCTCGAAGAATTCTCGAAAAAAGGCCGATGGGCCACGCTGATTGAGGTGAATATCGCCAACCTCGCCGGCGTACCGTCTATCGTATACGGCATTCTCGG
>CAISOD010000279.1 GCA_903887045.1 uncultured Gammaproteobacteria bacterium | reverse complement strand
TTCCGGAAGCTGAAGTGGTGTTGTCTGACCTTAGTGCCGATGCCCTTGCTGTTGCGAAGATCAATATCGACAAGTATGGAGTCGGTGGTCGCGTCACGCTGGTGCAGTCGGATTTATTTGCGGCCATCAAAGGCCGCTTTGATCTGATTGTCAGCAATCCGCCTTATGTCGGTGCCGAAGAATATGCAGGGTTGCCGCAGGAATACCGTCTGGAACCACAAATCGGTTTGCTGACCGGCAACGATGGTCTCGAAATCCCCTTGAAGATTCTTGCGCAGGCCGTGGACTATCTCAGCGACGACGGTTTGTTGCTGCTGGAAACCGGTGCCAGCTGGCCACTGCTTGATGAAGCGCGCAACGATCTGCCTTTGCTCTGGCTCGATTTCGATTTCGGTGGCGAAGGTATTTGCGCGATCCGTGCTTCGGAGCTGCGCGCTCAGGCGCGGTGATTCTCCAGCACCTGCAGAAAAGCCTGCGCGGCCTTGCTCAGCGTCCTCTCCTTGTGTCGTATGCAAACCAGTCGCCGGCTCAGCGCAACCCCCTTGAGGTTCAACGCTACGACGCTGCGGTCATCCAGCATGGTGGCTGGCAGTACGCTCCACGAATCGCCGATCGATACCATCGCCTTCAGTGTTTCCAGGTTGTCTATGCTCAGGTCCTGGTCCAGCTTCAATGCGAGTCCCTGGTGTTCGAACAGTTCTGACACCGTGCGCCCGGTATAGAACCGCACATCAGGCAGAATGGCTGTGTACTGCGTCAAATCCTGCAACTGCACGTTCGGCTGTTTCAGCAGGGGGTGATCGCGTGCCACCACGAAATGCAGCGTGTCATGCCAGATGTCCTGCGTCAGCAGCGAATCGTTGTGGCGGGCTTCGTGGGTAGTGATGCCGAGTTCACCCTTGCCCTCAAGGATGTTCTGATGGGTTTCCTGCGAGTTGAGAAAGCTGATACTCAGCTTCACGTCGGGATAGGATTTCTTGTACTCCCGCAGCACCCGTGGCAACCGGTGCAGGCCGATGTGATGGCTGGTGACCAGTTTCAGGCTGCCCTGCACCTGGCCGCTGAGGTCATCCAGCGCCTGCCGGCTTTGGTCAATCAACTGCAGTATCTGGCGGGCACGCGGCAGCAGGCATTCGCCGGCTTCGGTCAGCGACAGTTGCCAGCCGATACGATCGAACAGCCGTTGGTTGAGGTTTGCCTCCAGCAGCAGAATACGTTTGCTGATCGCTGGCTGCGTCAGGTGCAGCTTGTCGGCGGCACGGGAGAAGGAATTGGTTTCGGCGACGGCCATGAAGGCGCGCAGGTGCTGGAAGTCCATGCGGCAGTCCAGATTGAAGAAGTATAACTAAATGTAATGGAATTCATGAAAATTATAAATTTGTTTTATTCAGGTCGGGTCGGTAGAGTCCGCGCCATTCAAATTGCCCCAGTCGGGTGACCAATGTCGGGAAATAGTTTCGGCAAGCTGTTTTGCGTGACGTCCTTCGGCGAAAGCCATGGGCCGGCGCTCGGCTGCATCATAGACGGCTGCCCGCCTGGCCTGCCGCTGTGCGAAGCCGATCTGCAGCGGGATCTCGACCGCCGCAAGCCCGGCACTTCCCGTTATACGACCCAGCGCCGTGAAGACGATCAGGTTGAAATCCTCTCGGGCGTATTTGAAGGTGTGACCACTGGTACGCCGATCGGCTTGCTGATCCGTAACACCGACCAGAAGAGCAAGGATTACGGCAACATCAAGGATTTGTTCCGGCCGGCGCACGCCGACTATACCTATACCCACAAGTACGGCATCCGCGACTACCGTGGCGGCGGTCGTTCGTCTGCGCGTGAAACCGCGATGCGGGTAGCGGCCGGCGCCATTGCCAAGAAATACCTGAGTGAAAAGCTCGGGGTGATGGTGCGCGGCTACCTGAGCCAATTGGGGCCGATCAAGGCGGATCTGGTGAGCTGGGACGAGGTCGACAACAACCCGTTTTTCTGTCCGGATGCGGCGAAAGTGCCGGCACTGGAAGAGTACATGATCGCCCTCACCAAAGAAGGTAATTCGGTAGGGGCGAGGATTACCCTGGTTGCATCCGGTGTGCCGGTGGGTCTGGGCGAGCCGATCTTCGATCGGCTGGACGCCGAACTGGCGCACGGCCTGATGAGTATCAATGCCGTAAAGGGTGTCGAGATAGGTGCCGGCTTTGGCGTGGTTGAACAGAAGGGTACCGAACATCGCGACCTGATGAGTCCACAGGGTTTTCTCAGTAACAATGCTGGCGGCATCCTCGGCGGCATCAGCACGGGGCAGGACATCATCGCCCACATTGCGCTGAAACCTACGTCGAGTATCAGGATTCCTGGACAAACCATTGATATACATGGAAATCCTGCCGATATCATTACCACCGGCAGACATGATCCCTGCGTCGGTATCCGTGCCACGCCTATCGCCGAAGCGATGATGGCGCTGACATTGATAGATCATTTGCTGCGGCACCGGGCGCAGAACCTGGATGTGAAGACTGAAACCCCTGATATAACAAAGCGTTAAGCTTGGTTCTTCAGTAGTATTTTTTATTTAATAAGTTGATTTAAGTTTAGTTTATAACCATTTGATTAAAAGGTGATTTATGGCTTCAATGACTCTGTATGACAAGCTGTGGAATTCCCACCTCGTAAGAGAGCTCGATAACGGCACTTCGCTGATCTATATCGACCTCCACTTCCTGCACGAAGTGACATCGCCACAGGCCTTCGAAGGTCTGCGTCTTGCTAGTCGCAAGCCATGGCGTGCCAAGGCCAATATGGCAACGCCTGACCATAACGTGCCCACCACCACCAGCGAACGTTCGCGTGGCGTCGAGGGCATCGTTGATCCGGTGTCCAGGATCCAGGTGAAGTTCCTTGATGACAACTGCAAGGAGTTCGGCATCGAAGAATTTGAAATTGACGACCACCGTCATGGCATCGTGCACGTGATCGGGCCGGAGCAGGGCAGAACGCTGCCGGGCATGACCATTGTCTGTGGTGATTCGCACACCTCGACCCATGGTGCTCTCGGCTCGCTGGCGCATGGTATCGGTACCTCCGAAGTGGAGCACGTGCTGGCAACCCAATGCCTGGTGCAGAAGAAAGCCAGGAATATGCTGGTCAAGGTCAACGGTAGTCTGAAACCCGGCGTTACTGCCAAGGATGTGATCCTCGCCATCATCGGCAAGATCGGCACCGCCGGCGGTACCGGCTACACCATTGAATTCGGTGGCGATGTGATCAAGAGTCTGTCGGTCGAAGGCCGCATGACGGTGTGCAACATGGCAATCGAAGCCGGTGCCCGCGCTGGCCTGGTAGCGGTAGATGAAAAGACCATCAGCTACCTGCACGGTCGTCCGTTCGCCCCGAAAGGTGCGCAGTGGGAACAGGCTGCAGCCTACTGGCGCACGCTGGTCAGCGATGCCGACGCCAGCTTTGATGCCGTGGTTGAGCTGGAAGGCGGCGACATTGTGCCGCAGGTCAGCTGGGGTACCTCGCCGGAAATGGTGGCGCCGGTGACAGGGCATGTGCCCGATCCGGCTTCTGCATCCAGCGAAGCCAAAAAGGGTAACTACCAGCAGGCCTTGAAATACATGGGGTTGAGTGCCGGTACGCCAATCCAGCAGATCAAGCTGGACCGTGTGTTCATCGGTTCCTGCACCAACTCGCGCATTGAAGACTTGCGTGCAGCGGCTGCCGTGGTCAAAGGCCGCACCGTGGCGGCCAACATCAAAGAAGCCCTGGTAGTACCAGGCTCCGGTTTGGTGAAGGCGCAGGCGGAGAAGGAAGGCCTGGATCAGGTATTCAAGGCTGCGGGCCTGCAATGGCGTGAACCCGGCTGCTCTATGTGCCTGGCGATGAACGCCGACCAGTTGGAGCCGGGTGAACACTGCGCCTCCACCTCAAATCGCAACTTCGAGGGGCGGCAGGGCTTTGGTGGTCGCACCCACCTGGTCAGTCCGGCGATGGCAGCAGCAGCGGCGGTGTTCGGCCACTTCGTCGATATCCGTGACGTCAAGCTGCTTTGAAATAACATATAGATCAATCAGTTAAACTATAAAGTTGATGAGAATATGAGAAAATTTGTCACCGAAAAAGGGCTGGTGCTGCCGCTCGACCGTGCCAATGTGGACACGGACTACATCATCCCCAAGCAGTTCCTCAAGTCGATCAAACGTACCGGCTTCGGCAAGAACCTGTTCGACGAAGCCCGCTATCTCGACAAGGGGCTGCCTGACCAGGAATGCACCGGACGCCCACTGAACCCTGATTTCGTCGCCAACCAACCGCGCTATAAAGGTGCGTCTATCTTGTTGGCCCGCGAGAACTTTGGTTGTGGTTCCAGTCGCGAGCACGCGCCTTGGGCACTGGATGACTACGGTATCCGCTGCATCATCGCGCCAAGCTATGCCGATATATTCTTCAACAATTGTGTGAAGAACGGCATCCTTCTTATTGTTTTAGATGAAAAAATTGTCGATCAGATGTTCAGGGAGACGGAAGCGACTCCGGGTTACACCTTGAGCGTAGATCTGGCTGCACAGACCCTCACCAAGAGCGACGGCTCAGTGATCAAGTTCGACGTCGAAACTTCGCGCAAACACATCCTGCTGAACGGTCTCGACGACATTGGCCTGACCATGCAGCACGCCGATGCGATCAAGACATTCGAGCAGCAGCACCAGCTCAAGGCCCCCTGGTTGTTTGGTTGAGTGCAGTTAGCCCGAGCGCTGTTTGGTTGAGCTTTGGATTCCAACGTTTTGAATTAACTAAGATTTGTCGGTCGTGAAGACCGGTCTGCAACAGGAGCGAGTGTTATGAGCAACAACAAGACCTACAACGTCGCCATCGTCGGAGCCACGGGTGCGGTCGGCAAGACCATGCTGCGCATCCTTGAACAGCGCAAGTTTCCGGTAAACAACCTGTATCTGTTGGCCAGCGAACGTAGCGCCGGCGAGACAATGAGCTTCAACAACAAACAGTATACTGTTGAAAATCTTGCAGATTTTGACTTTACCAAGGCGCAGATCGGTTTGTTCTCGCCGGGTGCCAGCGTGTCTGCCATTTACGCCCCGAAAGCAGGCAAAGCCGGCTGTATCGTCATCGACAACACCTCGCAGTTCCGCTACGAGGAAGACATCCCGTTGGTGGTGCCAGAAGTGAACCCGCATGCCGTGGCGCAGTACAAGAATCACAACATCATCGCAAACCCGAATTGTTCAACGATCCAGATGCTTGTCGCGTTGAAGCCAATCCACGACAAAGTGGGCATCGCCCGCATCAACGTCTGCACATACCAGTCGGTGTCGGGCACTGGCAAAGAGGCCATTGATGAACTGGCTGGCCAGACCATTGCCCTGCTCAGCGGCAAAGAACCCGAGATCAAGGTGTACCCGAAGCAGATCGCCTTCAACGTGATTCCGCATATCGACGTGTTCCAGGACAACGGCTACACCAAGGAAGAGATGAAGATGGTGTGGGAGACCCAGAAGATCATGGAAGACCCGAATATCCTGGTGAATCCGACCTGCGTACGGGTGCCGGTGTTCTACTCCCACTCGGAAGCAGTCCACATCGAAACCCGCGAGAAGATCACGGTGGAAGAGGTAAGGGCGCTGCTGAAAAAGGCTCCGGGCGTCAAGTTGCTGGACAAGCCCGAGCCGGGTGGCTACCCGACCCCGATTCCGGATGGTACCGACCATGACGAAACCTGGGTGGGGCGTATCCGCAAGGACATTTCGCATCCCAACGGCATCAACATGTGGATCGTGTCTGACAACCTGCGCAAAGGGGCGGCTTTGAACTCAGTGCAGATCGCGGAAGTGTTGATAAAAGACTATATCTAATGAATACTTGCGGCTGATTTAAAAGGAACTTCTGAAGTATTCAGCCGCAAGGTCAAGCACAGCTCCCGCTGTTGCACGCGGCCGTACTGGCAGGGTCGCAGATTTGCTTGTGGCCCGGGCGAATGGGATACAGGTTCTGATTGTTCGGATGGGTGGATGGGAACGGGAGCTATGCGAATCACTTACTGCAAGGGTACAGCTGCCGCCGGCTTTTTGTTGGTAGCGGCGCTCGGCTCCCAGGCCCAGGCGCAAGCTCTCGGAGAGATAACGCTCGACTCCGCCCTCAATGAGCCGCTGCGTGCCCACATTGAACTGCTTGATACAGAAGACCTAGACGCGACCCAGATTGTAGTGGCACTTGCCTCCCAATCCGAATTCCAGGTAGCTGGTATTGCCAACAACTTCCTGCTGGGCTCTCTGCGTTTCGAGGTTATCAAGACCAACGATGGCAATGATCGGATCGACGTCAGTTCCACCCAGAGCATCAACGAACCCTACCTGAAATTTCTGCTCAGTGTGAGGTGGCCCAATGGCCGCAACCTGCGTGAATATACGCTATTGCTCGACTTGCCGGTGCTCAACACCAACAACAATATCCCCACCCCGAATCCTGCGGTCGGCAACAGCGTTCAAAACGCCGTGACTCCGGCTGCCCAGACTGCAACTGTCCAAAGTTCTGCTGCCGAGGGTGGCTATGTCGTCCAGCCCGGTGACACGCTGTACCAGATTGCCGAGCAGATACGCCCGTCGAATGATGTCAGCGTGCAACAGATGATGCTGGCCGTCCAGCGCGCCCACGAAGACGCTTTCGTCAACAACAATGTCAATCGCATTCTTACCGGCAAGGTGCTGCGGATTCCCACCAACGCCGAGATCGCTTTGATCGACCAGGCCGCGGCGGCTGCGCAGGTAACGGCGCAAAACCAAGAACTGATTTCGCAGCCGCTGGCAGCCAACGATTCTGTCGGCAATAACACTGTGCCAGTACGTGACGAGCTGACTCTACTCAGCGGCGACCAGGCCGGCAGTGACCAAGCCAAGGCAGGTAGTGGGGATCTGGACGCCACGATAGCCGCACTCGAAAACGAGCTGATGCTCAGTGAAGAAAATCTCGATCGCGCTCGTCTCGAAAATCTCGAATTGACCAACCGCCTTGCGGCGCTGCAGGAACAAATAGACCTTATACAGAACATCATCGCCATTGAGGATGAGCGTATCGCGCAGTTGCAGTCCGAACTCAGTACGCAATCTGCTGCTACCGCACAGGCGCAGGACGCTGCCAATTCTGCTGCGCAAGCCGCCGGCAGCGCCGGCTTGGTGGGCATGCTGAAATACGGGGTGATGGCTCTTGGTGGTCTGCTGGCAGTGGCAGTTGCCGCCTTGTTGTACATACGGCGTCGTCGCGCTGAAGCGCTTAACCAGCAAGCAGAGGTTGTTGCGCTCAGCGATATTGACGACCACGAGCCCGCGGAAAGAGCCGGTCTCGCCGCCATGCTGTCCACTCTGCTGGAGCGTTTCCGCCGCAGCGGCAACGATGACGGTGTCGACGGACCGCTTGATGAAGACAGTTACATCGAGCCGCAATTGGCTGCTGCGCCAACGATTGCAGCGGCATCACCGGTCGCGGCAGTAGAGCCCGTATCCTCCAAAGCCCAAGAACTGCTGACTGAGATGGGGTTTACCGACGAATTCCTCGATCTGGACGCGGTGCTCGACAATGTCGATAGCGAGTCCATGCCGATTGCGGAGCCGCCAACGAGGGAAGCCGTTGAGTTGTTCACAG
>CAISOD010000278.1 GCA_903887045.1 uncultured Gammaproteobacteria bacterium | reverse complement strand
GGGTCGTCGAGGCCGGTGAGCGAACTGGCGGCGGCCTGGTAGTCGTTGCTGCGGTATTCGGCAGCCGCGCGCCACGAAGTATCCTCGAATCGTGCAGCAGCGGTGGTGTAGTCCTCGGCGGTGAATGCCTCACTGCCTTGCTGGTCACGCCGCTGCAACAGATCCTGCCATTCCCACGCATAGGTTTTTGGTGCTGGCAGTGCCAGCACCCCAAATACCAGCATCAACAGCCAGCCACGGCGGAAGGCGAGGGCGGCCAGCGGCAGTACCAGCAACACCAGCCACGGACCGGTTTCCTGCCACGCATCGAACTCGCGGTCTTCGACAGCCTTGAGGTTTTCCTCGGTGGGCAGCAGTTCCTGTCCGAGCAGGGCGACCACATCGGTATCGGTCAGCTGCGCATCGGTGTAGAGGCCACCGTTGGTGCTGGCCATGCGCTGCAGTGGCCCGCGTTCGAGCCGCGGGATCACAATGGCGTTGCTGTCATCACGCAAATAGCCCTGTTGTCCCATCGGGATCGGCGAGCCGGCTTCGGTGCCGAAACCGATTACTGACAGCGTGTGGCCGGTGCCGGACAGCAGACTGGCTATTGCATCGATATCGCTGTTGATAATGCCGTCTGTCATCAGCAACAGGCGTGCTTGCGTCAGGCCACTGTTGCGGAGAAGTTGCAATGCAAGCTGCACACCAGCAGCGGGCTCGCTGCCGAGGATGGGCATTACATTGGGCAACAGTGATGGCACCAGGTTGCTGATGGTTTCAACGTCGTCGGTCATGGGCGTTACTGCATGCGCATCGCCGGCGTAGACCACCATTCCGGTCTGGCCTTCCTTGCGACGGTACTCGAGGATGTCCATCACCTTGCGTTGCGCGCGCACGGCGCGATTGGGTGCCAAATCGGTGGCATACATTGACATCGACATGTCGAGCACGATCACCACCGCATCTTCGCGTTGCTGTACAGGCACCGGCGCTTCTTGCCACACCGGCCCGGCCATTGCGAGCACGCACAGCATCCACACAACCAACAGCCCATAGAGCGGCAGTGATTGTGCCGGCGACGAGGCTTTGTCGAGCAGGTACGGCAACAGCCGTGGATCAATCGCGCGCACCCAGCTGTTCTGCCGTGTTTGTGCCAATTTCAGCAGCAGGATCAGCATCAGCGCCGGAATCAGCGCATACAGGAACAGCGGCCGCAGGAAATGGAAGTTCTCGACAAACTCCGCCGGCAACCCGTTCATGGTGTATTTCCTTCAGCGGTGAGCGGGGCGGCAGCAGAGGCGGGCGGTGACCGGCGCGGCAACAGTTGTTGCCAGGGCAACTTGATGAGTGCAATCAGAAAGCTCAGCAACACGGCGCCCGCCAGCGGCAGATAGAACAGCGACAGCGTGGGTCTGAAAGTTTCGGCTTCCTGCTCAACCGGTTCAAGCTCATCGAGGATTCCGTAAATACGTTCGAGTTCATTCTGGTCGCGGGCACGGAAATACTGCCCGCCAGTGGCTTCGGCAATCCGCGTCATCATTTCTTCGTCGAGATCGGCGGAAGGATTGACCGTGCGCGGCCCGAACAGCGAGTTCGACGTCGCAGCTTCGGCTCCGATGCCAATGGTGTAGAGCTTGATGCCTTCGTCACGCGCGAGTTCGCCGGCTTGTTCCGGAGATACCGCACCGGCGTTGTTGACGCCATCGGTCAGCATGATCATCACGCGGCTTTTTTGCGGGCGGTTCTGCAGATGCTTGATGGCAAGGCCGATGCCATCACCAATGGCGGTGGCGTTTTCTTCGATGATGCCGATCTCTGCTTCCAGCAACAGCGTCTCGACAGTAGCGCGGTCGAAGGTCAGCGGTGCCTGCGTGTAGGCACGTGCCGCGAACAATACCAGGCCAAGTCGGTCTCCGGTGCGTCGCCGCACGAAGTCACTGACTACGGCCTTGGTAACCTGCAGTCGGTTGGCAGTCTGGCCTGCCAGTGACATATCCTGCGCTTCCATTGAGCCGGAGATGTCGACCACCAGCATCAGGTCGCGGCCGGTGGCTGGCAATTGGATTGGCTCACCCACCCACTGCGGCCGGGCTGCAGCACTGACCAGCAACAACCACGACAGTATGGCCAGCAAGCCAACAATGAAGGACCGGCTGATGCGATGGCCGGCGTGGGTATCGAGTCGGCTCAAGGTCTGGAAAAACGGCACAAACAGTGCCGCATCACGAATGCCTGCACGCGGCATCAGAACCCTCAGGATCAATGGCAGCGGCAACACCGCGAACACCCAGGGCCACACGAACTCGATCACGCGGCGGCCTCCTGTTTTGCTGCAGCTGGCGAGAACTGTGGCGGATGCGTGTATTGGCGGCTGATCCAGCGTTCAGCAGCGGTTGTAAGTGCAGTTGCAGTAGCGGCATCAGTGATAAAGCTGCGGCGATAGCTGCCATCGGCCAGCACCTGGGCGGGGCCCTTGCTGAAATCATTGGTGAGGCCGCTCTGATCAAGAAACGCCAGCCAGGCACGGCCGTGCAGCGAGGCGACATCACTATCGGGATAGTGCACCAGTGCAACCCGTTTCAAGGTGCTGTTGCAGGCATACAACAACGCCAGTCCTGCCTGACCGGCATCAATGGCATTGGCTTGTTGCCAGCTGGCAAGCGCAGTGCGGATTTCGCTGACGGCAACCTTGAGTCGCTGACCCTGCTGCCAGCGGCGGAACAGCAGCAGTGCGGCGCAGGCGAGCGCAGCCACCACCAGTGCAGCCACCAGCCACCACACAGGCGCAGGGGGCCACCACGACACAGTCGCGGGCAGGTGGATGTCCGCAAGATCTTTCAGCGGGTCTTCTGCTTCCACGTTTCCAGTTGCTCCATAACGATCTGGTTGGTGCGTATTGTCAGCAGCGGTACCTGCATTGCTGCAAACGCGTCAGTGAGTCCGCGCAGACGCTGCGCAAAATCCTGTTGATACAGTTCACGTACGGCGCTCTGGTGCGTGTCAAGAATGCTGCGGCGCTGACCGTCGGTGATGCTGTACTGCCCGGGGCGCGGCAACTGCTCTTCCAGTGCGTCGTACACCAGCACGCATGTCATGCTGTTGTGCATCGCCAACTGCTGGATGTACTGCTGGCACTCGGCGCTGTAGTCGCTGAAATCAGAAATCAGGTACACATTCGAGCCAGGCTTGGTGATGCGGCACATCTGTTCGAGTGCACTTTTCAGGTAGCCGTGGCCACTGTCGGTGTTGCCATGGTGCTGCACCAACTGCTGGCTATAGTTGGCAACCGAATTGAGAAAGCGCAGGGCCGAGCGTTTGCTGCGGCGCGGTTTCACCAGATCCTGTGTGCTGTCGCCGAACACGACGCCGCCAACGCGATCGCCATTGTCGACCGTGGTCCAGCACAGTATCGCGGCAGCTTCGGCAGCAATAACGGACTTGAACGCTACCTGTGAACCGAAATACAGATTGCGGCTCTGGTCGACACCGATGATGACCGGGCGCTCACGTTCCTCACGGAATACCTTGGTGAACGGGCGGCCGATGCGGGCAGTAACCCGCCAGTCGATCGTGCGGATGTCGTCGCCGGGCTGATAGACACGGTGTTCTTCGAAATCAACACCACGGCCCTTGATCTTGGAAATGTGGGTGCCCGACATGCCGAGCCGCGTGCGCGAGTGGTAGTCAAGTTCGAGATTGCGCGCAACATGCCGTTGATCCAGCAACTGCTGCAAATTGACGAAAGCACCACGGCAGCGGTATCTGTCCTGTTCGGCATTGAGCTGGCGTTTGCGTGACATCGCGTTATTCCTGTTTCAGCGCTTCCTCAGGCAGTCGGCACCAGTTCCAGCAGGACGCCGAGTACCTTGTCGGGATCAACACCGGCTGCTTCGGCTTCGAAGCTCAACAGCACACGGTGGCGCAGCACGTCCCGCACCACTTCATGCACATCTTCAGGGCTGACAAAGTCATTGCCCTTCAGCCACGCATGCGCGCGCGAGCACAGATCGAGCGCGATAGTGCCGCGCGGGCTGGCGCCGAAATCAATCCAGCTGGCCAGTTCCTTGCTGTAGCGCTCAGGATGGCGGGTGGCCATTACCAACTGCAGGATGTATTCCTCTACCGCCGGCGCCATGTGGATGTTCAACACTTCCTGCCGCGCCGCGAACAGTGTGGTCTGCGACACCCGTGCTGGAAGCGGTGTTGCGATGTTGCGGGCTTGGTTGCGCACCAGGTGCAGGATCTTGCGTTCGGATTCTATCGTCGGGTAATCAACACGCACATGCATCAGGAAACGGTCGAGCTGTGCTTCCGGCAACGGATAAGTACCTTCCTGTTCAATCGGGTTCTGCGTTGCCATCACCAGAAACAGTTCCGGCAACTTGAAAGTCTGACGGCCCACCGAGACCTGATGCTCGCCCATCGCTTCCAGCAGTGCTGATTGCACTTTGGCGGGAGCGCGGTTGATTTCGTCGGCCAGCACGAGATTGTGGAAGATAGGTCCCTGCTGGAAGCGGAAGCTGCCGTCTTCAGGGCGGTAGATCTCGGTGCCGGTGATGTCGCTCGGCAGCAGGTCAGGCGTGAACTGGATACGGTGGAAGTCGCCTTCAATGCCTTCCGACAGATTCTTGATGGCCTTGGTCTTGGCCAGACCGGGAGCACCCTCAACCAGCAGGTGGCCATCAGCCAACAATGCGATCAGCAGACGATCCACCAGTTTTTCCTGGCCGATGATCTGTTCTGACAACCAGGTTTTCAGTTGGGCAATAACGGCGTGATGGGCCATGCAAGGGCTCTCTCTGAATGTAAGCGGGTGCTGGAATGATGCTGGTTTTTATCGGAAGGGAGGCATAGCACATGCAGCAATTGCCCCGGATTCTAGCGGAACTGGTGTCAGAGTAAACCTTCGCCAATCGTTGATTTATCAAGCCGGTGCCGGTTTACTCTGGCACCCGATATCCGTCTCTCTCCATTGTGCACCGATTGTGCCTGATCGCTTGTGGAACCCCGCTGTATGTTGTACTCGTTCTTGTACTCGATAGTGCGCCCCATCCTCTTCCTGCTGCCAGCCGAAACCTCGCACGATCTGGGTTTGAAAGCATTGCGCTTGCTGCATTCGATCGGATTGGTGGCATTGCTCAAACCCTCCATTCCTGCAGTACCGACCAGGGTCTTCGGGCTTGAATTTTCCAACCCGGTGGGACTTGCCGCCGGTTTGGACAAGAACGCCGACTACCTCGATGCACTCGGCGCACTCGGCTTTGGTTTTGTTGAAGTGGGCACGGTGACTCCAAGACCGCAAGACGGCAACCCGAAGCCCCGGCTGTTCCGTCTCGCGCGCGAGCACGCCATCATCAATCGCATGGGGTTCAACAACAAAGGTGTTGACCACATGGTGGAACAACTCAAAACGCGCCAGTATCGCGGCATTGTCGGCGTCAATATCGGCAAGAACCTGACGACCAAAGTCGAAAACGCGGTAGATGACTACCTGCTCTGCCTGCGCAAGGTCTATGCCCATGCCGACTATATTGTGGTCAACCTCTCATCGCCCAACACACCGGGTTTGCGCAGCCTGCAGTTCGGCGAGCAACTGGAAGCCTTGCTGAAGACCCTGCAGGCGGAACGCCAGTTTTTGTCGGCACAACAACAGCGGCTGGTGCCACTGCTGCTCAAGATTGCGCCCGACCTGACGCCCGCTGAGGTGGCCGGGATTGCCGACACCGTGCGCAAGGCTGGTATCGACGGTGTCATCGCCACCAACACCACGTTGAGCCGGGTGGGCGTCGAGCAATCACCACACAGGGATGAGGCAGGCGGGCTCAGCGGTGCCCCGCTGACACAAGGCTCCACCGCTGTGCTGATGCAGTTGGCAAAGGCATTGGACGGCAGCATGGCTGTGATCGGTGTTGGCGGCATCATGCAGGGTGCCGACGCCGTGGCAAAACGCCAGGCCGGCGCGGCACTGGTGCAGATTTACAGTGGTTTCATCTATCGCGGACCGGCACTGATCGCTGAATCAGCAAGAGCCCTGCAGCATGGCTAGGGCCACATTGGTTCTCTATTCGACACTCGGGTGCCATTTGTGCGAGCAGGCAGAACTGCTGTTGCTGGCCTTGCCGCTGACGGGACCGTTGGCAGTTGAAGTAGTCGACATCAGCGACGATGACGCACTTGTGCAACGCTTTGGCACACGTATTCCCGTACTGGGCTGGGAGGAAACCGGAGACAGTGGGGCAGCGGTGAAAAAGCAGGACAGTGAACTCGATTGGCCATTCGATACAGCTGCGTTACTGGCTTTTCTGGGGGAAAGCTCTCTCTAGCTGGTCCTGCTTTTTGACTGCCACACCATGTGGCCGCAATTGTTGGTAGCCACACATGGTGCAGTCAGACATGGTTATGGCAGCAGTCTTCATGCTCACTGACCTTGATGTGCCACGGCTCATAGCGCACACCAAAGGTGTTGGTGTCGGTGTAGCGTATATCGACGTAGCCGAGTCTTATCAGCCGCTGGTACTCGGGAGTCTGTGAAAAGTCAGCAGTGAAATTGGATTCACCCATGCCGATCTTGCCCACGTCGAAATCGCCGACACCGTGGAACGAATGACCCGGAGGCGCCAGCGAGCGTGAGGCACGCGACAGATTGCCGTCAGACTGGAAGGCCTTGGCAAGGAACAGGTGCATTTGCTTGATGTTGTTGCGGATGCCTGACGTCAGTGTCAGTTCGTCACCGACATCCTTCTTGATCTGCTGGTAGTGGGTCAGCGATTCGCCCTTGATGAGGTAATGACCGGAACCGGCGATTTTCTGCACATCCTTCTGGTTGACGCGGTTGTTGAGTTCGGGAGTGATCTTTTCGCCGAAGAAACCATAGCTCTTGGCGTCGGCATTGAAAATCTCTTCGATGAAAGCCAGCTCGGCAGCTTCGAATTTGCCGATCTCGGTATAGTTGCGGGCGAAGTACAGGGTTTCTTCGAAACCGATCAGATTGAAGTTGGCGTGGCCGACGAAGTTCTGCACACGATCGAGCCGTGCCAGCGTAGGCAGCAGCACCTTTTGGTTGGTTTCGTTGAGGAAGATGTCAGTCTTGAAGTCGGCGTCGAAGTTGCGGATTTTTTCCAGGTATTCATCCAGCGTTTCGTTCGGCAGTTGCTCAATCACCACTTCCGACTGCTGCTTTTCGCGCTCGCTGTGCTTGAAGCCCGGATGCAGTTCGTTTTCCTGCAGCATTACCAGCTCGAATTCTTCTTGTGGGTTGGAGACAACAAGTTCGGGGGCAGGATCGAAGGCGGGTACCGTTGCGGTTCCGATAGCGGGTGCAGGGGGGGAGCCGGGGCGGAGCAAGCGCTGGGCAACAAGAATCACGCCACCTGATGTGACTCCGGTTGCCACCAAGGCTTGCAGGAATTTTCGTTTATTCATCGGGAAAGGAATATAACAACATCACAAATCGAAGAACACTCTGGCGTTGCGCGTCGTTGTCGCAGCAATCTCTTCGGGATGTCTTCCCAGGCAAGCGGCCACGGTTGCCAGTACCCAGACGAGATTGGCAGGTTCGTTACGGCGCGTTTTAGGTTTTGGACGCAAAGTACGTGGCTGCAGGTAGGGTGCGTCGGTTTCCAGCAGCAGCCGCTCGGGCGGGATATCCTTCAGTAGCTCCTGCAGAGGCAGGCCGCGGCGCTCGTCGCACACCCAGCCGGTGATGCCGATGTAGCAGTCGAGATCGAGGTAATCGAACAGCTCGTCGCGGGTGCCGGTGAAACAGTGCACCACGGCGCGCGACAGTCTGTCCCGTTGCTCCTTCAGTATCGGCAGGAAGCGCTGGTGGGCATCGCGCTGGTGCAGGAACACCGGCAGTTGGGTCGTGACCCCCAGACTCAGTTGTTCGGCGAAGGCGGATTCCTGCACGTGGCGCGGCGAGAAGTCGCGGTAGAAGTCGAGGCCGGTTTCGCCGATGGCCACCACTGGCGGCAGTTGCGCCAGCCGTTGCAGCCAGGCACTGGTGTCGACGTTGTACTGCCCGGCCTCGTGCGGGTGCACACCCACAGTGCAATACAAAACCCCGGGATGCTCGACTGCCAGTGAGGCGGCTTTGTCGCTGGATTCGATCGACGTGCCTGTCAGCACCATCTGCACGAC
This sequence comes from uncultured Gammaproteobacteria bacterium, assembly GCA_903887045.1. Taxonomy (GTDB): domain Bacteria; phylum Pseudomonadota; class Gammaproteobacteria; order Pseudomonadales; family Pseudohongiellaceae; genus CAILUG01. The sequence goes on along the minus strand of CAISOD010000278.1, from coordinate 1,581 downwards.
ACCGACAGCGCGGGCAGCCTGCAGCACGGCGTCGCGGTCGTGGTCAAAGCTGTCGTGGCCCAGATTGAGGCCGATGTCGATGAGTTCGGGCAGCGTATTCACTTGAGGGCTGAAGAGGTATTCATGGCGGAAAGGCGCCATGATCGGCCGCGCCACCCAATTGGTCAACATGGGTGTCCTATTTTCCCGGCAGTGGCTATACTCTCCGGCCATTCGCGCCAGGCCCGGAGGACTCTCCCCTTGAAAAACGAGCAGAACATCGAGCAGAACAAGCAGCCCATCGAGTGGAGCAAGCTCGGTTTTGAATACACCAAAACCGATTACCGCTTTTCCGCCACCTGGGAAGACGGCAAATGGAGTGACGGCGATCTGCTCACCTCCGAATACATCACCCTCCATGAAGGCTCACCATCGCTGCATTACGCCCAGCAGTGTTTTGAAGGCCTGAAGGCGCAAACCGCTGCCGATGGCCGCATCCTGCTGTTCCGCCCGGAATTGAATGCCGAGCGCATGCGCAATACCTCGCTGCGGCTGTCGATGCCGGTCGTGCCGACCGAACTTTTCCTGCATGGCGTGCATGAAGCCGTGCGGGCCAACCAGTCATGGGTGCCGCCCTATGGCAGCGGCGCTTCGCTCTACATCCGTCCCTTGTTGATCGGTGTTGGCTCCAACATGGGCCTGCGGCCAGCCAAACAATACGAATTCCGCGTGATGGTGTGCCCGGTGGGCCCGTATTACAAAAGCGGCGGCTTGTCGGTTATCTCGCTGGCGGTGTCGGATTTCGACCGGGCGGCGCCACACGGCACCGGCGATGTCAAAGCCGGCGCCAATTACCCCGGCGGTTTCTATGCCACCAGTAAGGCCAAGGAACTCGGCGCCAATGAAGCGCTTTATCTCGATGCTGCCGAACACAGGTATATAGAAGAAGCAGGTTCTGCCAACGTGGTGATTTCGCTGGCCGGCAACAAGCTGATTACCCCGAAGTCGGACGCCATCCTGCCCAGTATTACCCGCCGCTCGCTCATGGACATCGCCCGGCATGAACTCGGCATGCAAACCGAAGAGCGCCCAATCGACTTGCGCAAGGAAATCGGCACTTTCGAGGAAGTGGGCGCTTGCGGCACCGCTGCGGTGCTGTCGCCGGTCGGCAAGATCTGGTTCGACAATGAGTGGCACAAGTTCTACGCCAATGGCGAAAAAGTCGGCCCGGTGATGCAGAGCCTGTACGACACACTCTGCCAGATCCAGAAAGGCGAGCGCGCTGATCGCTTTGGCTGGACGCAGCAAGTCAAAGTCTGACTTTCTATCGCAGCAGCCCATTTTTCGAAGTTTTGCGCTGGCGCCGATAGCTTGCGCTCCCCGGTGCGTTCGTTCGCTCGCTTCCGCTCCTCACGAATCACCGGCTCGCCGCGATCGGCTTGTCAGCATTCGTGCTGGAAATGGGCCCTCGCAATATTCAGTGAGGGGTCACTTTGCTTCTCCGCGGTAAGACGGTTTTGGAAGTCGGTGTCACTTGCATCGCGGGTCAAAGACAGCCGCGGCGAGCGATTGCCGCGTGAGGAGCGGGAGCGAACGAAAGCG
>CAISOD010000277.1 GCA_903887045.1 uncultured Gammaproteobacteria bacterium | reverse complement strand
TGATCGAGCAACTACTGGCGCAGACGTTGGCTCAGTCTGCTGCAGAACCTGCTGTCAAACCCGCTGCCAACCAGAAGGAAACACCATGAACTCCTCCCGCCGCAATCTGCTCGCTGCCCTGACCGTGCTCGGGCTGCCGCTGCCGACGCTGACAATGGCGCAAGCCAAACTGCTGCCACTCAACACGCCGGGCCTTGATCACCTGGATGTAATCGTGCCCGATGTCGAAAAGACGGCGAAGTTCTACATGGGAGTGTTCAACACCACCTTGCATGCACAACCGTTCCAGGGCGGTTTCCGCTATTTCATTTTGCTGAACACCTTGCCCGAGAGCCGTACTGTCGGCTATCTGGCTATCGGTGATTCACGCGGGCGCGGCACCTACATTGGTCACTTCTGCACCTCAGTCGTGGAATGGCGGCGTGACAGTCAGGCAATTTTCGCCGCCATGGGTGAAGCGTTCAGTGCCGCCGGCCTCGGCCAGTTTCCGGGCTCTACCGGTGTCGGCGGTATTTTTGCCGATCCTGACGGCATCGAAATCCAGTTCCTGCCGGCCCCCGACACACTGGTAACCGCAGCGCTGCCCTCCGACCTTGTTGTGGGTGGGCAGGGGCTGGTGTCGCCCATCAAGGTCGATAACGTGCTGCTGCAGGTATCCGACATCGACCGCGCGCTGGCGTATTACCGCCTGCTGTACGGCAACGAAGCCAGCCGCGACAGCAATGACCGCATTACCTTTGCTTTCGACAATGGCTCGCGCCTGCTGCTGGAGCCAACCAGCTATCAATACGGCTCGGCGCAAGCGCGCATCGCACGCTTTGGTATCAGTGTTGCACCATTTGACCGGCAGCAAGTGACTGCCGGAATCACCACTCTGGGCGGCACCGTACTGCAAGCAGAGTCGGCCGACGTGCTGCACTTCCGTGATACCGATGGCAACGAGGTGGAACTGGTCCCAGCCTGAACGCTGTTGACCTGCAGCCAGCAGCAGCAATGCAGGGCTGGATCACTTCAGATTGCATTAAGCCGGCGCGTGGCAAGCTGTCAAAAAATCTGCAATACCTGTGCGTTGCAGATTCAATCGACAGACTTGCAAGGACATGCTGATGAATCACCATTCAAGACTGCTCTTCACGCTGCTGGTTACGGCGCTCGCCAGTGGTTGTGCTTCGCACGCCACGCTGCGCATCCTGTCCGAGCCACAAGGCGCATACATCACTGATGACTCGGGCCGTCTGCTGGGTACTACGCCGCTGGAAGTCAGCTATCCGATCGACACCAATGCCGGCACCTGTATAGAAACTGACAGTTTCTCGGCCCTGTGGGTCAGCGGCGTCGAAGCAGAGATACCGCCTATCGTGTTGTGTGAAGCCGGCTATGCCAGCACGCTGATCAACAGGGGTTTTTCGCAGCCCGGCCTGGCAGAAGACAGGGCTTTTGCCGTGCAGCTTGAAATGCTGGAACTGCAGCGGCAACAGACCCATGCTACCCAGCAAGCTGCCGATGCCTCATGGGCCGCTGCTGCCGCAGCGCGGGATGCGGCCAATGCAGCACGCAGGTCCACACGTTCTGGCTATCCGCAGAATCAGCAGCGCGAGCGGAATTATCGGGACAACGAGCGGGGGCAGGAACGCCGTGAGGAAAGTAGTCGGGCGCCGGAGTCATCCGCTGTAAACCGTCAGGATCGCAGCCGCAATCAAATCGATCAGCCAGCACGGCAAACGGGTGAGCCACTGGCAGCAGAAACTCTTGCTGAAGCAGCGGGCGTGATCGCAGGCCAGGAAACTCTCTTGCAGGTCGAACCGGCTGTTGTCGAGGTGGTATCCGAACCGGCAGCTGAGCCCATAGCCGAATCGGCAGTTGAAACAGTAGCCGAACCTGCAGTTGAAACAGCAAGGCGAAAAATAGTTCCGGAAGACTTGAGGTAAAACGTTTGCGTGTTCTATCGGCATCATTGATGTCGGGTTCGCGCATGCCGAAGAGCTGACATCCTTCCGTCTCA
>CAISOD010000276.1 GCA_903887045.1 uncultured Gammaproteobacteria bacterium | reverse complement strand
GGCCTCGACAGTGGCGGCAGCCCGGCGCTGCACTGGGCTGTTCACGTCAACGACCTGGAGTTGGTCAACCTGCTGCTCGCTGCGGGCGCCGACCTTAGCCTCAAAAACCGCTATGGCCAGGCGCCTATCCATGTCGCTGTGCAGCAACGCCATGCTGCGATGGCGCAGCGACTGCTGCAGGCTGGCGCCAACATCGAACAGGCGGATGCTGCCGGCGAACCGCCACTGCTCACTGCAACACGTCTCGGTGATGCCGGCATGGTGGAAGTGTTGTTGAAGCAAGGCGCGCAGGTGGATGCGCGCGACGTACCCTACGGCCAAACCGCGCTGATGATGGCGGTGCGTGAAGAACATGCGTCGCTGGCGCAGCGCCTGCTCGCAGCCGGCGCCGATGTGAACGCGCAGAGTCTGGCCGGCGCAGAACACCGGCGCGTGATGCCAACCGAGGTGCCGGTGGGTACCTCGCAAGGCGTCGGCATCAATCGTTCAGGCTTGCCTGATCGCGGTATGCGCTACCCGATCACCGGCAACAAGACACCGCTGTTGTTTGCAACAAGACAAGGCAATCTCGCACTCACTCGCACGCTGGTAGAAGCCGGTGCTGACATCGAGATGGCGGATGCCAACGGCATCACGCCGCTGATCAACGCCATTCTCAATCACAGCGTCGTCAACGTGAATCGCACCGGCAAGAGTGATCATCTGCAGATTGCGCAGTTGCTTATCGATGCAGGTGCCAACGTGAATGCGCAGGACTGGTATGGACAAACGCCGCTGTGGGCAGCTGTCGATATCCGCAACCTCGAATTCACCGTGACGGCCACCACCAACAAAGTGGATCGCGACGCTGCCTACGCCTTGATCGAAGCCCTGGTGGCGAAAGGTGCCGAGCCGAATCCGCGCATCAAGGAATTTCCGCCCGAACGCCGCTTCATCGCCGGCACCGGCTTCAACGGCTGGGTCGAGATGACAGGACAAACGCCGCTGCTGCGCGCGGCTATCTCCGGTGACCTCAAAGTTGTGCGCCTGCTGCTTGATCACGGTGCCGACGCCAATATCGCCACCGTCGGCGGCACCACGCCCCTTATGGTAGCGGCCGGCGTCTCATGGGCCCTGGCCGAAACCTACGATGAAGGCCCGGCCGCCTTGCTGGAAACCGTGAAGCTGATGCATTCGCTCGGCAACGACATCAACGCCGTCAACACCATGGGCCTGCGCGCAATCCACGGCGCTGCCAATCGCGGCTCGAACGACATCATCGACTATCTCGCCGCCAACGGTGCAGAGCTGGATGTGAAAGACAACGAAGGCCGCACGGCTATCGCGTGGGCAGAGGGAGTGCTGACGGGAGCACGGGCGCCGGTGCGGAAGCAGGAGACGATTGAGTTGTTGCAGAAGTTGCAGGCGAAAGCTGGCTTGTAGGCTGAATAGTTGGCTTGCAGGAATAAAGGCACGTTCAAAAGGGGAACCCACATGCTCAAACGTACTTTGCAAATTGCCGTCCTGCTCGCCGCTGCCGCCACCGCCCATGCCCAAACCGTCAGCGATCCGGCCTTGCTGAAGGCCTATGAAGCCATCAAGGCCATGGGACCGAACCTGAACCCGCAGGTCATCGAAGGCACCGGCAAGTTGTATGCGGAAATCCACAAGACTTCGGAGAAGGGCAATCTGCAGGCCACCAAGGATGTGAAGTACGGCCCCGACGCCAAGAACGGCATGGACATCTACCGCCCCGTTGCATCCGGTGGCCCCCGTCCCGCCGTAGTGTTCATCCACGGCGGCGGTTTGACTGGTGGTGACAAGGTGAATCCGCTGTCTGACCTGATGAACGCCAACGTTGCCACCTATTTTGCGCGCCACGACATGGTCGGTATCAATGCCACTTACCGGCTGGTGCCGAACATCAAATATCCGCAAGGCGCCGAAGACATGAAAGCCATCGTGGCGTGGATACGCGCCAATGCCACCGAGTACGGCATCAATCCCGAGCAGATATTTTTCCTGTGTGCATCCGCAGGTTGCACGCACGTGTCCTCACTGCTGTTCGATCCAGCGATGATGTTCGAGAACGATCCCGATATTGCAGGCGCCCTTATGTTGTCGGGCGCTTACCAGGCGGACAATGTCGATTATTTCGGCGCTGATGCAGCCAGGCGCGAGAGCAGTTCAAGCTTCACCATGGCCGAGAAGTACACAGGCAAGGATGTGCCGGTATTCCTGCTGAGCGCCGAGTACGATCCGCACGGCATCGAATCCGGCACCGCTCGTTTGTATGACATTCTGTGTCGCACTCGCGATGCTTGTCCGCGCTTTGCGCAGGCGCGCGACCACAACCACATCTCCATCAATCAGCACATCAACAGCAGCGACGAACGCTATACCGGCATGATGCTGGAGTTCATTCGTGAGGTGACTGGCGGCAAGTAGTGGGGCTAGGGGCGGATTGTTGTTTCAAGTCATTCCCGATAAGTTACTGCCACCATGAACCTTCGCCAAATCGATCTCAATCTGCTGGTGGCGCTCGATGTGCTGTTGACCGAGCGTAACGTCACGCGTGCGGGCGAGCGCTTGTGTCTGAGCCAGTCGGCCATGAGCAGCACCCTGGCCCGCTTGCGCCACACCTTCGACGACGAACTGCTGGTGCGGGTAGGGCGCCAGCTGGAGCTGACGGCCTATGCCGAAGAGATTGCCGCGCCGGTGCGGCAGTGTCTGCAACAGCTCGATGACATGCTGAATGCGAAGCGCGCCTTCGAGCCAAGCTCAAGCAGCAGACTGTTTCGCATTGCCGCCACCGACTATGCGGTGATGTTGATGCTGGCGCCGCTGGTCAACCGCCTGCAGCAGCTGGCGCCCGGCGTTTCGGTGCAGTTCGTCAAGCTCGATTCGGCGGCGCGCGAGCGGCTGGCCGACGGCGACATTGATTTCTGCATCATGCCGGAAGGCGTCGAAACCGCGCTGCCGTCGAGTGACCTGTTCAAGGATCCCTGGGTGTGCATCCTGTCGGATCAGCACCAGTCTGTTGGTGCGCAGCTGACGCTGGAAGAATTCATGGCACAGCCGCACATGGCGTTCGACATCGACGACGAAGGTCATGCATCGGTGGCCGACGAACACCTGCTGCGCAAGGGTTACCGCCGCAACATCGTGGCGACCACGGCCAGCCTGACCAATGCGCCGTTCTTGCTGCAAGGCACTGCCATGCTGGCCATGGTGCCGCGGCGTCTGGCCGAGCGCCTGCGGGTGGCGGCTGGCATACGACTGCTGGAGCTCCCGCTTGAAGTGCCGCCGCTGGCGGAACGACTGGTGTGGAATCCGCGCTTCACCCAAAGCCAGCCCCACATCTGGATGCGCGAGCAGATAGCCTCCATAGCTGCCACGCTCTGACCGCCACTGTGCTGGCGCGGCATGCCGTGCCCCTACGACAAGGGTGCCCCTACGACACGGGTGCCTCCGGGACAAAGGTGGCGAAGCATCCACTGCATCAATACCAGCCATCCACACTGCCAATTTCCGCTGGTCGGTGCCTTGTTGCACGATCCCGCCACCAATAAAAACAAACAAAGGGGATACCACCGTGTCGAGACGTGGCAATTTTTCGTCCGTGACAGCGTCGAGCTTGTTACTTGGCGCCGCCATCGCAGTGGCGCAACCACCGCCTCCCGCTCCACCAACACCTGAGTCGCTGGCCCATGTCGACTCCGCGCGGGTGATAGCCGCCGAAGACCTCAAGGTTCCCTTCGACTTTTTCTGTGTGCCCGGCAACGCCCGTCCCAACAATTTTTCGGCGCCACCGCTGACGCCGGTAAAGCTGTTCGACAATCTGTACGCAGTAGGTAATTCCGAATCCGTTGTGTATGCGATCACGACATCCGACGGCATCGTGTTGCTCGATTCTGGTCATCCCGGCGATCTCGACACCATCGTGCTGCCGGGTCTGCGTTCGCTGGGCCTCGATCCCGCCGACATCAAGTACGTATTGCTCGGCCACGGCCACAACGATCACTACGGCGGCGCAGCAGCACTGCAGCAGCAGGGCGCCCGCATCGGCACCACTGCCGCCGACTGGGACACGATAGCGGCAGAGCGTCCGAGCCAGTTGTTCGGCGACATCGCCAAACCAACGCGCGATCTGGTGATCCGCGAAGGCGAGCCGCTTGTTGTCGGTGATACCACGATCACAGCAGTAGAGATTCCCGGCCACACGCCCGGCTCGCTGGCCTTCATATTCCCCGTGAAGGATGGCGCTAACGGGCATGTGGCCGGACTTTTCGGCGGTACGGTACTGGCTGCCGGTTTCGTGCCCTTGCCCGGCCTCAAGCAGTACATCACGTCGATCGCGCACTACCGCGAAATCGCGCAATCCATGCAGGTCGACGTTGAAATCCAGAACCACCCTATCTTTGATGACACCCCCGGCCGCATCGCTGCGCTTGCTACTCGGGCAGCGGGAGCTGCGCATCCATTCGTGATGGGCAACGCGCGCTATCTGCGTTTCTGGGATGTCGTTTCTGAATGCATGCAGGCTTCGCTCATCCAGCGTGAAGCGGCCCAGTAACCAAGGAGAACCCCCTTATGAAAACCAAAGCATTGGCGTTGGCACTGCTGGCGACCGCGAATCTCGCGGCTGGCCCGGCGCTTGCGCATCATTCCTTCGCAGCGGTGTACGACGCCGACAAGGAAGTGACGGTCGAAGGCAAAGTCATGCAGTTCCAATACCGCAACCCGCATTCGGTAGTGCACGTGCTGGTGAAAGACAGCGACGGTGTCGATAAGCGCTATGCCGTCGAATGGCAGGGTGCAACCCAGCTTGGCGCCGCCGGCATTTCTGCTGCCACCGTCCATGCCGGCGATACTGTCGTCGTGATCGGTCACCCCGGTCGTGTCGCCGCAGAGAACCGCCTGCTGATGCTGGAACTCAAGCGGCCCTCGGATGATTTCAGCTGGAACAACAGAGGTGGCCTGAACTGATGAGTACTTCACGACACTTCCTTGCCGGCGCAGTGTTGACGCTGGCCAGCATTACCGCAGTCGCGCAGCCACCGGGCGGCTTTCAGCCACCACCGCCGCGCAGCCCGCGCGAGTCCGCCCAGGTCGACATCAGCGGTCGCTGGGTGGCGCTTGTCACCGAAGACTGGCTTTGGCGCATGGTGACGGCGCCGAAAGGCGACGTCACCAGCATCCCGGTCAATCCGCGCGGCCGGCAGGTGGCGAACGAATGGAACCTTGAACAGGACAACGCCAACGGTGAGCAGTGCCGGGCCTTCGGCGCCGCAGGACTGATGCGCTTGCCCACACGCTTGAACATCAGCTGGCAGGACGACAACACCCTGCGTATCGACAGCGATGCGGGTGAGCAGACCCGTCTGCTGAATTTTGCGCCGGTGGCAGCGCCCACCGAGGCCACGTGGCAAGGCCATTCGGTAGCCTCCTGGACCCGGGCGGTTGGCGGCTTCGACATGCGCCAGATCTTCGGCAACCCCAAAGACAATGCACCGGGGCCGGTGAAGGCCGGGCTCAAGGTCGTCACCGATCACCTGCGCCCAGGTTATCTGCGCAAGAATGGCGTGCCCTACAGCGCCGAGACCCGGCTCACCGAGTATTTCTCGACAGTCCGTGCCGGTGGCAACGAATACCTCAGCGTGCTGAGCGTAGTGAACGATCCGGTCTATCTCAGTGGTGCGTTCGTCACCTCTTCGCAGTTCAAGAAGGAAGCCGATGACGCCGGCTGGAACCCCACCCCATGCACCACCGCACCGCCAGCGCTGACTCCGACCCAGCAAGAGCGAGGTAACTGACATGCTGCGCCTCACACTGCTTTCCATTGCCTGTACTGTTGCCTGTACTGCCAGCACCGCCGCGCTCGCCCAGTTGGATTTTTCCGGCGAGTGGGAACATCCCGGCATGTTCGGCCACGAGGACGTACCTGATCGTGGCCAGGGTCCTGAAATCGGCGACTACATGGGCCTGCCACTTAACGCCGCCGGTCTTCGCAAGGCCGAGAGCTATTCCGGTTCGTGGCTGGGCGTGCCCGAGCATCAGTGCACGCCGCACCCGGCCGCCTACCAGACCTGGGGCCCCAACACGCTTGTGATCGGCAAGCTGTACGAACCGGTGCAGCGCGTGGTGCAGGCCATCACGCTCGACGGCACCTTCGGACTTGATCGCATCGTCTGGATGGACGGCAGGCCGCATCCACCGGCGTCAGCACTGCACACCTTCACCGGCTATTCCACCGGGCATTGGGAGGGCGACACGCTCGTCGTCGAGACCACCCATATGAAAATGGGCTGGCTGCGCCGCAACGGCACACCCACCAGTGAGCGCGCGAAGATGACCGAGTACTTTGAGCGCTTCGACGACTACGTGCTGGTGACGACGATCATCGAAGACCCGGTGTACCTGTCGGAACCTTTCGTGCGCACTACAGAGTACGAGATGAGCGTAAGGCCAGTGCCCGTGCTCGGCTATCCCTTCACGCGCAATGACGGCCCGACCTTCTACCGCTGCTTCCCCAGCGAGGAGACGATTGCAGAGAAAGGCTATGTGCCACACAACCTGCCGGGCGAGAACACCTTGCTCGACGACTTTGCGCAGAAACACGGCATACCGCGCTGGGTGATGGGCAATGGCGCTGCGTCGATGTACCCGGAGTTTACGCAACAGATTGCGCGTGACGACGCCGTGACGCTCGACGCGCCGGCAGCGCTGACACCACCTGCTGCGGAAAGCGGCCTGCAGTCTATCCATGTGAAGGATCAGCTTTGGCTCATTACCGGGGCCGGCGCCAACATTGCCGTGCAAGTGGGCGAGGAAGGCGTGCTGCTGGTCAACACCGGCACCGCCGCAATGGCGGAAGCCGTGCGGGAAGAAATTCGCAGCATCGCGGGCGACAAGCCGGTGCGCTACATCATCAACACCCAGTGGAGCGACGAGCACACCGGTGGCAATGTACCGCTTGCTGACTTCGGTCAGCACGCTGCCATCCTCGCCCACGAGAATGTGGGCCTGCGCCTCGCAGAAGCCGGCGCAGCAGCCAGCTCGCTCGAGATGGAAACCTATTACGGCGACAACAAGATGATTTACTTCAACGGCGAAGTCATCGAGGTCATCAAGGTCGCCGGCGCCCGCACCGACGGCGATTCGCTGGTGTTCTTCCGTGGCTCGGACGTGGTGGTAGCTGGTGACGTGATCGACACCATCCGCTTCCCTCGCAGCGTAAGCGACGAAGGCGGCAGCATCACCGGTGAGATCGCCGCACTCAACCGCATCCTCGACATCACAGTGGCGGAAACGCGGGGGCAGGGCGGCACCATCGTGATACCGGGGCACGGCCGCCTCTACGATGAAGCCGACGTCGCCGAGTACCGCGACATGGTGACGATCGTGCGTGACCGCGTACAAAACGCAGTTGCCAAAGGCAGCAGTCTGGCAGAGTTGCAGGCGAGCCAGCCTGTGCTTGATTACGCCGGCGTCTTCGGCGCGCCGGGCAGTGACTGGACCGGTGACGATTTTGTCGAAGCCATCTACCTGCAACTCAAAGGCGCCCAGTGACCTCATCGCAACCAATCGGAGACAAACCCATGAGATTGCGCATAACTGCTATTGGCTGGCTGTTGTGCAGCCTTGCTCTTCCCGCCAGCGCGCATCACGGCAGTAGCATTTCCTACGACACCGCCAAGCAGTGGACCACCTGGGCCAAGGTCGTACAGTTCAACTACATGAACCCGCATCCGACCATGACCTTCGAGCGCGAGGTCGAAGGTGGCGTGCTAGAGCCGTGGGTCAGTGAGTTGCTGACCAACCCGTCGATGATGGCGCGGCAGGGGTGGACCAAGAAAAAGAGTGAGCAGGCCTTGGCGCCAGGTACTCGCGTGAAGCTGACGCTGTCGACCTCACGCGCCGGCGGTTTCAGCGGCATCGTATTGGGGATCCAGGCTGAAGATGGTTCGCCTGTCGTTGGTGGTGCTCGCCCGGCAGAAGCGCCGGATCTCGACGGCAAACCTGGCGGATTGCAGCCTGAAGGCGAGATCGTGTTGCCTGGACAGGACGCGCAGTGAAGTGGAGGCAACGATGAAAACAACGATGAAAACAACGATGAACAAAATGTCGAACACCATCGCGAACACCATGCTGTTGCTCGGCACACTTGTCTGCGCCCCGCTGGCTGCTGCACAGAATGCGAGCCCCACGCCCGCGCCGGGCGGCATCGGCATTTCCGACACCGATACCCGCGCCTACAACAAGCGCGACTTCTCCGGTTTGTGGGCACGCTCTGCCGAGCTGTACGGCGTTGAACCTTGTCCTGAATGCCGTGAGCCGGTCGGCTGGCCGGGATACGGCTTCTTCGGCAATGTTCCTGCGCGTACACCGGAAGGCCAGCGCCGCATGGATCTCAACAAACCTGCGCGCGGACTCGAACTCGGCAGCGCTGAAGCCAACAAGCGCACCGATCTCGATATCGGTCTGCGCCGCGCAAT
>CAISOD010000275.1 GCA_903887045.1 uncultured Gammaproteobacteria bacterium | reverse complement strand
CTTCCGCCTTTTTGCCGCGTGCCAGCAGGAACGAGGGGCTGTCACGCAGGAAGGGGACGATCGCCAACACGCACAGGATCAATGTCGCAATGCCGAAGATCACGAAGGTGCCCCTCCACTCATAGGCGGCGAGGATGCCAGGCGCCAGCGCTGCGGCGATGAGTCCGCCGGCCGGCGTACCTACTGAAATCGTGGTTACACCCACCGAGCGCCAGCGCTCCGGCAGCCACTCGCCCGCCAGCGCGATGGCATTGGAGTAGGCTGCGCCGAAGCCGAGGCCGCCGATAACGCGCCAAATGGCCAGCTGCCAAACGTCGGCTGAGGTGGCGGCGGCAACGGTGCCGAGTGAGAACACAACCGCGGCCAGTGCCAGCGACCAGCGCCGGCCCACGCGATCACCCAGCCAGCCGCCGGACCATGAACCGAGCCCGAAGCCAACCAGCGAGGCGGTATTCGCTATGCCGAAAATGCCGCGATCAATACCGAAATCGGCAATGACGACGGGCGCCACGATGCCGAGCAATTGCTGGTCCATGCCGTCGGCGATCAGCACGAACATGCAAATGCCGAAAGTCAGCACGCTGAAGGGACGCAGCGGCAGGCGGGACAGAACTTCACTGAAACTGGTAGGCATAGTTGGTTTCTTCTTCTTTTTTTGGTGTGGATGGAAAATCAGGCACAGCTTTGATCAAAATTGTGCCGCTTCGAAACGCAATACTACGCCATCATCTTCGTTATTGGGGAGATCGAGACTCAAATCCGGCCATTACCTGAGAGCGCGAAGTCAGAATGCAGTAAGCACAATATTTCCTCTTTCTGCTCCAGGCAGATATCACTCTGAACCTTTTTGCCCATCAAGGAACTCTGGGGAACGACCATCCTCCTGAAACATGTACCTCTTCCACGGCGGTGGCGACACCGTCCTTCACTGTGCCAAATACGAATGCAAAGCCATTGCTGCCGTCAAAAGAGTTGGTCGACTGCGGTACCAGTTCTATCGCTATGCCATCTCTTTTCAGCTTGAGCCTTGCAGCTTCCAGCGAAAACTCAAGAGTAACGAGATTGCCCAGCCAAATGCCCTGATAGGTCCCAACGTATTGCGACAGAATTGCTGCATCTATCTCAACTGCAGTCTGTTTCGCCTCCTCGATGTCTCCCTCCCACTGCGCGCCGACACGGGATGTTTCATTGCAGACGTATTCCAGCAGTTCGTCGTCAGCCTGATTGACTACTTCGATTTTGACCTCAAGCGGCGCGGTAAAGGCGCCGGGATCGGTATAGGTAACATCCAGTGTCATGTGGCCGAAATCACGGCGAGTGTAACGCTCGGTAATCTGCAAGGCTTCTGTGTGCATGATGCCGCGGCGGTCCAACCAGGTTTTGTCGTTGTAACCGTTACTGTCTACCACCAGGGTGTCGTTGTCCCAACGCGCAACTGAATAGCCCATCCAGGTAGGTAAGGGGTTGTTCTCAAGTGCGCGACCATCCATGTAGATCGTACGAAACGCCTGATCCTCATGCAGAATTCCGATCATGTCCGGGCTCTGGATAATCCGGCGAAAGCCGGTCGACGTGCTGCCAGCTGTCAAATAACTTGGTCCACTGGGTAAACAGTTGTAGCGCGGCTGATCCGAAAAGAAATTACTGGTATGCGCCTTCATGGCCTCACGCACCCACGGCAGGTACTTGTCAGAGTCTGGCAAGTCGCCGGTAACGCGTGTTGCCACCCACAGGCCGCCGAGGTCAGGCAGGCCATCGCGGGTGCGGGGTGCCGGTGCCGTCATGTCTACTGAACCATCAGCAGTGCGCGGAACACCTGGTGTCGGTAGATCGAGCCACTGGGCTGATGCAACCTGACAGGCCGCCAATAGAAAAAGACTGGTGAATCGCCATTTCATGGTTCGGATTCCGTTAAGCTGACTGGACTGGGAGATCACGCCTATTTTGTGGTTGTAACGCATAGGTTCTGCAATTTAGTCTAGTGCCATCAGCAATTATTGAACAGAGGATTCAGGAAATGCGGCTTGCGCATGTTGTATACACGTCGTTGGCGCTTCTGATCGCGCCAGTACTGGCTCTGGCGCATCATTCTTTTACGGCTGAGTTTGATATCAATCGTCCGATTGAATTTACCGGCAAGGTCGCGCGGGTGGAATGGACAAACCCGCATGCCTGGATTTATCTGGATGTGGAAACCGATGATGGCAAACTTGAGAACTGGGCGATTGAGCTGCTTGGAATCAACGCCCTTATGCGTCAGGGGTGGACGCGGGACAAGATAAAGTCCGGAGATGTGCTGTACGTCAAAGGCTATGGCGCCCGCAATGGCACTACGACCGGCAATGCCTCAATCGTCACCATTGAGGCAACCGGCGAGCAAGTCTGGGGCAACGGCGCAGAGGAAAACTAACAAGACATCAATGTATTGCCCCGGCGGTTTACACGGCTCTGTCACCTGTTTCACGAACACACGCTACAGAAACTCGTGAATCATGCGGCTGTACTGCGGTGAAAAAAATTCGCCGCTGAAATGGTCCGCTTCCGGCAACCAGTGCGCCTCCAGTAGCAAACCTGCTTGAGCATAGGCTTGTTGCAGCTCCAACGGCTGGCTCGCGGGTACCTGCAGATCCTGCAAGCCGTGAATCAGTATTACCGGTGGGCTCAGCTTGCCAACGTGCGTCACCGGGCTTGCAAGACGCAGCTGTTCCGCGAGTTCCGCATCCGGATCCACCACATCGCGCCCGAACAAAGTGGCAAGTGCTTCGCGTTGGTGGTCGTAGTGTCCCCGCGTGGTTTGCTCAAGCAGAGTAAGCAGATTGGTTGGTGCCGCCGCGCCAATCGCCACCGTGCAACCAGACCAACAGAGGTGGCGGCACTTCACCCGGTTCCGGCAGGTAGACATTCAGCAAGAGCTCGCGCTCTCCGCCTTGTGCGAACGGCAGATTGAAGAAAGCCTCCGGCGCTGTAACCGGCTGGGCCAACGCGGGCCAGCACAACAGCATCAACACCACACCAACCAATTTCACTTTGAAACCCAATGGATCACTCAAGGAGATGTGACTCTGACAGCTGACTTGGATTCCCGCGCAGAGGGCAGCCGGTACAGCAGCTCGCGATAGGATCGATCAGCCCACAACAAATGTGCCAGCCCATCGCGTTCAAGCTCCACGTCGTGCTCGACAGGTGTTAGCCGCTTATCGCGATAGAGAAATGTTTGTGCGGGCAAGTGCGGCAGATGAATAGCCACACTATTGCCAACACGATACCCGTTGGCATCACCAAACTGCATGATGGCGCGACCAGGCGCATCGGTCGTTGTCAGTAAATCGCGTCCAATCATTGGATGTGTTGTGTCGACTCCCAGCAGGCCGAGTAGTGTAGGGCCCAGATCAAGTTGGCTTGCCACTTGGGTATAGTGTTTGCGCGGCACACCTGGGCCCACTATGACGCCGGGAATATGAAAGTGTTCCACTGGCACCAGGTCGCTGCCAAAGACGCGTGCATCGTGATCGGCAACCACCAGAAAAATTGTGTTCTCCCAATAGGGCGAACTGCGTGCCAGTTCGAATAACTTGCCGATGGCGTAATCCGTATACTTGACTGCGTTGTTGCGAGTTGCAGCGGGTTGTTCGTGTAGCTCTATGCGGCCTTCGGGAAACTCGAATGGCACATGATTGCTGGTTGACAGCATCAGTGCAAAGAAGGGCTGATCGCCGTGCGCAAGGAAAGTCTCGTGCGCCTTGCTCACCAGGTCTTCGTCGGACACACCCCAGGTGCCGAGGTAGGTGGGCGCTGCGAAATCTTTTTGTTCGATCACGCGATCAAAGCCATTCTCCAAAAAGAACCTGCGCATGTTGTCAAAGTTGCCCACGCCGCCATAAATGAACTCGGTGGCATAACCCTGTCCCTTCAGTAATTGCCCGAGCGTATAAAAGTTGTGTTGGGACGCAGGCAGTTTCAGAACGCTTGGTGCGGCAGTGGGCGGAAAGCCGGTCGCAATTGCTTCCAATCCGCGCACGGTGCGCGTGCCGGTGGCGTACAGTTCCGTAAACCATAACCCTTCCGCTGCCAGCTTATCCAGGTTGGGCGTGAGCGGCAGGCCGCCCAAGCTGCCGACAAAATCTGCGCCCAGGCTTTCCAGCACCAGCACCACCAGATTGTGTGGTTTGTTGGTGATCGCACTGGATTGTTCATGCATTGTCAGCAAGCTTGAATCAGTGAATTTCCCTGGCTGTTGCTGCATTGAGCGACGCACGCGCATTTGCACTTCGTCCCACCCCATCTGTCCATACATCTCGGCGGCGCTTACTTCCTGTTGACTCCTGTAAATAGCACTGAACAACGTATAGGTTGAGCGGACGGCAAGCTCGTTGGCCAGGTGATTATTGCTGAACGCAGCGGTGCTCACGTTGGCGGGACGATGTCCAAAAGTCGAGCGCACT
>CAISOD010000274.1 GCA_903887045.1 uncultured Gammaproteobacteria bacterium | reverse complement strand
GGGCGGCTGCGGTATTGCGCGACCTGGTGCTGCAAACACCGCCCAATGCCGGTGGCGGCTGGGGTGACTGGTGGAAAGCGCTGCAGTTTGGCCGCCAACTGCACAGCCTGCCTGTGGCCGATTTGCAGGTGCTTACGGAGTTGTTCACCCAAAGTGCCGGCGAGCTGCTGGATCGCTGGTTCGAAAACCCGCTGGTCAAGGCGGCTTTTGCCTTCGACGGTATTGTCGGCACGCTGGCCTCACCCTCAACACCGGGCACCGCCTATGTGTTGTTGCACCACTGCTTCGGCGAAGTGAACGGTAAAAGCGGCGTGTGGGGGCATGCAGTGGGGGGAATGGGCGCCATTACGCAGGCAATGGCCAAGGCAGCACAGGCCGCCGGCGCCGAGATCCGCACTGGCGCGCAGGTAGCGAGGGTGAACGACGATGGCAGCAAGGTCACCGGCCTCACCTTGCTGAACGGCGATGTGGTGCGCGCCAGGGCAGTGGCAGCCAACATCCCGCCCAAGCTGCTGTTCCGTGCCTTTTTATCGGAGGCCATCGTGGCGCCAGAGCTGCGCGAGCGCTTCGCCGCTATCGCCAGTGGTTCCGGCACCTTTCGCATGAATGTGGCTCTGAGCGAATTGCCTGATTTCAGTTGCCGGCCTGGCTCACAGCAGCAACCGCACCACGGTGCCGGCATCGTTATTGGTTCCAGCATGGATTATCTCGAACGCGCTTACCACACGGCGATGCTGGAGGGGTGGTCGCGTGAGCCGGTGGTCGAAATCCTGATCCCGTCTACGCTCGACAACACACTGGCGCCGCCGGGCCAGCATGTGGCCAGCCTGTTCGTACAGCATGTGCAGCCGCGGCTGCCGCTACCACGCAGCTGGCATAATCCTGAAGAAAAACAGCAATTTGCCGATGTCATCATCGACACGGTGACCCGCCACGCCCCCAACTTCCGCGCCTCAATCCTGGGCATGCAGGTGTTATCACCGTGGGATCTCGAACAGCGCTTTGGACTGGTGGACGGCGACATCTTCCATGGCCAGCTCAGGCTTGGGCAGTTGTTCGCAGCGCGGCCGGTGCTGGGCAGCGCCAACTACCGCTTGCCCGTGCCGGGGCTTTACCTGTGCGGCTCTGGCGCCCATCCGGGCGGCGGTGTCACCGGCGTACCGGGGCACAACGCCGCGCGCGAAATACTGCGGGATTTCCGCTGAGGCAAACAGTGCTGGCGTTTGATCCAAACGGCTACGTGCTGGCGGACTCTTGTGGACTCTGATGGCGCGCGTTGATTAGGCTAGCCTTATGCATATCTTTACAAAAATTGTGATGTCCGGCGCCATTGCCGCCGCGCTGTTTACGGGCCCGGGCATTGGCTTGCTGCCGGCAGCGCTGGCCCAGGAGGCGGCCCCTGGCTTGCCCTCTCGTTTGCAGGTGGTGGTCAGCGGCCACAAGCTGCCGGCTGACAGCTACGGCTTCCTTGTACAGGAAGCCCAAAGTGGCGCTACGGTGCTCGACATCAACTCGGCAACGCCGCTGAATCCTGCCTCCACCATGAAGCTGCTGACTACACTGGCAGCACTCGAACAACTTGGCCCCGCCTTCAACTGGCATACCGACCTGTACGCGCTTGGCCCCGTGCACGACGGCACGCTGGCCGGTGACCTGCTGGTACGCGGTGGCGGCGATCCCTACCTGCTGGAAGACCAGGTGCGCAACATGCTGAAGGCTCTGCAACGGCAGGGTATAACCCGCATCAGCGGCGATCTGGTGCTCGACACCAGCTACTTCGATGCCGGTGTCACCGAGGATCAGCTGATCGACAACCAGGAGGACCGCGCCTACAACGTGCTGCCGAATGCGCTGATGAGCAATTTCCAGGCAGTGACCTTCTATTTTCGTCCGGCTGCCGACGGCAAGCACGTTGAGGTCAGCGCTGACCCGGCACTCGGCAACCTGCAGATCACCAACAACCTCACGCTGAAAAATGCCCCCTGCGACGGCTACCAGCGTGGTATTCGTTTCGACGATGACGCCGCCAATCCGGATGCGGTGGTGTTCAGTGGTGCCTTTCCATCGCAGTGCCGCGAATTCGCGCTGGTGCGGGCTGTGATGACGCCGGAACGGTTCTTCTTCGGTTTGTTCACGCGGCTTTGGCACGAACTTGGTGGCGAGTTCAGCGGACAACTGCGGCAGGGCACAGTACCGGCGGCTGTAGAGCCGGTGGTGCAGTGGTCATCACCGCCGCTGGCGGAAGTGATTCGTTCCATCAACAAGTTCAGCAACAACCTGATGACACGGCAGACGCTGCTGACACTCGGCGCCGAGCGCTTCGATGTGCCGGCCACGGTGGACAGCGGTCGCGATGTCGTGGCCGAGTACTTGATGATGCTTGGCCTCGACAACAGCGGCCTCGAAGTGGCCAACGGCTCCGGCCTCTCGCGGGACAGTCGCATCAGCGCAGCGCTGATGGGTCGGGTACTGCAGCACGGCTACCAGAGCCAGTACATGGCGGAATTTGTCGCCTCGCTGCCCATCAACGGTATTGACGGCACCATGCGCAATCGACTGCGCAGCGAGCGTATGCGCGGTGCCATGCACATAAAGACCGGTTCACTGGACGCGGTATCGGCAGTCGCCGGTTATGTCACCGCAAAGTCCGGCAAGCAATACACAGTGGTAGGCATGCTCAATCACCCCTTGGCTGATCGTGGCCCGGGCGTGGAGTTGATGGATGCGCTGCTCACCTGGGTTTACGAGCAATAACCGTATATCGCTTGCGACATTTCACGCAGGACACGAAGCCAAAACCATGTCTATCCAAAACGTCCGCATGCCATCCCGCCTGGCTGTCGCCATTGCTGCAGTGGTGTTCGCCCATGCAAGCAATGCTGCCGACCAAGGACCGCTGGAAGAAATCACAGTTACGGCGCAGAAACGCATGGAGTCACTGCGCGCCCGACCGACAACAAGGAGGTGAACGTCTATGCGCTGCGTGAGTTCGAATCGAACCAGACCGAACTCACCGGGGTTTTCTCCGGCCCGCAGCGCAATTACCGGCGGCCTTTGTCGGCAAGAACCTCACCAATGAGAAAGTGCTGAGCTACGCCGGCAACGTGCCACTGTCATCCAGCACCTTCGGGACCAATACCTTCTTCGGCTTCGTCGAACGCGGTCGCCAACTGGCGCTGGAAGTGGGGTGCAGGTTCTAGTCGTTAGAAATCTGCTGGTGGAGCCTTAAGATCAAACTGGGTGTTCAGGAATCACAGAGAGAGCTTCGCGAGCAGGCTTTATCAAAATGCCTTTGAATGTACCGAGAGTCAGAAGGTCGTCATCACGAGTGACGATAAGTCGAGCCCCCGCCGTCAACGCGCAAGCAAGTACGTGATTGTCGTCAGGGTCGCGAGAAATCGCCTCGACCGAGGTGGGGCGAACCAGTGTGTACAAGTGTGCGTGTTTTGGCTCCCATGGTCGGCAGGTCGATGCGTCGACAGCAGTTGCTGTCGGCGGCTGTTCTTCGTGCCCTCCGGGTGAGTCGCTGTCAGGTGGCGTCCGTCGGCACGGGTCGGCGCAGGTCGATGCAGTCAGCTGGCGACGGACGGTGTCAGTCGGCGTCGGCCGCCCGGGCGATCAGTTGATCGGTCCGTCCCGCCCGCGCGGCG
>CAISOD010000273.1 GCA_903887045.1 uncultured Gammaproteobacteria bacterium | reverse complement strand
CATCGGCCGGGAACTGGCGTTGCGGCTGGCAGCCGACGGCCACAAGGTTTACGCCACCGCTCGTACCCGTGCCGATCTCGACTCGCTGGCCGCACTTTATCCGCACTGCATAACGCCGCTGCCTGCTGATGTCAGTGATGAAAGGGCCATGGCCTCGTTATGGCAGAGCTTGCCTTCTCCTCCCAACGTACTGGACGGCGTAGTGCTGGCTGCCGGCATCTGTGAATATGTCGATGCGCCGCAGTTCGACATCGCCAGTTTCCGCCGCGTTATGGACGTGAATTTCCATGGGGTGGTGCTGGCTTGCCAGGCAGCCATGCCGCTGTTGCTCGCGGCCGGCCAGCGTAATGGCGCCGACAAGCCCAAACTGATCGGCATCGGCAGCCTCAGCAGCGTGGTCGGGCTGCCACGCGCTGAAGCCTATGGCGCGAGCAAGGCAGCCATGCACTACTTCTTTGATGCGCTGCGCTGCGACATGGGCCGCAAACTCGACATCACCGTGGTACAACCCGGCTTTGTTGCCACCCGCTTGACCGCGCGCAATGACTTCGCGATGCCGTTCCTGTGGAGTACTGACCGCGCAGCTGGCTATCTCTACGACCGACTGTGGTCCTCGCGCTTGCTCATCCGTTTTCCATGGCAACTGTCCTTGATTTTGCGGCTGGCCGCACTGCTGTCAGGGCTCTGGTATCGGCAACTGGCGCCGCGTCTGAGCAGAACTCCGCCCCCGCCTTCACAAGGAGGCAAGCAATGAAGATCGCTGTTATCGGCAGCGGCATCGCAGGCATGAGCGCCGCCCACACGCTGGCAGCACAGCAGCACGAAGTGCACCTGTACGAAGCCTCGGCCCGCCTTGGCGGCCACACCGCCACACTGGATGTGAATGACAACGGCAAACAGCTGGCGGTCGATACCGGCTTCATCGTGTACAACGATCACACCTACCCGCTCTTCATCGAGTTGATGGACTCACTCAAGGTTGCCAACCGGCCTACCGATATGAGTTTCAGCGTCAGTGATGCACTAAGCGGGCTTGAATATGCCGGCTCTGATTTGAATTCGCTGTTTGCGCAGCGCCGTAATCTGGTCTCGCCGCGCTTTTGGCGGCTGCTGCGCGACATCCTGCGCTTCAATCGCGAGGCCGAATCCGATCTGTTGCGTGATCCCGCGTTGGCAAACGAGACTCTTGGACATTACCTGCGGGAGTTTCACTACTCGCCGGAATTCCGTGATTACTACCTGATACCGATGGGCGCAGCGATCTGGTCATCCAACCACGATACCCTCGAACAGTTTCCGTTCGGCTTCTTCGTGCGCTTCTTCCGCAACCATGGCTTGCTGCAAATCAGCAACCGTCCCCAGTGGCGTACCGTCCTCGGTGGTTCGCGCCAGTACATCGCGCCACTTACTGACAACTTTCGTCACAACATCCATTTGTCGACGCCGGTGCTGCAGGTTCAGCGCCAGGTGTTGCACCACGGCGTGAAGAAAGTTTGTTTGACCCTGCGGAGCGGCCAGGAATTTTTCGACCAGGTGATATTTGCCTGCCACAGCGATCAGGCCTTGAAGCTGTTGGCCGATCCGACCCCGGCCGAAGTGGAAGTGCTGGATGCCATTCCCTACACGCGCAATGAAGTGGTGCTGCACACCGACACCAGCATGCTGCCGCGCAATCGCCGTACCTGGTCGAGCTGGAATGTCAGCCTGGGTCGCACAGGGACCGACAAGCCGGGACTGACCTACAACATGAATATCCTGCAGGGCCTCGAAAGCCGCCAGACCTGGTGTGTCACGCTGAACCAGACGGCGTTGATCCGCGAAGAATGTATACATGCTACCTGCCACTACGAGCACCCGCTGTTCACGCTGGACGGAATCAAGGCCCAGCAGCGCTGGAGCGATATCAATGGACAGCTCGACACCTGGTACTGCGGAGCGTGGTGGCGCAACGGCTTCCATGAAGATGGCGTCTGGAGCGCACGCCGCGTGACCGACGCACTGCAGCTGCAGCTTGACGCGTCAGCATTGGCTACCGCGATATGACAGCAATCGCTCCCCGCCACAGCGCGCTGTATGAAGGCCAGGTGACCCATGCCCGGCTTGGCGCACGACCTCACCGCTTCCACTATAAAGTGGCGATGGTCTATCTCGACCTGGATGAATTGCCGGCTGTGTTTGCCCAGAGCCGCTGGTGGTCACTGGAGCGCCGCAACCTGGTGGCGTTCTTCCGCGGCGATTACCACAACGAGCCTGCACTGGCGCTGAAACAGGCCGTGCTCGCCACGGTAGCGCGGGAAAGCGGATTGCAGCTCGACGGTCCGGTCCGCATGTTGACCAACCTGCGCCACTGTGGATTCATCATCAATCCGATTACCTGCTACTACTGTTTCGATGCGCAGGAGAAGCTGCGGGCGGTGTTGGCAGAAGTCACCAATACACCCTGGCGCGAACGCCATAGCTATGTGCTGCCGGTCGACGACAACGGCTGCGTCAAGACCTCTTTCAACAAAGCCATGCACGTGTCGCCCTTCATGCCGATGGATCTCTGTTATCACTGGCGCAGCACGCCGCCCGCACAACAACTTGGCTTGCACATGAGCTTGACCAAAGACGATACCCAGGTGTTTCATGCCGCGCTGCAATTGCAGCGGCAACCGCTGGATGCCCGCGCCATGCAGCGACTGCTGTGGCGACATCCGCTGATGACAGTGGAAGTCGGCATTGGCATCTACTGGCAAGCCCTTAAACTGTGGCTCAAACGCGTCGCGCTGCATTCGCATCCACGCCACTTGCACAAGAAACCAAGCACCACCGCTTCCACCCCGACTTGAAGACAGGAGCCCTTCGTGAAGATCACCAACCTTGAATCGCCCAGCAGTTTAACCAACGGCAGTTCGCTGGCTGAACGCTGGGCCCGCAGTGCCATGCATGCGCTGTTTGCGCGTTTGCAGCACGGCAGCCTCATGGTGGAAGAAGCAGGACAGGTGCTGCATTTCGGGGAAGACCGCCACAGCGCCGCCATCAAGGCAACTATCCAGATACGCAGCCCGGCGGCCTATGTCGGCCTGCTGCGCAATGGTGAAGTCGGTGCCGGGGAAACCTGGATGCATGGCTTGTGGGACACGCCGGATCTGCTGCAGGTCGTGCGCCTGTTTGCCGGCAATATGGCGGTAATCGGGCAGATGCAGGGCTCGCTGTTGAAGCGGCAGTTGCTGCGTCTGTGGCATGCCTTGCACCGCAACAGCCGCGCCGGCTCGCTTCGCAACATCGCCGCGCATTACGATCTCAGCAACGATTTCTTCGGCTTGTTTCTCGACAACACCATGGCCTACTCGGCCGGCATCTTTGCCACGCCACAGACATCCCTGCGCGAGGCTTCGCTGGCGAAGTTCGAACGCATCTGCCAGCAACTTGAACTGAAAGCCACCGATCAGCTGCTCGAAATCGGCACCGGTTGGGGTGGTCTTGCCATCCACGCCGCCCGCAATTACGGCTGTCGCGTGGTCACTACTACGCTGTCGCATGAACAGGCCACCTACGCACGCGAATGGATTGCACGGGAAGGATTGAGCGATCGCATCACCGTACTGGAACAGGATTATCGTGAATTGACCGGGCAGTACGACAAACTGGTGTCGATAGAAATGATTGAAGCCGTTGGTGCCGATTACTATCCGGTTTATTTCCGCCGCTGTTCCGACCTGCTGAAACCGCAGGGTCTGATGATGCTGCAGGCAATCACCATTTCCGACCAGCGCTATCAGCAGTCACTGACCAGCGCTGACTTCATCAAGCGCTACATCTTTCCCGGCGGCCAGTTGCCCTGCAACAGCGAAATCACCCGTCAGGTGGAACTCAATACCGACATGCAGCTGATCGACATGAAGGACATCACACTCGACTACGCACTAACGCTGCGGGCCTGGCGTGAACGCTTCCTCGACAGGCTCGCCGAGGTGCGCCAGTTGGGCTGCGATGAAGTGTTTATCCGCATGTGGCGCTACTACCTTTGCTTTTGCGAAGGCGGCTTCCTGGAACGCGTGATCCACACCGGGCAGTATCTGTTGGCGAAGCCGCAGTGGCGGCCACAAGCCGGCGGTGCGTGAGCCCTGTTATCAATGGCATTTGCCCTGGCAAACGCTGGAACCGGGCCCCTCATTGAGTTTTCGTCACTTCACCCAGTAGTTGCTGCAACAAGGGGTTGGGAAACCGGCGTACCAGCGTGATCGCATGGAAGCTCTCGGTCAGTCGCGGAAATTGCACGGCCTCGACCAACAAGCCGCTATCGATTTCGTCCTTCACCACGATTGGCGGCACCACCGCCAGTCCAAGATTTTCGCGGGCCAACAAGCGCAGCATGGCCATGTCATCAACTTCCGCTGCGATGCGGGGCTTGATTCCCATTCTGTCCAGCAGCGCATCCACACCGGTGCGGATGCTGCTCTCTATGGTCGGCAGGATCAGGGGCTGGTGGGCCAACAGGTCCTGCAGTGACGCTCCCTTGCCTACCCTTTCCTGTTTTCCTACCAGCGTAACCGGCTGTTCAGCCAAGGCATGCGAAATCCACGGGACGTGGGAGTCCCGCATGGGCACCACGTTGGTGAGCACCACATCCAGTTGATGGTCTTCGAGGCTCGCCAGCAAATCCCGCAACGGGCCTGAGCGGAGAACCAGGTCAACATCCGGCCTGCCCAGCACCGGCTGCAGGAAGCCCAGCTGGAAGTTACGGGAGAGAGTCGCCATTGAACCCACCCTCAAGGTCTGCTGACGGGTATTCACCCGTTGCCTGAGGGTGCTGATCAGATCCTCGCCAGTAGCAAAGATGGTGTCGGCGTGGGTCAACGTTATGCGGCCCGCCTCCGTCAGCACCAGATGGCGGCGCTGTAAACCAGAATGATGCGGTAGAAGGAAACTTCAGGGCCCAGTACCGCCCGTAACAGGCGACTGAACTGGCGTGGGTCTGGATAGTGATCGTGATGTAAACCCATGTTTTTATTATGCCTTTGTTGCGGACGTTACCGACGCAGCTTACTGGAATCTCTACTCAGTCATGGGATTCAAAGATCAGATTTCAACCGGATTCCTTGATGTTTGTACAAACCTCTGCCGCAGGCAATTTTGCCGCAGCAAGCCATGGTTGAGGCTTGGTAACCTGCTTGCCGGCGCCGGGGCTTATCCGGTAAGGTATGCGTAATTTTTCCGTAACAAAATAATTACCCCCGCCCCCAACAGCCTACCGACCAGCCAGCCCTGTTACCAAGCCCTGTTTACGCAAGGTTTTGGTTACGCACCTTCATTCATCCGCAACAAAGGAACTCTATCCAGTGTACACCCCCAACCTGCGCCGCGATCTACCCGCTTCCCTCGTCGTTTTCCTGGTGGCAGTGCCGCTGTCGCTGGGAATCGCACTGGCCTCTGACGCGCCGATTATCGCCGGCCTGATCGGCGCTATCGCCGGCGGCATTGTCACTGGCCTGTTGGCAGGTTCACCGTTGCAGGTGTCGGGTCCTGCGGCCGGCTTGACTGTGGTGGTTGCCGGATTCGTCCAGCAGTTCGGCTGGGAAACCATGTGTCTGATCACCGCTTGCGCCGGGGTGCTGCAGTTCGTGCTGGGTTACTTCAAGGTTGCCCGCGGCGCCCTGATGATTGCGCCGTCAGTGGTGCACGGCATGCTGGCCGGCATCGGCATCACCATTGCCATTGCCCAGTTGCATGTGGTGCTGGGCGGTTCACCGGCCAGTTCTCCGATCGCCAACCTGCTGGCGCTGCCGGCCCGCCTCGGTGAAATCAATCTGAGTGCCACCTTGCTCGGTTTGATGACCATTGCCCTGCTTTTCATCTGGAAGCGCATGAAAAATGGCACGCTGAAAGCCATTCCCGGTGCCTTGGTGGCCGTAGCCTCTGCCACCGTAGTGTCCATCGTGCTGGATTCTCCCGTGGCCCGTGTCGACCTGCCGGACACCTTTACCTTTACTGCGCCCACCATGCCCACCGACTGGACGCCTTTCCTGATTGCCGTTGTCACGGTGGCGCTGATCGCCAGCGTTGAGTCATTGCTGTGCGCGGTGGCCACCGACAAACTGCACACCGGTGTACGCTCCAATCTCGACAAGGAACTGTCGGCGCAGGGTGCCGGCAACTTCGTGTCCGGTCTGCTTGGTGGCCTGCCGATCACCGGCGTCATCGTGCGTTCGTCGGCAAATATCGCTGCCAATGCTGCCACTCGCTGGGCAGCCATCTTCCATGGCATCTGGATTCTGTTGTGCGTGTTGTTCCTCGCCAACGTGATTGAATCGATACCGCTGGCAGTACTCGCCGGTCTGCTGGTGTACACCGGCATCAATCTGGTGAACATGCATCACATCCAGGAACTCAAGAAGCACAACGAAGCCTTCATCTACTTCGCCACCGTGCTCGGTGTTGTCGGCATCAATCTGTTGGCCGGGGTTGGCCTCGGGCTGGCGCTGTCGATCTTCTTTGTGTTGCGTCGGCTGTCGCTGACCGAAGTACGCCGCGAAGAGCGTGATGGCAACTGGCATGTAGTGGTGGAAGGCAGCCTGACATTTGCGTCGGTGCCCAAACTGATGACCGAACTCAGCAAACTGCCGGCCGCATCGACCGTCTACATTGACCTTGCAGTGGATTTCATCGACCACGCCGCTTTCGAAGCGCTGCATGGCTGGCGCCAGAACCATGAGCGTGCCGGTGGCAAAGTCGACATCGATGAAACCCACGAGGAGTGGTATCGCCCGGCGTTGGAAGGCACACCACGCAGCGGCAAGAAGTTGAAGCGCATCGCCCTTTGATCAGGTACGCAACGCGAGGCAAGCCGATGACTACCCACCACACCGCACGCAACGCCTCGCTGACCACTGGGCAGGAAGCACTGCAGCAGCGCATCCTGCATGCCACGCATCTGTTGCCGGCGCAGGGGCCTATCAACGTCTTCATCCACCACAATACCCTGCATGCCTTCGAGCACCAGCAGTTCGACGATGCCGTGCAGCACGGCGCCAAAGTCTTTGGCTGCGAACCCTATCTGCCGGAAGAACGTTTTCGCGAAGAATTGGCGCGTGGCCGTATCCGCATCAATGAACTGCAGCAGGTGCTGGCTACCGATCTTGGCGACAGCGCAAGCGAACTGATGGCCGGACTCTCATCCCGGCAGGCTGTGCGCGAAGCGCTGCTGCTGCATCCACTGTTGCAGGGTGGCAACAACGAACTCGACTGGTTCATGGCAGAAAGCGCCGGCCTGCAGCGCATGCGGACCGATGTGGCCGACCTGCAGAAACGCCGGCTGATTACCGAAACCCGCCAACTGGTAATGCGTCGGCTGCGCGGCATGAACCTTGGTCTGGAAAGCAAGCCCTGGCTCAGCGCGGTAATGGCCGGCTTCGACAGCAGTCGGGTTGAACACTGGTCCGAAAGCCAGTGGGAAGCCTTCACGCTGCATGCGTTGTGGGAAGTGTGCCAGCGCTGCAGTTCTGGCGAAGCCCTGCGCAATGCCAACAAGGCCCCGCCGGCGCCAACACCACTGCTGCGGCTGCGTGACGGATTGTTGCAGGCCACCGGTGCCGACACCGATCAAATGCTCAACAGTGTGCTGATCCCGTATTGCGCTGCCTGGCTCGACCAGGGAGTCGCGCACTGCAACCTGCCGCAGGAAGACCAGGGCTTCTATCGCGCCTTTCTGGCACTGCATGCCAACGGCGAGCGCAGCGCGGCGTGGTGGCTGCAGGGCTTTGAAGTACTGCTCGACAGTCGCAGCAAACTGTCAGCACTGGAATCAATACAACTGTCGCTCACCACGCTCGGCGTCGATGTTGCCGAGACCGACGACTTCCTTGCTGCCACGCTGCTGGCGCTGCGCGGCTGGGCCGGCATGCTGTGGCATGTCGATCAACGGCCTGACCGCGTGCATCATGCTCCGGCGCCAGGCAGCTTGACGGACTACCTTGCCGTACGTCTGCTGCTGGAAGAACAGGTGATCACTGCAGTAGCTCGCAGCGCACTCGACTATCGCGCCAGCCTGGCCGACCTGCATGGCGTGCTGAAACCGGCCGCACCGCCGCCGAAGCTTGCCACTGTCCGCCAGCATGCCTTCAACCTGTTCCAGCTGGCGCAGATTCTCGGCTGGCTGCCGGAACAACTGGCTACGCTCACTGCCGGTGATTGGCGCAGTCTGTTGGATGAAATCGACAGCTTCAACCATATCCAGCGCCGCCGTATCTTCCATCTTGCCTATGAACACCGCTTCCGCGCGCAAACGCTGGATGCGCTGGCCTCACGCATGGGCCGCAGTGTCAAACCGCAACAGCGGCCGCAGTTCCAGGCGGTGTTCTGCATTGATGAGCGAGAAGAATCGATACGCCGCCATGTGGAAGAAGTGGCACCTCGTTCGGAGACCTACGGCGCCGCCGGCTTCTTTGGCGTGGTGATGTATTACCGTGGTGCCTCTGCTGCCGACTTTGTACCGCTGTGTCCGGTAGTGGTGCGCCCGCAACACTGGGTGTCGGAAGTGGTCGACAGCGAGCTGGCGGAAGAAGAACGTCGCCGCAAAGGCCTGCGCCGCAAACTCGGCATGACGCTGCGCAGCTACCATGGTGGCAGCCGTCGTATTCTCAGTGGTGCCTTTCTCTCCGCCACTGTCGGCTTGCTGACAACGGTGCCGCTGGTGCTGCAGGTGCTGTATCCACGCCTCACTGCGATGACACGCAGTTTCCTCGCCGGCTTCATCGCACCACCGCCGAAAACCCGACTGAAACTCGAACGCGCCGCCGGTACCACTGCGGCTGCCAACGACGCCGACCATGGCTTCACGCTCGACGAAATGCTCAATATCGCCGAACGCATCCTGCGCGATCTCGGCCTCATCACCAATTTTGCCCGGCTGGTACTGATCAACGGCCATGGCTCCACCAGCATGAACAACCCGCATGAATCCGCCCACGACTGTGGCGCCTGCGGTGGTGGTGTCGGTGGGCCCAACGCGCGAGCGGTGGCGCAGATACTCAACGACACTCGTGTGCGCAGCGGTCTGGCAACCCGCAACATCAGCGTTCCGGACGATACCCACTTTGTTGGCTGCCTGCACAACACCGCCAACGACAACATCAGCTTTTTCGATACCGACCGGGTGCCACAGTCGCATCGGGACGAGTTCCGTGCGGTCACCGCAGCCATGCTGGAAGCCGCGCAGCGCAATGCGCATGAACGTGCGCGCCGCTTCGGCTCGGCACCGCTGAGCCTCAGCAAACTCGGAGCCAAGCACCATATGGAAGGCCGCGCCGAAGACATGTCGCAGGTGCGGCCGGAATGGGGCCATGCCACCAATGCCATCTGTATTGTCGGCCGCCGTGAACGCACGCGCGGACTGTTTCTTGATCGCCGCTCATTCCTGGTGTCGTACGATCCGACGCAGGATGAAGCTGCCACGCCCATCCTCGCCCGCATTCTTGGCGCTGCGGTGCCGGTGTGTTCCGGCATCAACCTCGAATACTACTTCTCGCACGTGGATTCACCAGGGTGGGGCAGCGGCTCCAAGCTGCCGCACAACATCACCGGCCTGCTCGGCGTGATGGATGGCGCCATGAGCGATCTGCGTACCGGCTTGCCGTGGCAGATGGTAGAGATCCATGAGCCGGTGCGACTGCTGTTTGTGATCGAAACCATTGAGGCCGCCATGCTGGCGATCATGGCGCAGAACGCTGCCATCGATACCATGGTGCGCAACGGCTGGGTGCAAGTGGCGTTGCAGCATCCCGACACCGGTGCGCTGTCGCTGTACCAGCAGGGTGCATTCGTGCCCTATCACAGCGATGCCGATCCACTGCCGGTGGCCGCTACTTCGCTGTCGTGGTACGGCGGCTGGCGTGACCGGCT
>CAISOD010000272.1 GCA_903887045.1 uncultured Gammaproteobacteria bacterium | reverse complement strand
GGCGACGAAGCGGCGATCTTCTCGGGCGACCTCTTTCGCATGTATTCGCGCTACGCTGAATCGAAACGCTGGAAGCTGGAAATCCTCAGTGAACGTCGTGGTGAGCACGGCGGTTACAAGGAAGTTATCACACGCGTCGAGGGCGACAATGTGTACGGCCAGCTGAAGTTTGAAAGCGGCGCCCACAGGGTACAGCGCGTGCCGGAAACAGAAGCGCAGGGTCGTGTACATACGTCAGCCTGCACGGTGGCGGTGATGGCTGAACTGGCAGAGCAGGCGGAGATCGAATTGAACAAGAGCGAGCTGCGCATTGATACTTATCGTGCGAGTGGCGCTGGTGGCCAGCACGTCAACAAGACCGATTCGGCGATCCGCATCACGCATTTACCGACCGGCATTGTGGTGGAATGTCAGGATGAACGTTCGCAGCACAAGAACCGCGCACGGGCAATGTCGCTGTTGCACGCCAAGTTGCAGGCTGCTGCCGATGCCGAGCGGGCAAAGGAAATTACCGATACCCGCCGCGATCTGGTAGGTTCCGGGGACCGCTCCGAAAAAATCCGCACCTATAACTATCCCGACAGCCGGGTCACTGACCACCGCATCAGGCTGACCTTGTACAAACTCGCCGACATCATGAATGGCAACATGGACGATCTGATCCAGCCGCTGCTCGCCGAACACCAAGCCGACCAGCTGGCCGAACTGGCGAAATAATGCCGAACCTGCGGACGGCATTGGCGGACGCCACCGCTCGGCTCGGACAGAGCGATACGGCCGCCCTCGATGCCCAACTGTTGCTCGCCCATGTTCTGGGTAAAACCCGCACCTGGCTCTACACCTGGCCTGCGCATGAGCTGGATACTGCGCAGATCAATGCATTGGAAGCGCTTGTAAGTCGGGCAGAGAAAGGCGAACCCGTAGCCTACCTCACCGGCAAGCGTGCATTCTGGACCATGACACTGGAAGTAACGCCGGCTGTGCTGATCCCGCGCCCCGAAACCGAACTGCTGGTGGAACTCGCGCTGGAAGTCGGCAAGACATTGCCCGGGCCAGTGGCGGATCTCGGTACTGGTTCCGGTGCCATCGCACTGGCACTGGCGAGCGAGAGCTCTGACTGGCAATTGCACGCCACTGATCTGAGTGAGGCAGCACTGGAGGTAGCGCGGGCTAATGCAACGCGACTCGGCTTCACCAACGTGCAATTCCTGCAGGGTTCGTGGTGCGAACCCTTGCCATCTGCGTATTACTCCCTGATCGTCAGCAATCCGCCTTATATCGCCGATGACGACCCACACTTGCCGGCACTGGCTTTTGAGCCGCAGTGCGCCTTGATAGCAGGCGACAGAGGCTTGGCCGACCTGCGTAACATCGCCGCACAGGCGTCCTCAAGACTGCAAAGCAATGGTTGGTTGCTGTTGGAACACGGCTGGCAACAGGGTGAGGCCGTACGTGGCCTGTTGCAGTCATTCGGCTATGCCGACATCGCCACCCGTCAGGACGGCGGCAACCGTGACCGGGTTACACTGGGCCGTTGGACGGAGCAGCCCTGATGAACGACGAACAGTTATTGCGCTACAGCCGGCAACTGATGCTGCCGGGTGTCGATGTGGCGGGGCAGGAAAAGCTGCTGGCAGCGCGCGTGCTGGTGCTGGGGCTGGGCGGACTCGGCTGTCCGGCCGCGATGTACCTGGTGGCAGCGGGTGTGGGTCATTTGACCCTGGTTGACCATGACACTGTCGATCTGACGAACCTACAGCGGCAGATTGCCCACACTACGGCCAGTGTCGGTCGTTTCAAGGTGGATTCTGCCCGCGACACCCTTCTGGCGCTGAACCCCACCATCACAATCGAAACTGTCGCGGCCAGACTGGAGGGTGAGCTGTTGGCTGACCTGGTAAAGCGCCATGACGCAGTGCTTGATTGCACTGACAATTTTGCCATCCGTTTCGCCCTGAATGCGGCCTGTGTGGCAGCGCGGGTACCGCTGGTATCGGCAGCGGCGATAAGGCTGGAGGCACAAATTTCGGTATTCGACCCGCGCCAGCCGGACTCACCCTGCTATCGCTGCCTGTATGAGGAAGGCACCGAAGCAGACCAGAGTTGCGCCCATAACGGGGTACTGGCCCCGCTGGTGGGGATTGTCGGCAGCTTGCAAGCGCTTGAATGCCTGAAGTTGCTCATCGGATTTGGCACCTCGCTGAGCGGTCGTCTGCTGCTGCTGGATGCGGCCCGTCTCGAATGGCGCGAATTGCGTCTGCGCAAAAATCCTGACTGTCCGGTCTGTCGTCATTGACCCTAGGCGGCCGGGCTGAAAGAATGCGGCCTGTTTTCCGATCCCTTGTTTTACCAACGGCTACGAACATCTACGAACATCTACGAACGAATAGGTATGCAGTGATGAAGTCCAGAGCCAGCCAGGCAGTTCGCGCGTTGCTGGCGTGCACAATTCTCATGGGGTTTGCCGGCTTTTCCAGTTCCGGCATGGCCGCCGAAGCCGGAGGCGACTACACCCTCAGCCGCCAGTACGGTACCGTTTTCTTCAGCGTCATGTTCCAGCAAACCCTGCACATGACCGGGCGTTTCGATGATTACGCAGGTACTCTGCACTTGGATGTCGACAATCTTGCCAATTCAACGCTTACCGCCAGCGTACAGATGGGCAGCCTCAACATGGCGGATTCCGATGTGGTTGAAACCCTGGTCAACAGCAGCTCGTGGTTCAACGCCAGTCTGTTTCCGGAAGCCACTTTCGTCAGCACGGAAACTGTCGTTACCGGTGACAACGAGGTGGATTTCAAAGGCAACCTGAACTTCATGGGCAAGACCCAGCCGTGGACGCTGCATGTGCAGTTTTTCGGTGGTACTGATGGCGAACTGGGCGGCAGTAGCGTTGGCATTCTCGGTACCGGCAGTTTCAACCGGGTCGATTTCGGGCTTGGTGAGTACCGCAACATGGCAGCTGATACCATCGACATCGAAGTCAACGTCAAATTCAATCGCAAGTAACCGTAGTCAAGAGAGCGGAAGCCCAATGCGCATCATCAGTCTCCTCGTGCTTTCACTGACAGTTACGGCTTGCACCGTTTCTTGGGTGAAACTGACTCCCGAGGGTGAAAACGTCGCCATCCTGCAAGCTGCTGAAGTCACCAACTGCACGCCTAATGGCAGCACCACCGTGACTGTCATCAGCAAAGTGGTGGTCAACCGCCAGCCGGCCCGAGTGGCCGAAGAGCTGCGTACGCTGGCACGCAATCGGGCCGCCGACCGCGGCGATGCCATTGTTGCCACCGGTCCGGTGCGCAATGGTGAACAGAGTTACAACATTTACCGCTGTCGTCGCTGAGAATCTGGCATGGAACCAACCGAGCAAACTGAAAACCCTGCAACACAATCCATCGATCCTGTCCCCGATACTGCCCCCGCCCCTGTTGCCATTCATGATGGCGCTACTGTCGACATTTCTGTCAGCGCTCCTGTCGACACTCCTGTAGGCACTTCTGTTGGCACTGCGGCGCCGCCCAATGCCATGAGCAATGTGCGCTTCCGTGATTTCAAGCTGCCGGAATCCTTGCTCCGGGCTTTCGACGACCTTGGTTTCGAGTATTGCACTCCCATTCAGGCACAGAGCATTCCGATCACTCTGCAAGGGCACGACATCACCGGCAAGGCCCAGACCGGGACCGGCAAGACTGCCGCCTTCCTCACTGCCATAATCACCGACCTCCTCAATAACCCGCTCGACGAAGAGCGTTATGTCGGCGAGCCGCGTGCGCTGATCATTGCGCCAACGCGCGAACTGGTGATGCAGATCGCCAAGGACGCCAAGTTGCTGTGCAAATACACCGGGCTGAAAATCATCACGCTGGTCGGTGGCATGGATTATCAGAAACAGCTGCAGGATCTTGAGCGCGGCGTCGTCGATATAGTCGTAGCAACGCCCGGTCGTTTGATCGACTTTATCGGCCAGAAGGCCATCTGGCTTGGCATGGTCGAAATGCTGGTGCTGGACGAAGCTGACCGCATGCTCGACATGGGGTTCATTCCGCAGGTGCGCCAGATCATTGCGCAGACGCCGCGCAAGGAATGCCGCCAGACCATGTTGTTCAGTGCCACCTTCACCGACTATATCCTTACGCTGGCCGACAGGTGGGCATTGGACCCGATCAAGGTCGAAGTGGCATCGGTGCGGCAGACCACGGACAACGTCAAGCAGGTGGTATATCTCGTTACCGCCGACCAGAAGTACCCGCTGCTTTATAACCTCATTCAGACCGACGAAGGCGAGCGCGTGATTGTGTTCACCAATCGGCGTGACCAGGCCCGCAAACTGGCCGACAACCTGCATCGCAACGGCACCAAGGTGGGATTGCTGTCGGGAGAAGTGTCGCAGCCGAAACGGGTGCGTACGCTGGAAGAGTTCCGTACTGCCGAAATCCAGGTCTTGGTCGCTACCGATGTTGCTGGCCGCGGATTGCACATCGATGACATCAGCCACGTGGTGAATTTCACGTTGCCGGAAGAGCCGGAAGATTATGTGCATCGCATCGGCCGCACCGGCCGTGCCAGCGCAGTTGGTACTTCGATCAGCTTTGCCTGCGAAGACGATTCCTTCCTGGTGCCCGGCATCGAAGCCAAGATCGGCATGCCGCTGCCTTGTGTCTACCCGGATGCTGATCTGTTGAAACCACCACCGCCGTTCACCCAGCCGTCCCACTTCAAGCCGGAACCGGGCGATGATCGTCGTAGTGGGGGGCGCAGTGGAGGCAGTAGCGGAGGCAGTGGTGGCCGCGGCGGCCGTGACGGTAATCGCAGTCGTGGTCCGCGCCGGCCCTGAGAGTATTTCCAAGCGCTATTGCAGGCCGCGGGTCCAGAATTCGATTCGCGTGCCTTCGGGATCGTGCACGTAGAAGTAGGGTGCACGCCAACCCTGGGATTTGATTTCAGTGGTTGCAACGCAGTGCTGTGTAAATGCCGCATGCGCGTCACGCAGGTCCTGCACGAAAAACGACAGTGTAATCCCCACGCCATCTCCGGCTGATATTGTGCAGCGCGCCGCATCGGCAATGCTAAGGTGCGCCGCACCGTTCACATTGAACTCAATGAACCAATCATCCTTCTGGAAACTGATGTCGAGTTGAAGCACATCACGATAGAAATGTTGCGTCTGTTCCCAGTGACGACAGTAGAGGATGGTGTTGGCAGCGAGGATAAGCATCGAACTCCGTTACTGCGCGCCAGCGTCCTTTAGTATCTGGGCATACTCGGCACCTTGACGGTGTTCTGACACCAACTTGAGGATGCTCTTGTTGCCGGGACCGGGCGCATTGAGGTCGCGGCCTGCTGCGACAAAGAACTCGACGAAGCGCGCGAACGCTTCCGGCACCATGCCACGGTATGCTTTCAGCAGCACGTGGTAGTCACTGTTTTCACCATCCACGGGCTGCATGTCGAGGAAGCTTTTGACACGTTCATCCGTGAACCATTCGTCGGTAACAGCATGCTGGGTGCGGGCGGCGCCGACTTTCTTTTCAGTCTTCATGCGGGGGAACTCTTCAGCCTTTCAATTTTTGCAGCAGGATGTCATTGACCTGGGTCGGGTTGGCCTTGCCTTTGGATTCCTTCATCACCTGGCCGACGAAGAAGGTGAACACTTTCTCCTGGCCGCTGCGGTACTGTTCAACCT
>CAISOD010000271.1 GCA_903887045.1 uncultured Gammaproteobacteria bacterium | reverse complement strand
ATGTTTGCAGCGCTGAACCAGCAATGGCCGGGGGTAAAGCATCTCTTGATTTGTTGCGGCACCGGTCTCAGCGGCGCAGTACGTCCACCATTCCGCCGGCAATCTTCGAACAAGTGCCGCCGCTGTTCTATCGCTGACAACACTCACACATTGCCGTATTGCTCGGCATTCGCCAGCCAGCGTTTGATCAGTGGCTCCACCAGTTCCGGTTGCTGCGCACGAATCTTCTCCGCCCACAGTTTCACCTTCGGTTGCAGGTAGCTGTCACGCGTGAGGTCGGCAATGCGGAAATTCATCAGGCCGGTCTGGCGGGTGCCGAGAATTTCGCCGGGTCCGCGGATCTGCAGGTCCTGCTCGGCGATGTAAAAGCCGTCGTTGCTTTCACGCATGATGCCGAGCCGCAGCTTGCCGGCGTCCGACAGCGGCAGCGAGTACAGCAGCAGGCAATGACTTTCCTGCGAACCACGACCAACGCGGCCGCGCAGTTGATGCAACTGCGACAGCCCCAGCCGCTCGGGATTCTCGATCACCATCAGGCTGGCGTTGGGCACGTCGACACCCACTTCAATCACGGTAGTGGCCACCAGCAGTTGCAAGGCGCCGGCTTTGAACGCCGCCATGATTTCGGCTTTTTCTTTCGGCTTCATGCGGCCGTGGATCAGGCCGACATGCACAGCGGGCAGCGCCAGTTGCAGCTCGGCGAAGGTTGCTTCCGCCGCCTGGCATTCCAGCGTTTCCGATTCTTCGATGATGGTGCAAACCCAATACACCTGGCGGCCTTCGCTGCACGCAGCGCTGATGCGTGCCACCACATCGCCACGGCGTTGCGCTGAAATCAACACGGTGTTCACCGGCGTGCGGCCGGGTGGCAGCTCGTCGATGATCGAGCAATCGAGATCGGCATAGGCGCTCATTGTCAGCGTGCGCGGGATGGGCGTGGCCGTCATGATCAGCTGGTGCGGCCAGATGCCGGCGCTGTAGCCTTTTTCGCGCAGCGTCAGCCGCTGATGCACACCGAAGCGGTGTTGCTCGTCGATCACCACGATACCGAGCTTGTGGAACTGCACTTCGTCCTGGAACAGTGCGTGTGTGCCCACCATCAATCTTGTGTGTCCGCTCTGCAGATCCTGCAATACCTGCTGGCGCTTCTTGCCCTTCACCTTGCCGCTGAGAAAATCGATCTCGATGCCAAGCGGCGTCAGCCACTGATCAAGATTGAGGAAATGCTGCTCGGCAAGGATTTCGGTCGGCGCCATCAGTGCTGCTTGATAGCCGTTCTCGACTGCCTGCAAACAAGCGAGCACGGCCACCAGGGTTTTGCCGGAGCCAACATCACCCTGCAACAGCCGCAGCATCGGCATGCCCTTGGCGAGGTCGTGCGCAATTTCACGGCTGACACGTTGCTGGGCATTGGTCAGTTTGAATGGCAGTGCTTGCAGCAAACGTTGCTGCAAGGGGTTGTTGCCCCGCAGCACCGGCGCTGCCTGCGATTGCGCTTCGTCACGCAGACGTCGCAGGCTCAGATAGCCGGCCAGCATTTCTTCGAATACCAGCCGCACCTGCGCCGGATGCTGGCCGTTTTCGAGATGGCGCAGACTGATGTCGGGCGGGGGTTGGTGCAGCAAGCGCAAGGCATCCAGCAGCGGAATGAAGCGTTCCTGTTTTTGCAGTAAGGCGGGCAGATAATCCGGTAGCGCGTTCGACTTTTCGAGTTGCTGCAGCACTTGCTCCAGCAGCTTGCGCAGCCGTGTTTGCTGCAAGCCTTCAGTCGCGGGGTACACCGGCGTCAGATGATCTTCCATCGGCGCCGGCACAGCAGATTGCAGGATCTGGTATTCGGGATGTGTCAGTTCAATGCCGCCCTTGCCCCAGCGCGCCTCGCCATAGCAGCGGATACGCTCACCGATCACCAGCGCATTTTTCTGCGTGTTGCTGAAATGGAAGAAGCGCAGCGTGGTAACGCCGGAGCCGTCCTGCACCTTCACCAGCAGCGAGCGTCGCTTGCCGAACACCACGCCGCTGGCGGCAATAATGCCCTCGATGACGACGTCCATGCCTTGCCGCAGCGCGGCGATGGGCGTCAGCCGCGTGCGATCCTGGTAACGCAGCGGCAGGTGGAACAACAGATCCAGTACGGTGTGGATGCCAAGCGCATTGAGCTTTTCCAGCAGCGCCGGCCCCACGCCTTTCAGTTGCGTAAGCGGCAGTTGTTCCAGGCTGGCAGGTGGGGAGGGCATCGCCGCATTCTAGCAACGCGAGCAAAGGGGTCGGAGATGTTTGATCGTTTTCTGAGCAAACATCTCCGACCCCTTTGGTTGTTACGGTTTCAGGAGGTCGTCGATGATGTAGGTTGCTACGTCTTGCAGCTGTTGCTTGCTGAACGCGGCCGCAAAGCCTGGCATCGTGTTCTTGCCGTTGGACGCCATCGTCATGATATGGCTGAGACTGAGTTCTTTGCCCTTAAGAGGCGCGCCGCCCTGATGGCCGCCTTCGCCGTTTTCACCGTGACAGGTGGTGCATACGGTGGCGTAGATCTGGCGGCCGCTGGCGAGGTTGGCGGTGTAGCCGGTGAGCGGAAGCACTGGCGCGGCGCCGGCAGCTGCGGTGGCTGGAGCAGCGGCGCCAGTAGCAGCAGTTGGTGCGGCCGCCGCTGGCAGTGGGTCAATCGTGCCGTTCAGCGAGAACAACCACACGCTGTCGCCGTGGGCGCCAGTGGCATAAATGGAGCCGGCGGAAATAATCGCGATGTACTGGTTGCCCTTGTGCATGAAGGAGGTCGCCGAGCCGTTAACGCCGGCATCGGTCTGGAACTCCCACAGTTTCATGCCGTTGGCTTTGTCGAGCGCCACCACGCGGCCATCGTTGCGGCCGTGCACCAGCAAGCCACCCGCAGTCACCAGATTGCCGGCCGAGCACGAGTAGTTCCATTGCTGCGCCCAGTTCACTTTATGCGTGGTCAGATCCATCGCCACCAACAGGCCGCGCGTTGGCATGTTGGGTGGTGTCAGCGTGCCGCCGAGCCAGCTCTTGTCGTGCGAAGGCGGCGTGTTCTCGGCTTCGCGCTGGGCGGCGCCGATGCGGTCGTTGGCGCAGATGTACATCAGCTGCGAGTCAGGATCGTACGCGCTTGGCGGCCAGTTCACGCCGGAGAACGGCTTGTACAGCACAGCTTCGGTGGCGAAGGGCGTGAAGGTGCGGCCCTTGTTGATCAGTGTGTAGCCTTCTGGCGCCGAGTCCATTTCGTTCGGCACCACCGGATCGCCGCTCGGCCAAGGCTGCGTGGCGGCGGTTGCGTTGCGGGGCTCTTGCGGCACGGCCACTTCGGGAATGCCGTGCAGCGGCGCCCCGGTGACGCGATCGAGAATGTAGAGGAAGCCCGACTTCGATACTTCGGCCAGGCCTTTGCGCGGCACACCGTTGATGTCGGCGTCGAACAGGATCACCGGGTTCGGGCTGTCGTAGTCCCAGATGTCGTGATGCACCTGCTGGAAGTGCCATTTGTACTCACCAGTCATTGCGTCGAGCGCCAGCACGGAGACAGTGAACAGGTTGTCGCCGGCGCGGTTGCTGCCATTGAGGTCGGGGCCGGCATTGCCGGTGGTGAAGTAGATGAGGCCCGTGTCGGGATCCACCGCCGGCGTTTGCCAGATCGGCGCGCCGCCCACTTCCCAGGCGTTGTTGTCCTGCGGCCAGGTGTCGTGGCCGAACTCACCCGGACCCGGAATGGTGTAGAAGGTCCATTTCAATTCGCCTGTCCTGGCGTCATAACCCTTGATGCGGCCGCGCACGGCGCGTTCACCGCCGGCAAAGCCCATGATGACAAGGCCGTTGTAGTACAGCGGCGCCGCCGTAATGCTGTAGCCGAGCAGGGGATCTTCCGCCTGGATAATCCAATTGACCTTGCCGGTAGCCTGATCGATTGCCACCAATTGCGAGTCGAGCTGGCCCATGTAGATCTGGCCATCGCCCATCGCCAACCCGCGGTTCACCCAGCCGCAGCACACCTGCACGCGGGCGGGGTCGAGGTTGGCCTCATAGCTCCACTTGTAGGTGCCGGTCTCTATATCGATGGCGAATATGTCGTTCTCACCGGTGGAGACATACAGCGTGCCGTCGTAGAACAGCGGCTGGCTCTGGCCGCTGTGATTGGGGCCGCTGCCGGAGCCGTTCATGTGCACCCGCCACTCGGCTTTCAGGTTGGCCACATTGCTGCGGTTGATCTGGTCCAGCGGCGAGAAACGCTGGTTGAAGCTGTTGCCGCCATTGGTCACCCAGGCATCCACCGGATCGGCCCGCAATTGTTCGGGGGTGAAGGCCGGTGAGCTTTGCGCCAGCAGCGCTGCGGGCAGGGCTGCCAGGCAGCTGAATGCCAGCGCCGCCAAAGGTCGGGAGAGGATCATAGGAGTGCTCCGGTTGCGGACTTTTGTCAGTCCCTGCGCGTAATACCTGGAGAGTAGGGAGAAATGTTGGCAGGGTCGCGGCAATCATAACCGCCCCGCTGCAAG
Source organism: uncultured Gammaproteobacteria bacterium (assembly GCA_903887045.1). Taxonomy (GTDB): domain Bacteria; phylum Pseudomonadota; class Gammaproteobacteria; order Pseudomonadales; family Pseudohongiellaceae; genus CAILUG01. The sequence continues at coordinate 3,357 of CAISOD010000271.1, read as the reverse complement.
TGAGTACATCCAGCACGGTTGGGGCCGGAATCAGCCAAAAACCAAGAATAGTTCTCAAAAATGGCACGTTCTGCAGCGATCGAAGAAGCCCAGGTGGCGCTTAAACAACGTTGCCAGGCCTTTGGTGTTACCGCCGGCCTTGAACAACTGCAACGCGACAGCCTCAGCGGGGAACACTGGCTGCAGCAACTAAAACTACAGGCACTGCGCCAGCTGACGCACTCCGGCTACAGAAGCTGCCGATTCATCGGCTGAAGATTGATCGCAGCTTCATCCAGGATCTGGAAGTGGCTTCCGAGCGCTTCATCATTGAAGCCATCGCCCACATGGCGCGCGGCCTCAACCTGGAAATGGTGGCGGAAGGAGTCGAAGAAGATTACCAGCTCAACTATCTGAAGAACCTGCAATGCCAGGTAGTGCAGGGCTATCTGATTGGGGCGGTGATGCCGGCAGCAGACATGGAGCAGTTCCTGCTGCAGCACAATGGCGCAGAGGCGGTTGAAGCCCGTCGGGTCGCAGCGTCCTGATCCAACCGTCATCCCCGCGAAGGCGTCAGTTTTTGACGCGGGTAACCCTGGTTACCGATTTGATCACGCGCACCCGCTTCATCACCCGCGCCAAATGGATGCGATTGCGTACCAGCAGAGTGAGATTGACGATGCTGAACTGCGCATCGCGATCCGACGTCGTCATTTTTTCGATATTGGCTTCGGTACTGGTGATGGTGTTTGCCAGCGTGGCGATGATGCCGCGCTGGTGCTCCACTTCCACCCGTAGCTCCACGGTGAACTCGCCCTGCACGACCGGGTCCCATCGCAGCGGTACGAACTTCTTCGGATCGTGCCGCACTTCTGCCACGTTCTTGCAGTTTTCGGTATGCACGATCATGCCGCGGCCGGCGCTGACATAACCCACGATCGGATCGCCCGGAATCGGGTGGCAGCATTTCGAGAAGCTCATCAGCAAGCCTTCGGTGCCGCGTATCGCCAGTGAGCTGTCGCCGCCGGTTTCCTGTGCTGCGGCAGTGCCGTCGTTGTCGGTGGGTATCAAGCGTCGCGCCACGATGAACGCCATGCGATTGCCGAGCCCTATGTCTTCCAGCAAATCATCCAGCACTTCGAAATTGGTTTCTTCCAGCAAGCCACCGACGCGCCCTTTTGGAATGTTGGCCAGGTGGTAGCCATAGCTCGACAGCGTTTTGTTCAACAAGCGGCGGCCGAGTGCGATCGCATCCGAGCGGCGCTGATTCTTGAGGAAGTGGCGGATATTGCTGCGTGCCTTGCCGGTTACCACAAAACTCAACCACGACGGATTCGGATGCGTGCCCGACGCAATGATCTCCACCGTCTGTCCGCTTTGCAGCGGCTCACTCAGCGGCGCCAATTTGCGATTGATGCGGCAGGCCACGCAGGCATTGCCCACATCGGTATGCACTGCGTAGGCAAAATCCACCGGCGTTGAACCGGCGGGCAATTCCATGATCTTGCCCTTGGGCGAGAACACATAGATTTCGTCGGGGAACAGGTCGGTCTTCACATGCTCGATAAACTCCAGCGAGTTGCCGGCGTTCTTCTGCATTTCAAGCAAGTCGAGCACCCACTGGCGCGCGCGGATGTGGCTCTGGTTCGGCTTGTTGTCGGACGACTTGTACAACCAGTGCGCCGCAATGCCATTGCCGGCCATTGCGTCCATCTCTTCAGTGCGAATCTGGATTTCGATCGGCACGCCGTGCATGCCGAACAGCGTGGTATGCAGGCTCTGGTAACCGTTCACTTTCGGAATGGCGATCAGATCCTTGAACTTGCCCGGCACCGGCTTGTACAGATTGTGCACGGCACCAAGCACGCGATAACAGGTATCCACCTGATCAGTAACGATACGGAAGGCAAATACATCGGTGATGTCTTTGAACGAGCGCTTCTTCAGTTTCATCTTCTGGTAGATGCTGTACAGATGCTTCTCGCGGCCAATGACCCGGCCGGGCAGGCCTTCGCGCTTGAGGCAGGCCACCAGCGCCGCTTCGATCTGCGTCACCAGCTCCTTGCGGTGGCCGCTGACGCGTTTCACCGCCGCTTCGATCAGCGGTGCCCGCATCGGATACAACATGCCAAAGCTCAGCTCCTCGAACTCGACACGGATGTTGTTCATGCCAAGACGGTTGGCGATGGGGGCGTAGATATCGATGGTTTCCTTGGCGATGCGGCGGCGCTTCTCGGCACTCAGCACTTCCAGCGTGCGCATGTTGTGCAGACGGTCGGCCAGTTTGACGAGGATGACGCGAATGTCTTTCGCCATCGCCAACGCCATCTTCTGGAAGTTCTCGGCCTGCACTTCGGCCTGGGTGCTGAAATTCAGTTTGTTGAGTTTGCTGACGCCATCCACCAGGTTGGCCACGGCTTCGCCGAACTGGCCGGCGATGGCCTCACGCGTGAGGCCGGTGTCTTCAATGGTGTCGTGCAGCATGGCGGCCATCAGGCTCTGATGGTCCATGTGCATTTCCTGCAGGATGCCGGCTACGGCAAGCGGATGGGTAACGTAGGGTTCGCCGCTGCGGCGGGTCTGGCCGTCGTGGGCCTCCGCCGCGTAGTAGTAGGCGCGCCTGACCAGGTTGACCTGGGCAGGCTCGAGGTAGGTCGAGAGTTTGCTGGCGAGCGAGTCTATGGTGTCCATGTGAACTCCTGTTGACCCCGCCCGGCCACCCGCCGGTTATTCCTCGTCGGCGGCGGGCTCGTCGTCCTTGGCCGCGTCTACTTCAGTTTCTTCGTCGTCGTCATCGGACTTGATCTTGGTGACGGCTTCTTCATCTTCTTCGATCAGGTCGGCATCCATGGCTTCGGTGATCGACAGGTCCTGACGGGATTTGCGCAGCGCATCAGCCTGTACCAGCTCGCTCAGCTCTTCGTCGCTCGACTTGCGTACTTCCACTTCATCGAGGATCGAGCGGCCAATCAGGCCGGCAGCAATTTCACGCAGGGCCATAACGGTGGGTTTGTCATTCTGGTTTGGCACCAGCGGGTCTTTGCCACCGGTCTGCAACTGGCGGGCGCGGCGTGAAGCCACCATGACCAGGTCAAAACGGTTATCAATCTTTTCCAGACAATCTTCAACGGTTACGCGTGCCATAAGACGTTCCTGCAGGGGTTGTTCGGGAGCCCGGAGCCGGCGGGCGAAACGCTGCCAGGCCGGAAAGGGGGCGCGATTGTAGCCCAGAAAGGGCTTAAGACGACAGCAGTGAGGCCAGCAAACCCGCGTTCCGAGCCTGTTGCACGTCCTTTTTCAGCTGATTGCTGCGGAATATGGCCTGCAAATCGGCCAAAGCGGTGGCGAAATCGTCGTTGATCACCAGGTAATCGGCCT
>CAISOD010000270.1 GCA_903887045.1 uncultured Gammaproteobacteria bacterium | reverse complement strand
CGGTAATGGCATCGACTACCGCTTCTACAGCGCGGGTGGCGGATGTTTTTGGCAGGTCTGCACTGGCGGCAACTGCATCAATCAATTCGGCTTTATTCACGGAATCCTCGGCTTGTGGTTGTTGTCGATGGGGAAATCGGACGTATGGTCATCAAGCAAACGAAAGCTGAAACCATGGGCCATACGTCGTGATCATTGAACTTCGATTATGGAACTTCGATTATGGAACTTCGATCATTGAATTATGATCATTGATACGGACGGTGCAGGAAACGCCTGCGGCGCTTGAAGCAAGTTCACCCGAACGGGGCAACATTCAAGTGAATATGCCGCCGGTTCATGAAGAGCCGGCTTTATATCAGGGGCAAAAAAGCAGTGTCAAGGTACGAATGGTCAATGTGTGTTAATGGTTTTCTTGCCTTTTTCCTTGGGCTTGCCGTTGGCTGACTTGCTACTTGCTTTCACCAGTGCTTCTTTGTTCTCGACGATCGGTGTCGGCATGTACTGCAGCGCAATCTGCAACACCTCATCAATCCATTTCACTGGCTTGATGTTCAGATCGGCCTTGATGTTGTCAGGAATCTCCTTCAGATCACGCTCGTTCTCCATCGGAATGATAATGGTCTTGATGTTGCCACGGTGCGCCGCCAACAGTTTTTCCTTGAGGCCGCCAATCGGCAGCACCTGACCACGCAAGGTAATCTCACCTGTCATCGCTACGTCTCTGCGTACCGGAATCCCGCTCAACACTGACACCATTGCCGTGCACATGCCGATACCAGCGCTGGGACCATCTTTCGGGGTTGCGCCCTCTGGTACGTGTACATGCAGGTCCTTGTGTTCCTGAAAGTTCTCCTCAATGCCTAGGCTGGCTGCGCGGCTACGTACTACTGTCAACGCAGCCTGAATGGATTCCTGCATGACGTCGCCGAGCGACCCGGTCATCGTGACTTTTCCTTTGCCAGGGATCACCACTGCTTCAATTGTCAGCAGTTCACCGCCAACCTGGGTCCACGCAAGGCCGTTGACTTGACCTATCACATCGTCAGCATCGGCTTTGCCGTAGTCAAACTTGTGTACGCCGGCATAGGTTTCGAGCAATTCAGGTGTCAGCACAATGGCTGAGCTGGATTTGTTGAGACTGTGCTGTTTGACCACCTTGCGGCAGACTTTGGCAATCTCACGTTCAAGACCACGCACACCCGCTTCCCTGGTGTAGTGGCGGATAAGAGCAAGCAGTGCCTCAGCGGTGAACTCGAGTTCTTTGGCCTTCAAACCGTTGCTCTCACGCTGTTTCGGAATCAGGTAGCGCATCGCGATGTTGAGCTTCTCGTCCTCGGTGTAGCCGGGAATTCGAATGACTTCCATGCGATCGAGCAACGGAGCCGGAATGTTCATCGAGTTGGAAGTGCAGATGAACATCACATCACTGAGGTCGTAATCGACCTCAAGGTAGTGGTCGTTGAAGTTGTGATTTTGTTCAGGATCGAGCACTTCCAACAACGCAGAGGCAGGATCGCCACGATGATCCATACCCATCTTGTCGATCTCGTCCAGCAGCACGAGCGGGTTCTTGACTCCCACTTTCGCCATTCGCTGGATCACTTTGCCTGGCATGGAGCCAATGTAGGTACGGCGATGGCCACGAATTTCGGCTTCGTCGCGTACGCCACCAAGCGCCATGCGTACAAACTTGCGCCCTGTAGCACGCGCAATCGACTCACCCAACGAGGTCTTGCCTACCCCGGGAGGGCCAACAAGGCAGAGGATCGGTCCTTTAAGCTTCTTGACACGCTTCTGCACGGCCAAGTACTCAATGATACGGTCTTTTACATCCTTCAAGCCGTAGTGGTCGGCTTCAAGCGTTGTCTCAGCCTTCGAAAGGTCTGACTGGATCTTCGTGCGTTTCTTCCAAGGCACATTGGTCATCCAGTCGAGGTAGGTGCGCACGACCGAAGCTTCCGATGACATCGGCGACATCATTTTCAGCTTGTTCAATTCAGCATTGGCTTTATCACGCGCTTCCACCGGCATGCCGGCTTCTTCGATCTTGCGCTTGATTTCATCAGCCTCGCTTGGGGTTTCATCGAGTTCACCCATTTCCTTTTGAATGGCCTTCATCTGTTCATTCAGATAGTACTCGCGCTGGCTCTTCTCCATCTGCTTCTTGACGCGACCACGGATGCGTTTCTCGACCTGGAAGATATCGATTTCGGATTCGATCAGCGCCATCAGGTGCTCGATGCGCGGCTTGAGATTGGCTAGTTCGAGGATGTTTTGCTTTTCCTGGAGCTGAAGAGACATGTGGGTGGCAATGGTATCCACCAACCGGCTCGGGTCGTCGATACTGGTGATCGAGGTTAGCACCTCGGGAGAAATCTTCTTGCTCAACTGAACATACTGGTCAAATTGCGACAGCAGCGAACGCACAAGAATATCGATGTCTTTCTCTTCAGCCGAGTGGCTGTTCATCGACATGATTTCGGCACGGAAGAAGTCCTCGTCAAAATGCACATGGCGCAGGTGGACTCGCTCGATACCCTCGACCAGCACCTTGACGGTGCCATCGTTGACATGCATCAGCTGCAAAACGGTAGCTACAGTGCCGATCATGAAGACGTCGTCTTTGCGTGGATCATCTTCGCTGTGCTGCTTTTGCGCAGCCAACACGACTTTCTTGTCGGTGGCCATCGCGGCTTTCAGTGCTTTGATGGATTTTTCCCGCGCGACGAACAACGGGTGCACAATCTGGGGGTAAACGACGACTCCGCGAAGTGGCAGAAATGGGTACAGGTTTGGCGACAACGATTTATCCATGGCTCTCTCTATCAAGTCGTGTTGGCACTCAACGACTAAACTGCAAAGTGATTGTTGAAAAATCCCGCCCGCTTTTACATGCTTCTGTTTTTAATCACTTCCCTGTCGCGGCATCTACCCGCCCGCCTGTTTGTCTTTTGTCGGCAATTCTTTTGCCTGCAACATAGTCGGAGCTTCATTGTTGGCATATACGAGCAAAGGAGAGGATTCACCACGAATGACAGATTCATCAATGATGACATTGCTCACATTGGTCTCTGAAGGAATCTTGAACATAGTTTCCAGCAACACGGATTCCATTATGGACCGCAGGCCACGGGCACCGGTCTTGCGCTCTTTCGCCAGCCTTGCCACTTCGCGCAGTGCATCGTTGCGGAACTGCAACTCTACTCCTTCCATCTCGAACAATTTGGCGTATTGCTTTACCAAGGCATTCTTTGGTTCTTTAAGGATACGTACCAGTGCGTCCACGTCCAGCTCATTGAGCGTGGCGATCATGGGCAAACGACCGACGAACTCTGGTATCAACCCATACTTGACCAGGTCTTCCGGCTCAACCTGACCGAGAATCTCCCCGGTGTTCAGCGTGCTGTCCTGACTGCGGACCTCCGCTGAAAAGCCGATGCCGCCTTTCTCTGAACGTGAGCGGATGATGCGATCGAGTCCTGCGAATGCGCCACCGCAGATGAACAGGATGTTGGAAGTATCCACCTGCAGGAATTCCTGTTGCGGATGCTTGCGACCGCCCTGTGGAGGAACTGAAGCAATGGTGCCCTCGATCAATTTCAGCAATGCCTGCTGTACGCCTTCACCCGATACATCGCGGGTGATGGAGGGGTTGTCAGACTTGCGCGAAATCTTGTCGATCTCGTCGATGTAAACAATGCCTACCTGCGCTTTCTCGACATCATAGTCGCATTTTTGTAACAGCTTCTGGATGATGTTTTCTACATCCTCGCCGACGTAGCCTGCCTCAGTAAGTGTAGTGGCATCGGCAATGGTGAAAGGCACGTCGAGCAACCGTGCAAGTGTCTCGGCCAGCAGGGTTTTACCGGTACCGGTCGGACCGATGATCAGGATGTTGCTCTTGCCTATTTCGACGTCTTCGCCCTTTTTGGCTTTGTGGTTGAGACGCTTATAGTGGTTGTACACAGCAACCGACAGGATCTTCTTGGCTTTTGCCTGATCAATGACGTACTGATCCAGGATTGTGCAGATTTCGGCAGGCGTCGGCAGTTCACGCTTTTTGGTGTCGCTGCTCTTGTCGTGTATCTCTTCACGAATGATATCGTTACAGAGGTCAACGCACTCATCGCAGACAAAAACAGAAGGACCGGCAATCAGTTTGCGGACTTCATGCTGGCTCTTTCCGCAAAACGAACAGTAAAGCAGTTTGCCTGAATCGTCTTTGGATTTGTCACCTGCCATATAGGCACTCCACTGCTGAGCTAGTGAATGTAAGATGCAGGCATTGTTGGTGTTTTACAAGTCCTGCACCGGGGAGGAAAAATGCACAATGCGACCCTGCCTTTACGGCAGGGAGCGTGCATTGGTTTAGCGGAATGAACTACTACTTGGCGGCCGCTACCGGCATCCTGCGGTCGAGTACTTGATCAATGATGCCGTATTCACGTGCAAGATCGGCGCTCATGAAATTATCGCGGTCAGTGTCTCGCGCGATCACTTCCATCGACTGGCCAGTATGATTCGACATTATGCGGTTTAGTTTCTCCCGCATCGCCAGTATTTCCTGTGCCTGGATATGGATGTCGGATGCCTGACCCTGTGCACCGCCACTCGGCTGGTGGATCATCACGCGGGAATGTGGCAGTGCATACCGCTTGCCTTTTGCACCACCTGCCAGCAGCAGTGCCCCCATACTGGCTGCCTGACCAATACACATGGTGCTGACATCAGGTTTGATGAACTGCATCGTGTCGTAGATCGACAATCCCGCAGTGACCACGCCGCCTGGCGAGTTGATGTAAAGATGGATGTCTTTGTCCGGGTTTTCTGATTCAAGGAACAATAGCTGCGCCACCACAAGATTGGCCATGTAGTCTTCCACCTGGCCGACCAGGAAAATCACCCTTTCTTTCAACAGGCGAGAGTAAATGTCGTAGGAACGCTCGCCCCGCGCAGTCTGTTCGACCACGATCGGCACCAGGGCTGACTGGATATCCTGCAAAGTCAGGCCCGGAGTCGCGAAAAGTTCACGGTTGTACTTGGTCATCTGGATGTCTCTTGCTGAATGGGATCGGTGCTGTCAGTGGAGCCTTGGAACCTGCCCCGTAATCGGCCGCCGATACATCTTTGGCCATGCAGGCCGCAGCTTTGGCTTATTGAGCAACAGGCTTGAGGGCTTCCTCATACGAGCAGTTGTTTTCCATAACTTTTGCTTTACTGAGGATATGGTCAATTACCGCTTCTTCAAGTGCCATGGCTTCGATCTGTGCCAATTGCTCCTTGTTGCTGTAATACCACTTCACCACTTCCTGTGGTTGTTCGTAGCTCTCCGCCATCTCTTCCACCAGCTTGCGCACGGCAGCCGGATCAACCTTCAACTGGTTATGCTGGATCACCTCGTTCATTATAAGGCCAAGGCTGACACGACGCTGCGCCTGCTCCCGGAAAAGCTCAGCTGGCAGCATGCTTTCGTCAATACGCTGGCCACCACCGTACTGTTGTGCGGTCTGTTGGCGGAGCACATTGATCTCGCTTGCGACCAGTGATTTAGGTAGTTCGACAGCGTGCAGCTTCAATAGCTCGCTTACAACCTGGTTCTTGACGCTGTTGCGCACGGCATTTTTCATTTCGCGCGCCATGTTGGACTTCACTTCAGTACGAAACTCCGGTTCACCGCCCTGCTTTACATCGAATGATGCGAAAAATTCCGGTGTCAGCTCCGGCAGCACCGGGGCACTGACATTCTTGACCTGTACAGTGAATTCCACCGCCTTACCTGCCAGTTCCTGATTTTGATAGTTGGCAGGGAAGTTCAACGCCAATACCTTTTCATGGTCTTTGGCGGTACCGACCAGACCCGCTTCAAAGCCTTCGATCATACGGTTGGAGCCGAGTACCAATTTGGTACCGGTGGCGCTGCCGCCTTCAAACTGCTGGCCATCCAACTTGCCGGTAAAGTCAATTACCACTTGGTCACCATCCACAGCGGCGCGATCCACTTCCTGCCAGGTTTGGCGCTGCTTACGCAGGGTCTCCACCATCTTGTCGATATCGGCATCGGTGATTTCCGCCACTTTGCGCTCAACCGCAATGGTGGAAAAATCACCGAGCGTCACTTCTGGATACACTTCGAAAGTGGCTACAAATTCGAGGTCCTTGCCGGCCTCGACCTTTTTGGCTTCGATGCGCGGCTGGCTGGCAGGACGTACCTTGTGCTGCCCCAGTGCTTCGTAATACGACTGACTCATTACCTCACCAAGCACTTCCTGGCGCACGCTGCCGCCATAGCGCTCTTTTACGACTTTTACCGGCACTTTGCCTTTGCGGAAGCCCTTGAGTTGCACCGTCCGTGCAGCCTCGTTCAAACGCTGCTCAACCTGGGTCTCCACACGCTCCGCCGGTACGGCGATGGTCATCTTTCTCTCAAGGGTCGAGATGGTTTCGATGGATGCTTGCATGTCAGTAACCTGCTTTGTAATGGCCCGGCGCAAAGCCGGGCAGTTGTTAATCGGGTTCTTGGGCTTACAGTCCAGACTGTGGTCAGTCAGTTTGAATGCGAGCAAGGCTGGAGACTGAGCGGAATCCTGGCCAGCACCGGACGTCGGTCAACCAATCTCTCTGGACGCAAACCGCTTTGAAATCAGACAGTTATAGATTGAGGCAACAAAATTCAGCCGGCGATTCTGCCATAGGGAGCTACCAACATTCAACCAAGCCATGCTGCTTTAGAGCGTTACGGTCTCCAGCGGGATCGCTTCCTGATGGCATACAAATTGCGCTATATCCGCTCCTGTGAAATGCCGCTAACTTTGAGCGCACTCGTTAGCCCGAGACGGCGAGGTACGCAGCCACAGCGTATCAACAATAGCAGAAAAAACTCAAAATCTCGGGCTAACGGAGACCTGCATTTTTCCTCCTGCTGTCCCAATTCCGTACCTTTCCCCTAATCCGTCATTGCAAACAAGT
>CAISOD010000269.1 GCA_903887045.1 uncultured Gammaproteobacteria bacterium | reverse complement strand
TGCGCGACCACAGCACAGCGGCTGCGGCCAGCAACGCTGCAGCGCCAATGAGGGAAATCAACGCAGCGGAGATCCTGCCGGATTGGAACCGAGGGTCAGAACGGGTCATGCGGATCACTCGGTACGCAGCGCTTCAATCGGATCCAGCAGCGACGCACGCCGTGCCGGATAACTGCCGAACACCAGGCCCACCAGTGCGGCAATACCGATTGCCAACAGCATGGCACCAATGGAAACCGTTGCCGGCCACCCCAGTGACCAGCCAATCAGCTGTGCCGACAACAGGCCGAGTACCAGCCCGATGAATCCACCGACCATGCTCAAGGTCACCGCTTCGATCAGGAATTGCAGCGCCACATCACCCGAGCGGGCGCCGGCCGCCATACGCAATCCGATTTCGCGGGTGCGTTCGGTGATCGATACCAGCATGATGTTCATGATGCCGATGCCGCCGACAATCAGCGAAACACCGGCAATGCTGGCCAGGAGCGCCGTCATGGTGTCGCTGGCACGATCAAGCGTGTCGGACATTTCTTCCAGCGTGACTTCATCGAGCTTGGGCAGGTTGGCGAGTGCAAACGCCGCCGCCGGTGTATACAGGCCCTGAGTCAATGCCTGGGCTGCCTGGGTTTCGACGGTGAAGTCATCCGGTGTGCCACCAATGCCGCCCTGGCCGGCAAGGTAACCTTCCGACGGAGTGCCTTCGATGCCATGGCGCTTGCGCAGAATCGTGCTCACCTCGGCTGCAATGCGCGAGGACTCACCGGCCTTGTCGGCCGCGATGGTGAGGGTTTCAAGATGGCTCTGGCCCATGCTCTGCTGCAGAACCTGCCAGGGCACAAACAACACCTCGGCGTGATCTTCCGCCTGCCCATCGGTAACGCCGACTATCGTGTAACTCACGTCCCTCACCTGGATGGTTTTTCCAACCGGGTCTGCATCGGCGCCGAACATGGTTGCCGCCAGTGTGCTGCCGACTATGGCTTCAGGTTGTGGTGCTGCCGGATCAAGCATGCGGCCGCTATTCATGTTCCACGAGTAGATGGTGGCGAAATTTGCAGCAATACCCTGCACGCGGCTGAAGGAGCGGGCATCGCCGCTGGATATGAAGGTGCGCAGGGAAACACCGGGGCTCAATGCCTTGATGCCGCTGACGCCGGCGACTATCGCGTCGGCATCACCGGCAACGAGTGTGGTGGCGGCGCCCTTGCCCGACACAATGCCAACTGCATCACCACCGCGGGTGTAATTGCCGGACCGTACGAAAATGATATTGGTACCGGCAGAGCTGACTTCGCCTTCCACCGACGCACGTGCACCAGTGCCCAGCGCTACCATGGTGAGCACGGCTGCCACGCCGATGATGATCCCCAACATGGTCAGCAGGGTGCGCATGCGGTTGCGATTGAGAGAACGCACTGCGAGCTTGATGTTGACGGGCAACATGGGAAACATCGATCACTCCTTCAGACTGGGAAATGCAACAACAGCAACTGCGGGTTATTCGGATTTGAGTGCAACCACCGGATCCAGACTGGCAGCCCGGCGGGCAGGGCTGTAACCGAAGATCACACCGGTACTCACGGCCATGGCGATGGCTGCCAACAACATCATCGGTGAAATGGCGGTGGCCCAGGCAAGGCCATATTCGGCAATGAACAATCCGATTGCACCAAAGACCAACCCCAACAAACCGCCGATCGCCGCCAATACCACGGCCTCTACCAGGAACTGGATCATGACGTCGTTCATGCGGGCACCCAGTGCCATGCGCAAGCCGATTTCACGCGTACGCGCTGCTACCGATACCAGCATGATGTTCATCACGCCGATGCCACCCACCAGCAACGACACGGCGGCGGCAGCCGCCAGCAGCAAGGTAAAGGTGCGTCCGGCCTGCCGCAGGC
>CAISOD010000268.1 GCA_903887045.1 uncultured Gammaproteobacteria bacterium | reverse complement strand
GCACTCGCTTGTCCTTGTTTAGTCCGCTGACCGGTTTCAGGTGAGTAGCTGTCAATAGAAAAGTTTAGGATCACAACTACGAGATGAGTGACCACTTTCAGTTGGTGTGAACGGGTACTTTCGACCCTCACCGGACTTTCGGCGTTGAGAAGTTCAAACGGCAGCAAACTGATTGAAATGGACTGTCGCCTCCAAGCGAAGAAAAGCAGTTACCCCGCTTTCAAGGTATTGCCGAAAGTATTACGGATTGAATAACCGGCTGTCAGTTTTCTGCTGCGAGCTGTTAGAATTGCCACATTGAAACAGGGGGGTGCTCTGAACAAGGATCAGTTCCGGCTCGTTGAGCTGTTGTCAAAAGAGGTCGAGGAAGGGAATCTCGCCATTTTTGCTGGCGCCGGATTCTCACGCGATGCCGGTTTCGTTGATTGGAAAACGCTGCTCAAGCCCATCGCTGATGACCTAGAATTGGACGTCGAGAAAGAATGGGATCTCGTTACCCTTGCTCAGTACCATACCAACATCCATCATGCCAATCGCGCGAAGCTCAACCAGCTCTTGGTGACAGAGTTTTCCACAAATGTTGCGCCGACTGTTAACCATCGAATCCTGGCCCGACTGCCTATTGGAACGTACTGGACAACTAACTACGACAACCTCATCGAGGCAGCACTCGAAAGCACGGGCAAAATCGCCGACGTCAAGTACACTGTAAAGCAGCTCGCCACCACTAAGTCTAATCGCGACGCGGTGGTGTATAAGATGCACGGCGACGCTACACATCCTGCAGATGCTGTCCTGATCCGCGACGACTACGAGCGGTATCACATCAACATGCAACCTTACGTCACTGCACTCAGCGGTGACCTAGTGTCCAAGACGTTTCTGTTTCTCGGGTTCAGCTTTACCGACCCCAATCTTGAATACATCCTCAGCCGTGTCCGCATCCACTACGGGCGCGACCAGCGGCAGCATTACTGTGTACTTCGCAAAGCGAAGCGGTATGACAACGAAGCCCTAGTAGATTTCGAATATCGCCAGCGAAAAGAGCAGCTCTTTGCCGGGGAGCTGCTGCGGGTCGGTATCAAAACCACTTTTGTCGATGAATTTGAGGAAATCACCGCAATCCTCAAAGCCGTCGAGTACAGGCACAAGCGACGTACTGTGTTCATCTCCGGTGCTGCGCACGAATACTGCCCTTGGACGCAGGCGGAGTCCGAGCGATTTGTATATGAGCTGAGTCGAGAAATTAACAAGGAGAAGTTTCGCGTTATCTCGGGTTTTGGGCTAGGGATCGGAAGCGCTGTTATTAGCGGCGTTCTAGAGCAAACCATCATGAGTGGGGGGCGCCTAGATGGTGAGCAACTTGTACTTAGACCGTTTCCCCAGACCCAATCGGGGAAGCGGCCATTGGCAGAGTTGTGGCGCGAGTATCGTCGCACCATGCTTGAACACGCCGGCATCGCAATTTTTTTGTTTGGAAACAAACTCGTCGACGGAAAGGTTGTTGAGTCAAATGGGATGCGGGAAGAATTTGAAATAGCGCGCGAAAATGGCGTGTTCATTATTCCCATAGGTATTACGGGCTCCATCTCCCTGAAGCTCTGGGAAGAGGTTCTACATAATTTCAAAGTGAATGATCATCCACGAGGCAATGACATATTGCCGCTACTCCAGGCGCTTGGCGACGATAAGACAGACCTTAACGAAGCCAAAAAAATTACGTTGCAACTTTTGAGAATCGTCTAAGGATCGATATGGCTAGGAAAGTGTTCTTCAGCTTCAAGTACGCTGACGTACAGCGGGCAATGAATGTCCGCAACAGTAACGTCATTTCCGGCGCTGCTAAATCTGGCTTCATCGACAAGGCAGATTTTGAAAAGGTGGAGCGCGAAGGCGACAAGGCCATCAAGGCCTGGATTGACAAGCAGTTGGAGGGTACGTCGGTTACTGTGGTCCTCGTTGGTGCGAATACCGATAAGAGCAAATGGGTCAAGTACGAGATCGCGCAGAGCATTGCCAGGGGTAATGGCATTCTGACTATCGACATAAGTAAGATCGCCGACCTGCAGGGCGATACTACAGACTGCTGCAGCTTGAGAGTGCCGGGTTATGAGCACTATCTCTGGAACAAGCACAATGGGCGGGACAATCTGGGCACGTGGGTGGAGGATGCAGCAACTGCTGCAGGAAAGTAGTGGAGCGTGATAAGGCCACACCTGAACGGCTGTCCGGCCGCAATTCTCCTGTACTTCGGAATATCTCAGAAACCTGCCGCTCAATTAACGCGGAGGCTAAAGTCTGCTCAGGGTCGAATGTGTAAATTCACTGTTTTGGAACGCAGCCATTCCGCTCAACTTTCTGCCATGGGGCCGTTACCCAATGCAAAGCTGACGCAGTGAGCGTCGGACGCCAGCGTCCGTTTTGGCCGATTTGCTTCCGTAGACGATCCAGCAGCATTTAAAGTGATGCGGTCATCCGACCGGCAGCGCTGAAGGATTGATGGCAGACCGCTCCTGGCCGAATGCGCTGGTTGACTGCCCAACTCGTTTGCAGTCATCAGTTCAACTGGAGTGATCTCTTCTGACTTGATATAGCGCAAGGCGGTTACAACCCAAAAGCGCATGCTTTGCTCCCCTCAACTCGATGGGAGACCATCATGGAAACCTCAACCAATGTGGTTCATCACGAACCGTGGAACAAGGGCAAGATCGTCGGGCAGAAAGCTCCCTTCAAGGTGAAAGACATCTGGGCCCTACGCGTACGGCTTCAGATGGAAGGACGGGTTCGCGAGCTCGCCCTCTTCAACCTTGGTATCGACAGCAAGCTTCGCGGATGTGACCTCGTATCACTCAAAGTCCGCGACG
>CAISOD010000267.1 GCA_903887045.1 uncultured Gammaproteobacteria bacterium | reverse complement strand
CTGCAGACTCCACACCTGCGTCATCGCCACCCGCGTCAGATTCCACGAAGGATTGCCGGCAACGATGCCATCGAACTCCAGCGGCATGCGTTCGGCCGCCATCATCGCTTCGCGGCCACCGGTGGAGCAGCCCATGAAGTAAGAGTAGTCGGGCTGCTTGCCGTAGTAACGATCAATCTGCGCCTTGGCTTCCTGCGTGGCGCGTTGTATCGCCCGGTAACCGAAGTCGAGCTTGGCTTGCTTATCCACACCGAAACGCGCATCGATGTTGTTGCGGCCGCGATGGCCACCGTCAGTGGATACCACAGCAAATCCACGCGCCAAAGCCGATTGCGCGCCAGAGACGGAACCGATCGCTGCATTGAGCACGCCGTTGAGTCCGCCACCGCCTTGCACCAGCAGGCGACCATTCCACTGCTGCGGCAAGCGCAGCTCAATGCCGGTGCCGTAACTCATCTCTTCCATGCCGGATTCGCGCGGCTCCAGCACTACGCGGAACAAACAGTGCGCCGGCACTGGCGTGGTGGCGCCCGGCGGGCCCAGTGCAAGACTGCCGGCATCCACCCATTGCGCGGCATCGATACGGAAGTCGGTGGCCGTCATCGCCGTCAGCGATTCGCAGGCAGCGCGGGAGTCGGCTTCCGCTGCGTGGGCGCCAATGCAGACAGCCAACAACGAGAAGGTGAGGAAAGTAGAACGCGCGTGATTGTTCATGGTGTTGATGCATCCCCTGCTGCAGGCAGGCGTGGTCGCCTGCTCGTGTTCAGTCGAATTTAGCCCAGTTGCAAACGTTTGCAAAGCTGGGTAGTTTTCCGGCAAAACAAGAAGGCCGGGCCGCAGCGCCAGCCGCCGCCCCGGGGAAATTGCATGTCCTGCCAGTCTCCACGCTTGTCGACACGATCGCGCACACTGCTGTGCTGCACGCTGTTGCTGCTGTGCCAGACACTGCATGCACAGAACACACTCACGCTCGACACCGACGGTGTGCCGGTGCTGCTCGCCGCTTATACGATCTCAGCAATGCGGTGCACACCCACCTCGCGCTGGCGAAGCAGCAAGTGCCGGCCGAGCTCTATGTGTGGGAAGGCATGTTCCACGGCTTCTTCTACAACCCGGATGTGCCGGAGTCGCAGGAATGCTTCGACTTCATCGTCCGGTTCTTCAACCAATGGCTCGGTCGTTAGTGAAGGTGTTCCATGCGTAAACTGATTCTGTTGTTGTCCTTTTTGTTACCAAGCCTGCTGGCGTTGCCAGCCACGGCGCAAAACCAAAACGAACACTGGGTCTCCACCTGGGGCACCGCCACCGTATTGGCGATAGATCCGCCGCTGGACTGGGTGCGGCCACCACCGGCGAGCGAGCAGCGGCAGGCAGATGCGCCGCCACCGCCGCCATCGCCGATTCCGCCGGTGCCCACCGAGTTGAACAACCAGACCGTGCGCATGATCGTGCGCAGCAGCGTAGCTGGTGAACGCGTGCGGCTGCAGTTTGCCAATGCGCAAGG
>CAISOD010000266.1 GCA_903887045.1 uncultured Gammaproteobacteria bacterium | reverse complement strand
CTGGACAAACATGCGTACCTCCGAAGATTCAATGAGGAATGGGAAGCAGCGCTGTCAGCGGTTCACCTCAGCGCCGTTCGATCTCGAGGTTCTGCTCGCTGACAATGCGCAGGCTGCCGTCCTCACGCAGTAAAAGCAACTGCTTGCGGGTGCTGTCGCCATAGCCGGCCGCTTGATAGTCGAGCCAGATTTCGGCGGTTGCTGCGGCGTCCGCTGCAGAGGTCCAGCTCAGATCGTGCCATTGGATTCTGATATTGCGCGCCTTACCGATGGTGCGGGTACGGTCCCGCTGCCATCGCCCGCGATCCTTACCGTTCGCGGGCTCAAAGGCGGCTGAATAGGCCGCGAAGTAAGCATCAAGATCCTGTTGCTGCCAGGCCGTGGTCCAGCTGTTAAGCAGCTGCTCGATTTCCTGCTGTCTCACCATTGCATCGGCAAGCGGCTCTGGTTTGTCAGCGAGTTCAGGCAGCGGTGGCGCCACAGCCGGTGCTTCAATAGCTGATGTTGATGACGGCGCTGCTGCTGGCAGGATCATGGCAACTGCGGGGGGCGGCGGTGCCTGCAACCTGCGCATCCACGATATCCGTTTGTAGCGTCCAGGCTGCAGGAACTTTATCCGCTATGTATCAATTTGACCACTGCGCCAGGTCTGCGCGATGTTGAAAAAATCATTGTGCCGACGGAAATACTTTCCAAGCCCGGCCGATTGAATGTGATCGAGTTCAAGCTGATTCAGGGCCATGCCCAGGCGGGCTACGATGTGCTGAAAGATATCGGGTTTCCCCGGCCGGTGACGCAGGTCGCGCTGCAACACAACGAACGCATCAATAGCAGCGGCGCTGGCGGAAATCGAACGTGGGCGCGGAACACTCTACGATGCGGTGGTCGCCGATGCCTGTCTGCAGCTGTTCAGGCAGCAGGCGTTTTTGATTCCGGCGTAGTCAGCGATGTAGGTGCAGTGGCAACGCTGATCCGTACGTCCTTCTCGAAATACTCCCGCATCACGCGGCGCCCCGCGGCCAATCGCCACAAACCGATCAGACAGATCACGGCCGCCCCGATAAACGGCCATTGCAGCCCGTAACGTGAGGCCAGCCAGCCGAGCAGCAATACGCCCAGCGCCGGCGGTCCGCGGGTGGCCGCCACCCACAGGCTCAGCACGCGGCCGCGCATGGCATCGTCGATGCTGTTCTGCACCAGCGTCTGGCTGCCTACCGCGCAAATGGTGACGGTGTAGCCGAACACCACCATCAGCGCGGCTGCCACTGTCTCATTGGTGCTGAACACGAAGCCGATCATGCTCACCAGCGTCAGCAACGAATTCAGCAGGATGGCCCGCACGAGTCCGCGGGTCTTGCCCTGCATCGACAGTTTGAGCGCGGCAAACACTGCGCCCACACCAACGGCAGAGGTGAAAAGAGCCAGCGTTTCGGGACCACCGTGATACACCGTGCCAACAAAAGCAGCCAGCATGTAGGTCAGCGGCCGCGCGAACAGGGCCAGCAGCGTCAGCATGCCGAACATCACGGCGAGCGCCGGTTCCTGCGTGATGTAGCGCCAGCCATCGCGCATATCGACCCACAAGCCGCCCGACACCAGCGGCTTGCTGTGGGATTCGGGTGGCAGTTTGATAAACCACCACGCGATGATGATGAACAGGTAACTGAAACCGTTGAACAGAATGGCCCACGCCGGACTTGACCACAAAAACACTACACCGGCGATCGCCGGTCCGACGAAGCGGGCAACATTGAAGGTAACCGCGGTGAAAGCCGCAGCTGCCACAAGATCCACACGCCGGACCAAGGCGGGAATCAATGCCAGCCGCACCGGCTGGAACGCCGCCTGCAGACAGCCTTCCAGCAGCGTCAAGCCGAACAGCCAACCGATCGTCAGCCAGCCGAGCTGAAACGCCACAAACAGCACTACCGCCTGTGCCAGCATCAAGGACTGCAACACCATCGCCAATGTCTTGCGATCGAATCGATCAGCCCACACGCCGAAGATCGGCCCCACAATCAACAACGGGACGATCTCGGCGAATGCCACCGCGCCGACCCAGAATTCAGAATGCGACAATTCCCAGGTGAGCCAGCTGACAGCCACCCGCTGCATCCAGAAGCCTAGCAGCGACAGCCAGTTGCCTGCCGTGTAGATCGCGTAGTTGCGATTGCGGAAAGTGGAGGCGAGTGACGAGAACGAGCTCAAGGCCTGCTCAGGGCTTGATGCTGTCGATCGTCAGCGTGAGCGGTTCGCTTTGCTCGTTCAGCGTAAATGGGGCCGACAGGGTTTCGAGATCGCCGCTTTGGCCGACGGCATTGCCGGAAACAGACAAGCGGGCACCGACCACCAACTCGGGTACTGATTCCAGTTGCGCCCCCGTCATCGACATCGAGTTGTCGAGCGTGATAGTGAACGGAAAGGCCGGTACCGGCACGTTCTGCGCCACGATCGGCATCGGCATTGACGGGCTGCGCGCAAAAATGAAGAGACGCATGTCAGGCGTAAGCTTGGCTGCCAGCAAGGGTGCGACGTCGATGGTGACCGTAAGTGTACTGCCCTGCACTGCCGCCTTCTGCTCAGCCGGCAGACTGGATTCCACCAGCGCGATGCGCTGGCGCAGTTCTTCGGCATCGCGGCTGCCGGGTGTCAGATCGGATAGCTGCCGGCGCCAGTACTGCAGGGCGCCCACGAAGTCCTGTTTGAGGAAAGCATCGATCGCATAGAGACTCATTACTGCCTGTTCGTTGGGGTTCAGCGCCAGCGCCTGCTCCATCGCGTCCTGCGCTTCCGGCGTAATTACCGACTCGGCAGCGAGATAACGTGCCTGCGCCAGCTGCCCCAGTACAGTGGCTTTGTCGGGCGTGGGCTCCATTTCAACCAGCATCTTGTCGAATACGCCTATCGCTTCTGCGTAGCGGTCCATGCCGAGATAAAGCGTGCCCAGCATGTAGCCGGTCTGCAAGTCGTCAGGACGGCGTTCCAGCCGTTGTTCAAGCGAGTCGGCCAATTCCGCCAATGCTGCCGATTGCGCCTGCTCGTCGGTGGCTTCGCTGATCTTCTGCATCAGCGCCGGCAGTGCCAGATCCGGTGCTGCGCCTTGCGAGCGATACAGCAGCAAAGCCCCTACCGGTATCGCCAGCGCCAGTACAATCGGCAGCCAGCGCAGCGGCAACACCGCAGCAGCGGGTTTGTCTTGCTGTTGCTGCAGCGCTTCCATGTCCAGCATGAACGCGCGTTGCAGTTCGGCCAGCATCCGCTGATGGTCTTCTGCCGCAATGGTGCCCTCGCCTACTTCACGTTCGAGCTCGGCCTGGCGCTGGGTGAAAATTTCGCGGTTGCGCGTGGCACGCTGCGCCACGCCGGCTTCGGTTTCTCGCACGCGATAACGCCACACCGGCACCAATACAAAGGCCATCGCCACTACGGTGAGCAGCACCAACGGCAACCACAGATCAGCCACGGTTTGCTCCTGTCATATCGTCATTCTTGTCGTTTTTGTCAGTGTTGCTGTCACCAGCGTTGCCAAGCAAGGCTTGCAGGCGCTGCTGCTCCTGCTCACTCAGGCTGCCCTGCTCGGCGGCCAGTTGGCGCCGGTTGCTGAGCATACGCCGCATGATGAAGAAGCCCGCCAGCAGCAACAGCGGCGGTGCAAACCAGAGCAACGCAGTGGCAGCCTGCAGCCGCGGCTTGTACAAAATGAATTGGCCGTAGCGGTCCACCAGAAAGGCAAGGATTTGATCGTCGCTGTTGCCGGCCAGGATCTGCTCGTGGATTTCGGCGCGCAGGTCGGCAGCGATCGGCGCGTCGGAACCGGCCAGGTTGGAATTGAGACACATCGGGCAGCGCAGCTCGGCGATCAAGGCCTGATAACGCGCCTTTTGCTCCTCATCGGCAAATTGGATTTCTTCGATGGCAGCAAACACCGGCAGCATGACGACAGCCGCCAGCAACAGCAGTGCAAAACGTTTGAACAGATATTTCAACATAGGGTGGATTACCGCAGTTCAGCCAACAGCGGCACGAACACTTCGTCCCACACGCGGTTGTCGATGACGCCGACATGCTTGTAGCGGATGGTGCCGCTCTGATCGACCAGGAAGGTCTCGGGCGCGCCCGCCACGCCGAAATCGATGCCGAGACTGCCATTGGCATCCACCAGGCTTAGCTTGAAGGGGTTGCCACGTTCGCCGAGGAATTCGCGGGCATCATCGACATCGTCCTTGTAGTTGACGCCGACAAAGGTGATATCGGTTTCGCGCTCGCTGATTTCGACCAGGTACGGATGTTCCACATGGCAAGGCGCACACCAGGTCGCCCAGAAATTCACCAGGTAGATGCCGCCCTTCAATTGCTCGCTGCCCACCACGCCATTGGTTTCAAACAGAGCAGGCAGCGAAAACTCGGGCAATGGGCGGTTCACCAGTGCCGACGGCACCAGATTGGGATTCTGCCCGAGTCCGTAGAACAGCAGTCCCAGCATGGCGACAAAAAACACCGCCGGGATGAACAGCTTGGCGCGGTTGCTCATGAGTGACTTACCTTCGCTACTGCTTCAATGGAGTCAGCCGTTGGCGGTAATGCTTCCTGCTGCGCCAGCAGCACCGGCTTGTGACGATAACGCTTGTCCATCACGGCCAATGCACCGCCGGCCGCCATCAGGAAGGCGCCGAGCCAGATCCAGAAAACGAACGGTTTGACGTGCACCCGCACGACCCAGGCGCCATCGCCGCGCGGATCGCCGAGCGCGGTGAACAGATCGCGGAAGAAGCCCACCTGGATATCGGCTTCGGTTTGGACATCGCCGCGGGCGTGATAGGTACGCTTTTCCGGCCGCAGTGTGATGTAGGCTTCGCCATCAATGCTCACGTCTACCGTTGCCGACTGTGCCGTGTAGTTGGGGCCGGGACGCTCAACCACACCACCGAAAGTGAAGGTGTAGTCGTTGATGGTGATGCTCTCTCCCGGCGCCATGCGCACATCCTGCTCGATACTGTAGTGACTGGTCAGACATACGCCTGTGATGATCACCGCCATGCCGAAATGCGCCAGCTGCATACCGTAATAGCTGCGACCGAGGCCAAGCAAACCCTGCCAGCGCGATGCCTTGTTGGCGGTCTTGTCGAGCAGATCCTTGACGATGCTGAACACGATCCAGAATGCCAACACCAGCGCAAGCATGGCCGACGGATTGAAGCTGCTCGCCACTGCCAGCGGCAACACGATGCCAAGCGTCACCGACGCCACCAGTACCAGTTTGAGGTTGCTGACCAGATGTTGCAGCGAGGTCTTCTTCCAGCGCGAAAAAGTCGAGGCCCCGAGGAAGAACGCCAATATCGCCATCAGCGGAATGAACATGATGTTGTAGTACGGCGGTCCGATCGAAATACGGTTGGCTTCGCCGTAGATGGCTTCATGGATCAGCGGCGACAAGGTGCCAAGCAGGATCATCGCTGTAGCGACGACCAGCAGAATGTTGTTGATCAACAGGAACACTTCACGCGAATTGGCACCATAAGTGGCGGAACCTTTCACAACAGGCGCCCGCAAGGCATAAAGGAACAACGACGATCCGATGATGACGAGCAGGATCGTCAGCAATACCAGCCCGCGCTCCGGGTCGATGGCGAACGCATGCACCGAGGTGATGAGTCCCGAGCGCACGATGAACGCACCCAGCATGCTCAACGAGAAGGCGGAGATGGCCAGCAGCAAGGTCCAGCTCTTGAACACGCCACGTTTCTCCGTGACTGCCAGTGAGTGGATCAGTGCAGTGCCGACCAGCCAAGGCATGAAGCTGACATTCTCGACCGGATCCCAGAACCACCAACCGCCCCAGCCGAGTTCGTAGTACGACCACCACGAACCGAGTGCGATACCAATGGTCAGGAAGCCCCAAGCGGCATTGGTCCACGGCCGCGTCCAGCGGGCCCATGCTGCATCGAGGCGGCCGGTCAACAAGGCGGCAATCGCGAACGAGAACGCTACCGAGAAACCGACATAGCCCATGTAGAGGAACGGCGGATGCACGGTGAGTCCGAAATCCTGCAGTAATGGGTTGAGATCGGCGCCTTCGGTAGGCGTGTTCAACAACAGGCGATCGAAGGGATTCGAGGTAAACAGCAGAAACAGCAGAAAACCCGTGGTGATCATGCCCATCACCGACAGTACGCGAGCGACGATGTCGAGCGGCAGCTTGTCACTGAACAGGCTCACGGCATAACCCCAGCCAGCAAGGATCAGTACCCACAGCAGCAGCGATCCTTCGTGCGCGCCCCACACTCCGGCAAATTTGTAATACACCGGCAGCGCGGTATTGGAATTGCGGGCCACATAGGCCACCGAGAAATCATCATGCAGGAAGGCGTAGGCAAGACAACTGAAGGCCAGCAGCATGAACACCCACAGACCGGCGCTGAGCGGACGCCCTAGACCCATCCACAAGCGGTTGCCGGTAAAGGCGCCGGCGAGTGGCAATACCGATTGCAGCACTGCCAGGCACAGCGCCAGCATTGCCGCGAAATTACCGAGTTCCGGAATCATGGTGTACCTCCGGCCGCTTTGCGTTCGGCGGCTGCATCAAGCGCGGCTTTCACTTCAGCCGACATGTAGTTTTCATCGTGTTTGGCGAGGATGCTATTGGCCTGAAAGACGCCATTGGCGTCAATGCGGCCTTCCGCCACCACGCCCTGGCCTTCGCGGAACAGGTCGGGCAATACCCCGGTGTACGCCACGGGGATGTCTTCGTTGGTGTCTGTAGCGATGAAGGTGATCGTGGTGCCGGCGCCCTGCTTTACCAGGCTGCCCATCTTCACCATGCCGCCAATGCGGATGTTCTGGTCAGCGCCCACTTTGCCTTCCGCGATTTCGGTAGGCGTGAAGAACACGTTGAGGCCTTGATTGAATGCATAGAGCATCAGTGCTACTGCAACGGCAGAACCGAGCACGATGCTGCCGACTATCATCAGTTTCTGTTTGCGTGCTGGCGTCATGGCATTCTCTTCATATTGGCCTTGCCAATGGACTGGGTATGCGGGCTGCTCAATGCGCCTCGCCTTGCTGTTGTTGGGCATTTTGTTGCTGGCGCAGGTCGCTCTCAATACCGGCTTGTCCATGTTGGCGCAGTTGGCGCGCCTGCAGCAGTCGCAGTGTGTTGGCACGTTGACGATACGGCAGCCACAGGTTGTACCCCATCACTACGGCAAAGAATCCGTACGACACCCACACATAGAAACCATAACCACCCATCGCGAAAAAATCGGCGATGCTGTCAAAGCGGAATTCAGGCATTGCCAGTCTCCTGCTTAACCAGTTCCTGCACCCATTGCGCGCGGCGTTCACGCAGCAGTATCTCGTTGCGGGTATGCAGGATGATGATGACGAAAATGAGCCCGATCAAACCAAAGCCGCTGAAAACGGCGGGAATCCAGATTTCCGGCGGATTGGCACTGGCATCGCGCACGCCCAGCTCGCTCGAACGCTGATGCAGGGTGTTCCACCAATAGGCAGCGTAGTAAATGATCGGCAGATTGACGACACCGACCAGCGTCAGGACCGAAGCCGCTTTCGAGGCAGCAGTTTCCGAATCAAAAGCGGAACGCAGGGCCATGACGCCCACATAAACGAAGAACAGGATCAGCGTGGCTGTAAGCTTTGCATCCCATATCCAGTAGGTGCCCCAGGTAGGCTTGCCCCAGAAGGCGCCGGTAACCAGTGCCACCGCACAAAAGCTGGCACCGATGAGTGCGCACGACTTGGCTACCATGTCTGCCACCTTGATGTTCCAGATCATGTGCATCGCGGCCATAACGGCCATCATCGCGTATATCCAGATGGCGCCCGAAGCGGTGGGCACGTGGATGTAGATGATGCGGTAGTTGTCGCCCATCTGGTAATCCGGCGGCGCGAAACCGAGGCCCCACACCAGGCCGATTGCCAGCAGCAGGAACGTGGCACGCGCCAGCCACGGTACAAAGCCGGTGGTCATCTCATAGAAATACCGGGGCGAGCCCAGTTTGTAAAACCATTGCCACATAGGAGTCAGTCTAAGTCGCTTCTCGTCAGGATAGGTGCAGGTTACGTGCAAACTTGGAGGAAGGTTGATGCAGGGGAAGCACGCTCTTGTCTCACTGTACGTTGATACGCAGCGCCGCCACGATCGCCAACGGGGCAAAGCTGAGAGCCAGCACCAGCAGGGCTGCCAGCAAGGCAATCACCCCTGCCACCGGCAGGCCGTTGAGCGCGGTATCCACCACTCCGGCACCGAATACCAGCACCGGGATTGACAGTGGCAATACTAACACGGCCAACAGTACGCCACTGCGGGCCAACGCCACCGTCAACGCCGTGCCGATCGCGGCAATCAGGCTCAAGGTGGGCGTACCCAGCACGAGGCCTATCAACAGTGGGACATAGCCCTGCGCCGGCAGGTTGAGCAACAAACCCAGCAGCGGTGCCACCACTACCAGGGGCAGTCCGGTTACCAGCCAGTGACCCAGCACCTTGATCAATACATGGAAGTACAAAGGCTGCGGACTCAGCAGCAATTGTTCAAGCGAGCCGTCGTCATAATCACTGCGGAACAGACTTTCCATCGACAACATCACCGCCAACAGGGCAGTCACCCAGATGATGCCGGGCGCAATACTGCCGAGCACATCTATATCCAGCCGGCCACTGAGGGGGAACAGCGAGGACGCAATTACGAAGAACATCAAAGGATTGACGATCTTGCCGGGGCTGCTGATGGCCAGTTGCAGTTCACGCCTCAGCGTGGCACGCAGGCTGGCGCCGAGTCCAAGCGCAACGCGACTCATGCCGCCTCCGGCCGCAACGCGTCTAGGTTCAACACGGTCAGCGGATGCTGGGTTTGCAAGGGATGGTGTGTGGTAAGAATTACAGCGCCGCCAGCAGCGGCATGACGACTGACGCGGGCTTCGAGTTCGGCCACACCCACTCGATCCAGCGCAGTGAAGGGTTCATCAAGTATCCACAACTTCGCACTGGTCAGTGACAACCGCGCCAGACTGACACGCCGTTGCTGCCCGGCCGACATCTGGTAACACGGAATATCGGCATAGCCGCGCAAGCCGTGTTCGTTGAGGGCAGAATGGATTGCCGCGTCGTCGGCGAAGCCCTGCAAAGCGCAGAACCAGCGAAGGTTCTGCAGTGGCGTCAAGGTGCGATTTACACTGGGCGCATGGCCAAGAAAAAACAGCGCCTGTTGATACTCGGTGCGAACCTCGCTGCAGACCTTGCCCTGCCACTGCAGTTCACCGCTGTAGTCGCCATTGAGGCCGGCGAGGATGCGCAACAAGGTGGTTTTGCCGCTGCCATTGGCGCCCTGTACCTGCCACAACGAACCAGCCGCCACGGTAAATGCCAGGTTGGCAAACAGCACGCGCTCATCGCGTTCGCAGGCAAGATTGGCTACCGACAGCATGACAGGCCCTATGGACGCGGCGGGGTAACCCCTTTCTGCCCCATGTATTTGCCGTTACGGCTCTTGTAGGTGACATCGCACTGTTCATCCGATTCAAAGAACAGCATCTGTGCCACACCTTCGTTGGCATAGATCTTGGCGGGCAACGGCGTGGTGTTGGAAAACTCCAGGGTGACGTGGCCTTCCCATTCCGGCTCCAGCGGCGTCACGTTCACGATGATGCCACAGCGGGCGTAGGTGGACTTGCCCAGGCAGACCGTCAACACATTGGACGGAATACGGAAATACTCCACCGTGCGCGCCAAAGCGAAGGAATTGGGAGGAATGATGCAGTAATCGTCCTCAATGCCGACGAAGCTGGTGGGGTCGAAGTTTTTCGGATCCACCACGTTGCTTGTATGCACATTGGTGAAAATCTTGAACTCGCGGGCGCAACGCACATCGTAGCCATAGCTGGAGGTACCGTAGGAAATGACCTTGCGGCCTTCGATCTGTCGGACCTGGTTGGGTTCGAACGGGTCCAGCATCCCGTGCTGCTCCGCCATGCGGCGTATCCATTTGTCTGATTTGATGGTCATCTGGTGACTCGCTCGGCTATAATTGTGCGCGATTTTACGGGCCGGCAAGATAGCACAATTCCACGGCTGCAATTCAGCGATCAGGGTGCCAACCGGCTTGCCTGATGGCGGTTCAGCCAAAGTTAAGTGCTTGTCGGTTTTAATCAGTATCGTGGGCTTACCCCACCCTTTTTTCAGCAGTTGCCATCACAGTAGTGCCTATACAGTAGTCCCTATCACAGTAGTCCCTATCAGTAGACATCAGGAGATTGAAATGAAGTTGCAATTGACCCTGGCCATGACCGCTCTCGTCAGCCTGTATTCGGCCACCACGCTCGCCGCTGGCGATGCTGCCAAAGGCAAGACCCTGTACGCCACCTGTGGTGCTTGCCACGGTGCCAATGGCGAAGGCATGGAAGCCCTGAACGCGCCGAAACTGGCCGGCCAGGAAGAGTGGTATGTCATTCGCCAGCTGCAGAACTTCAAAGGCGGCATTCGCGGTGCCAACCCGAAAGACACCTATGGCATGCAGATGGCACCAATGTCACAGACACTGCCAAATGATCAGGCCATGGCCGACGTAGCCGCCTATATCAAATCGCTCGCCAAGTAAGCTTTCCGTGCTTCAAAAAACCCGCCTGCTGGCGGGTTTTTTGTTTTGAGGGCTTCCGCCTTCGCCCGGAGGGCTATGGCGGACAAGTCCGCCGGGGGGATATGGCGGACAAGTCCGCCGGGGGGAAAGGTGGGTACGTTCGCCGAGGGCGCGGGGGCTGTATGAACCTGGTCTGAATTGGCAGCCCGGCAAAGGCGACAGAGTGATTTCCTGCAACTGCAGCCTTGGCTTACACTCGCGCTGCGTACTGCAAGTCGCCACAATTTCTGTTGCGCTGCCTGCTTCGCCTACGTGCCCTGTCCGCCTGGACCAATGGAGAATGGAATGATCCGAATACCCGTGCTGGCCCTGCTTTGCATGCTGGCGTTAACCAACAGCGTCAACGCACAAACCACTTCACCGCGTGATCTTGCCGGTACCCGTCTCGCCGGCAATTCCACTACTTCGTCACGTTTCACGCTCGGTCTTAGCCTGGACGGCGGCAGCAATTATGTTGTGAACGCCACCACTGCCGACAACCTGCGCATCATTGGCGGTATACAGCCGGATGCAGCGCAAGTAGGGCAAGCAGCGGATATATTCGTAGTGGCCAACCTGGCCGGCTCCTACTTCATGCGCAACAGCAGCGGCGGCTTCGTGCCATGGACGGGAGCAGTACCAGAACTGCTGCCGTTCCGGACCGGAGTCACACTGACCAGCAACCTGCCGGTGGATTTCCTTACCGGCAAGATTCCGTTGACCGGGACCTTCCTGCTGTTCCTTGGTTACAAGGGTGCCGATGGGGTACTGGTCTACACCCCGGTGCCGCACCAGATCAGCATCAGCGCACCCGTGGTCGTCCAACCCAACCCCACGCCAGACCCCACACCGGTAACGCCGACAATTCGCGAACAAGCCACTACGGCATTCTCCGCCAACATATCCAGAATCGTGCAAACCAACCCTGCTTGCGTTGCCTGCCATGTCGCTGGAGGCCTCGCCAGCGGCACTGCATTGCGCTTTGTTTTCACCACCAACAGCAACCATCTGGCGCTGAACTTCACCCAGTTTGAAAACCTGGTGAAATCGCGCGGTCGCAATTACATCCTGATCCAGACGCTCGGAGGCGGCGGGCATGGTGGCGGCAACCAGTTCGGCTCCAGCAACAGCCAGGACTACAAGAACCTCGACAGCTTCCTGCAATTGGTGGAGAAACTCTGATGAGCGGCTTTGGCAGACTCACTGCTGCTGGTGTTTCTGTTGCAGGTCTTTTCCTTGCACTGTCGAGTTGGCCTTTGGCAGCGCTGGAGGTCGGTGAGGAGGCACCGGTATTCGAGTTGCCGGGGCTGCGTGCAGGCACTGACAGCGAAGTGGTCAAGCTGAGTGACTACCGCGGCAAAGTGGTCTACGTCGACTTCTGGGCCTCGTGGTGCGCACCGTGTGTGATCTCGACACCGCTGCTCAACGGACTGCGCAACAAACTTGTGCAGCAGGGCAAGCCGTTCGAGATCGTGGCAATCAATGTCGACATGGACCCGGAAGACGGCATCGACTTCCTTCTCGACGAACCTGTTCAGTATGTCACCGTCAAAGACCCGCAGGGCCAGACACCCGCCAGCTACGAAGTGAAAGGCATGCCGACCGCCTTTCTGCTGGATGGCAACGGCAAGATCCGCCTGATCCATGAAGGTTTCAAACAGAGCGACATCAGCCGGATCGAAGCTGAAGTCACCCAATTGCTGGCGGAGCTGCCATGAGGATTTTTTTGCAATTGCTCGTAGCAGTAGCAATACCCGCGCTGCTGAGTGCCTGCACACCGGTTGCTGCGTGGGAACGCGGCACACTGGCGAAACCGGAAATGGCACTGGATGCCGATCCGCTCGACAGCGCACTCGACAACCACGTGTACTTCAGCAAGGAAGCCTCCAGTGGCGGCAACAGCGCCAGTGGTGGCGGCTGCGGCTGCAACTGAACGCTGACAAGAAGCCCATCGCATGCAATCCCGCTCACTGCTCGCCCTCACCGCCTCGGCCTTGGCCTTGCCCGGACTGGCTCCTCTTGTGCGGGCCGACTCTCCGCCAGCCGAAGCCACACTGGCGTACCGCATCAGCAACTACAGCGAAGACGATCTCGATGCAGCAAAGAAACTGATCGGCAGTAGCGAACGCTACGACATCGACATCCATCAACTGCAGCTGACAACGCCAGTAGGCGACAACTACGGTCTTACCTTGCGCGCCAGCCGCGAAAACATGAGCGGCGCCTCGCCGTGGTACACGATCGCACAGGGCAACGGCAGTGCTGCCGTGATCATGAGCGGCGCCACCATCCACGAAGAACGTACTGATGTTGCGGCCAGTACGCGCCGCTATCTCGCCAATGGCAGCGTTGGTGTGTCACTCGGTTATTCCGATGAAAACGACTACGAGGCACTCAGCGGCGGTGTCGATGCCGAGCGTCACTTCAACGACAACCTAACCACGCTGGCCGGCGGCATCAGTTTCTCCAACGATGATCTCAGCCCAACGGATGCGGCGCGCTTCAATCGCATCACCGACGCCTCAAAGCAGAGCCGCTCGCTCTACTTTGCCGTGACCCAGGTGATCAACCAGAACAGCCTGCTGCAAAGCGGACTCAGCTACACCCATGTGTCCGGCTACCTGAGCGATCCCTACAAATTGTTCGACATCCGCCCCGACTCGCGTTCGCAACTGGCGTGGACAACGTCGTGGCGGCAATATCTGGGCACAGTGGATGCCGCGCTGCATGCCGATTACCGCTACTACCACGACAGCTTCGGCATCAATTCGCACACACTCGAACTACAGTGGCACCAGAATCTCGGCAGCAACTGGCAACTGGTACCGGGCATCCGCTACTACAGCCAGAGTGAGGCTGATTTCTTCCGCCCCGGCAGCGTGTTCGGTTCCACCTTGCCCGCATCTGCCGACTACCGCCTTGCCGCCTATGGTGCTGTGAGTGGCGAGTTGAAACTGCAGCTCGATCTCGATGACTTCACGCTGTCGCTGGCGGCTGAACGTTATCGCGCCAGCGAAAGTCTTGGTGTGCACGATGGCGCCACAAGTCCGGCATTGGTCAATTTCACGCGGCTGTCGCTCGGCGTCGACTATCGTTACTGATATCGCTACAGTGCCCGGGCAGACAATCCGGCCACCCCACTGGAGACAACACAACATGACCAAGGTTCTCATTCTTTACTACAGCATGTACGGCCACATCGAACCGATGGCTAACGCCATTGCCGAAGGCGCCCGCAGCGTTGATGGCGTGCAGGTAGACATCAAGCGTGTGCCGGAACTGATGTCGCTCGAAGTAGCGCAGAAATCCGGCGCCAAACTGGATCAGGCCGCTCCCGTTGCCAACGTCGATGAGCTCGTGAATTACGATGCCATCATCTTCGGTACCCCTACCCGCTTCGGCAACATGTGCGCGCAGATGCGCAACTTCCTCGACCAGACCGGCGGCTTGTGGTTCACCGGCAAACTGGTGGGCAAGGTCGGCAGCGTATTCACGTCAACGGCGTCGCAGCATGGCGGCCAGGAAACCACTATTACGTCGTTCCACACCACGCTGTTCCATCACGGCATGGTGGTAGTCGGCGTACCGTATGCGATACCGGAAATGCAGGAAGCCGGCGAAATCTGCGGTGGCAGCCCCTATGGCGCCACCACCATTGCCGGCAATGGCAGCCGACAGCCGTCGGAAAAGGAACTGACGATCGCCCGCTTCCAGGGCAAACACGTCGCCGGCATCGCCGGCAAACTGAAGGGCTAAGGCTTCGGCCCTGTCCACACGCCCCACGGCGTTGAACCCACCGGCACCGTCGCCACGACGGTGAAGGTGGCAACGTCGATCACCGACACATCATTGGACGGACCATTGGCGGTATAGAGTTTGCTGCCATCAGGGCTGATGGCAAGACCCCACGGACGGCGGCCGGCTTCGACACTGGCTTTGATGCTGCCATCAGCCACGTTCATCGCCACTACCGTGCGGGCACGACCATTGGCGATGTAGAGCGTCTGGTTGTCCTGCGACAGCACCAGTCCCATCGGCAACGAGCCTTCCGGCAATGCAAACGTATTGAGTACGGTGCTGGTCGCCACTTCTATGACTGCAATGCTGGCGCCGACTTCGTTGGAGATGTAGGCCAGCTTGCTGTCACTGCTGAAGACGATGTCACGCGGACGCAAGCCAACCTTGATACGGCCTTTCGAGGTGCCGGTAGCAGTGTCGATGACGGTGACATCGCTATCGACCTCACCCGTGACGTAAGCCACGCTGCCATCGGGCGGCAAGCGTACGCCTTCCGGTTCTAGACCGGTGGCTACCGTTGCCTGTATTTCGCCCTTTGCGAGATCGAGGATGCTGGCCTGGTTGGCATTTTCATTGGCCACGTACACAAGACCGGTGCTCCAGTTGACATCGAACTGCTCGGGATCGAGTCCGCTCGGCAATACGCGCAACAACACATGGGCGGTGGTATCGACTTCTGCGATGCCATCGGCAGCAAGATCGACCTCGAGTTTTTCACATTCTTCGTCATCCATCGTCGGCGGGCATTTTGGCGCGCCACTGACGGCGACATAGAGACGACTGCCATCGGGGCTGACTTTCAACCCGCGCGGCCGTTTGCCCACCGGCACGGTGGCGAGCACCGCATTGCTGGCACCATCGATGATGCTGACATCGTTGGAATCTTCATTGGTGGCGTAGACGACGTAGTCCTGGGCTACTGCCGTTGCGGCAACCAGAGTCAGCGCAAAACCCAGTGCGAGTGGTTGGATGGAGATTGTTTTCATGATTGTGCTCCGGTGATTGGACCCTCAACGGCAAGCATTATGCCCCAAGGGGCTGAATGGCGGCACAGCCAGCCTTTGCTTCCAGTTTTCTTGCAAGATTGCAGGATTATTTCCCGCGCTACCCACTACTCCTTGCGGCCATCGAGATAACGCGCATCGCGCAGGCTCGGAAACAACAGTGCCCACACCACCGCAACCCCGACAGCGCCGACGCCACCGAATACCACTGCAGGCACTACTCCAATCCAGGCCGCCATCATGCCGGCACGAAATTCGCCCAGCTCGTTGGAGGCGCCGAGAAACACCATGTTGACGGCATTGACGCGGCCACGGACCTCGTCCGGCGTCCACAGCTGCAACAAGGTTTCGCGGATGACGACACTGACCATGTCGGCAGCCCCTATCAAGGCCAGCAGAACTATCGACCACCAGGCGGTGGTCGACAAACCGAAGCCCACCGTGAACAAACCGAACAAGCCGACAAACACCAGCAGGATGCGACCGGCATGATCACGCACCGGATTGGTTGCCAGCAGTGCTGCCGTCAGCACTGCACCGATGCCTGGAGCCGCCCGCAGGAAACCAAGTCCCCACGGACCGAGTTGCAGAATGTCACGCGCATAGATCGGCAACAGCGCCACCGCACCGCCGAGCAACACGGCGAACAAGTCGAGCGAGATTGCCCCCAACACCAGCTTGTGCTTTCTGATGAACCACAAACCATCGAACAACGATGCAAAGGTGATGCGGCGTATTTCAGCCGGCGGTGGCGTTGAGGGAATCATCACCATCAGCACGGTTGCAACCGCAAGTATTACAGCCGAGGTGCCATAGGCCACCGTAGCCGCAACGCCATACAACAAGCCGCCGGCGACCGGACCCACGATGCTGGCCACCTGCCAGGCCGACGAGTTCCAGCCAACGGCATTGGCGAAATCATGCTTCGGTACCAGATATACCACCAGTGCCTGCGACGCCGGGCCGAAAAAAGCGCGCGCAACTGCCAGTACCGTCAACGCCACGAAGATCGGCATCGGGGTTGTCAACCCTCTCCATGCAAACAGGAAAATACCGGCTGCGCACAACACTTGCACAATCAATGACACCAGCATCACGAGGCGATGACCGTAACGATCGGCGACTGAACCGGTAACCAGCACCAGCAACAACATGGGCAGGAACTGGACCATGCCGATGATGCCAAGATCGAGCGGATCCCGCGTGAGGTCATACACCTGCCAGGCCACGGCCACTGCGATGATCTGTACGGCAAAGGTGGCACAGAAGCGCGCCAGCCAGTACAGCACGAATGAGCGATGGGAGAAGGCAGACAGTTGCATCAGGAATTACCCGTGGTCATGGCAGGAACTGCAGTTGTTCGACAATGAGCTGCGGCGCGGATTCACCGCGGTATTCGTTGATGTCGAGCTTGTACAGCAAGCGTACCCGCAGCGCAGCACCGGCGGGCACAGCAGGATTCTGGTTGAAGGCGATGGCATCAAGGCGCTGGCTTGAACCCGGCAGGCTCACTGTAAGTTTCAAATGGCGCTCGGCCAGCACGCGCTTCGCATGCACAACAAACTCATCGTCGAACAATGGCTCGGGGAAATGCTGGCCCCACGGCGCCAGATTGCGCAGCTGTTCCGCGAAACTGACGCTGAAACAGGCTGCGTCGAGATTGCCGTCGGTCCACAGTTCGCGCGCCAGTGTTTCTTCGGCAACGGTGGTACGCACTGCCTGGTCGAATGCCGCTGCAAACTCATCGAATCTTGCTTTGGATAATGTGAGGCCCGCTGCCATGGCATGGCCGCCGAACTTCTCCAGCAAGCCGGGATTGCGGGTGGCGACTACATCCAGCAGATCGCGCATATGGGCACCGCTGATTGAACGCGCCGATCCTTTCAACAACTCCTGACCGTCGGCATCAATGCCGGCATCAGCGAAGATCAGCACCGGGCAATGCAGTTTGTCTTTCAGGCGCGACGCCACAATGCCGATTACGCCCTGATGCCAGCGCGCATCGTACAGGCACAGACTGTAGCGCTGACTGTCGTCGAACGGCAGCTCGTCCAATTGCTGCAGCGCGCTTTGCTGCATGTCCTGTTCGATCAGTTTGCGGTCCTTGTTCAACGCATCCAGTTGCTGCGCCATCTGGTGTGCCCGCAGGGCGTCATCCGTCAGCAGACATTCGATACCAAGCCCCATGTCGTCGAGACGACCGGCCGCATTCAGACGCGGGCCGGCAGCGAAACCGAGATCGCTGGCGACACAGGTAGCGGCATTGCGACCCGCGCATGCCATCAGCGCCAGAATGCCGGGACGTGCCCTGCCCTGGCGTATCAATGCCAGTCCGTGCTTCACCAATCGACGATTGTTCTCGTCCAACGGTACTACATCGGCCACGGTGCCGAGTGCGACGAGATCGAGCAAGTTGGCAAGATTGGGTTCCTGCCTGCCGCTGCGTGTAAACCATTGCTCCTCGCGCAGCGCCTTGCGCAAGCCAAGCAACAGGTAAAACACAACGCCAACCCCGGCCAGTGCCTTGCTGGCGAAAGCACAATCGCCCTGGTTGGGGTTCAGGATTGCATTGGCATCCGGCAGGGTAGCAGCCGGCAGATGGTGATCAGTAACCAATACCTGCATGCCGTAGTGCCGCGCCAGCGCCACGCCGGCATGGCTGGCAATGCCGTTATCGACAGTGATCAGCACATCAGGCGTGCGGGTACGGGCGAGTTCGACAATCGGTGGCGTTAGCCCGTAGCCATATTCAAAACGGTTCGGCACCAGGTAGTCGACCTGGGTGAAACCGAGTGCTCGCAACCCGAGCAGCGCCAACGCACAGCTGGTGGCGCCGTCGGCATCGTAGTCAGCCACGATCAACAGGCGCAGATTGGTGTGCAAGGCCTGCTGCAACAGCCCCACTGCAGCCGCCATGCCTTTCAGTGAATCC
This sequence comes from uncultured Gammaproteobacteria bacterium, assembly GCA_903887045.1. Classification (GTDB taxonomy): domain Bacteria; phylum Pseudomonadota; class Gammaproteobacteria; order Pseudomonadales; family Pseudohongiellaceae; genus CAILUG01. The sequence continues at coordinate 307 of CAISOD010000266.1, read as the reverse complement.
GGCGGCAGCAGCTTGGCCAAGGGCAGTTGGATCTGTTCGTCGTGGCAGACGCCGCGGGCCGCAAGTATCTGTTGCAACAGCGGATGCAGGGACTGCTGGAATTGCGGAATTGCAGTAGCGGTACGGCGGCGGGCCTGCGGAATTCTCACAGAGTTGTTGCCAATGCCGCATCACGCAGCTCGCGCCGCAATACCTTGCCGATGTGAGACTTCGGCAGAGTCGTACGGAACTCCACCTGCCGCGGGATCGTGTAGGTCGTGAGCCCGCGCCGGCAATGCACAATTACCTGCTCTGCCGTCAGCGCAGG
>CAISOD010000265.1 GCA_903887045.1 uncultured Gammaproteobacteria bacterium | reverse complement strand
GCACGGTGCGCGTGCCGGTGGCGTACAGTTCCGTAAACCATAACCCTTCCGCTGCCAGCTTATCCAGGTTGGGCGTGAGCGGCAGGCCGCCCAGGCTGCCGACAAAATCTGCGCCCAGGCTTTCCAGCACCAGCACCACCAGATTGTGTGGTTTGTTGGTGATCGCACTGGATTGTTCATGCAGCGTCGGCAAACTTGCATCAGTAAATTTCCCTGGCTGTTGCTGCATTGAGCGACGCACGCGCATTTGCACTTCGTCCCACCCCATCTGTCCATACATCTCGGCGGCGCTTACTTCCTGTTGACTCATGTAAATAGCACTGAACAACGTATAGGTTGAGCTGACGGCAAGCTCGTTGGCCAGGTGATTATTGCTGAACGCAGCGGTGCTCAAGTTGGCGGGACGATGTCCAAAAGTCGAGCGCACTCCGATGAACAACAGCACCGCCAACACAGGAAATACCAGGGCGCGCTTGGGCCACGACCATTGCGCTGCGCGTTGCATTTGACGGTGAGCCAAACGCCACACGCCATATCCCGCTGCGCCGACCACGCCAGTGACAAACAAAAGTTGCACCGGATACGTTTTGATCAGTGTCGTAAATACTTCCCTGGGGTAACGCAGGTATTCGTAATAGATGCGATCAGGCCGATTGTCATACTCCCCAATGAAGTTCGGAGTCGACAATTCCATGTGAATGAGAAGCGCCGCAAAGACGGCGAACAGCAGTGCAACCGAATGCTGACGAATCACCTTGCCGGGCAACAACAAATACAGTGCCGTGGGTATCACAAGCAGTTGGCACACCATGATGGTGTCCATGCGAATGCCAATTACAAAAATCTTCCAGACATCGGCAACCTCAGTCAGTCGATCCCAGTGCATGGCGACCAAGGCGCTGCGTGCAAGGGAAAGCCATAACAATGCCAACAGGAACGCGCCCGCGAGGACGCCAACGGGGCCGCTGCGCTGGCAGATGTTCCGGATAGTGTTTTTTTCAATCATCGCAAGCTCCGGGCTTTGGCCCCAGGATTTTCAATGGCAGCCGGGCAAGGGCACCGTGTAACCAGACCAGCCGTGGTGGCGCAGTTTACCCGGTTCTGGCAGGTAGACATCCCGCAAGAGCTCGCGCTCTCCGTCTTGTGCGAACGGCAGATTGAAGAAAGCCTCCGTTGCCGATTTGCGTGGGACTACCGATTTCTCCGGATGGTCAGTCAGAACGACCCCTTGAACGCGACAGAAATCTCGAAACTGTCGACGGCGGGATCGTCCTTGTTCGTCAGCGGTATGGCGAAGTCAATGTGGGCGACCCGCGCCGACGCGGATTTGCTCGAGCCCAGGCGCAGTCCGATCCCGACAGCTGTAGTAGCGCTCTTCAATGCTGAACACAAAGCGGCGATTCCAGAACCCGTCCAATGACACGCTGTGTTGCCACAGCTGCCGACCATCATAGCGCAGCGTATCGCTGTAGCTTGCATCCAGCACCAGCCGATCCTGATCGGAACCGAGAGCCTCTGCGGCAAGGCCAAGCCGGGCCTGCAGGCGACTGCCCAGTTCCACGTCTTCGGTCAGATAGGTCTGATTCAGATTGAGTGCCGTGACATAGTTGTCTTCGATGGATTCAAAGCGCAGGTAGGGAAAGGACAACTCGCGATCCGCGGTAAGCTGCGCCGGCGCGGGCAGCCGGTCGCTGATCGAGAAGCGATCCCGCCGGAACCCGTAGCCATAGGACCAGCGCCGGCTGAAGCCGCCCTGGAGTCCATCGGATCTGCCGACTTCGAACGCGTAGTCCTCCAGCTTATGCACCACGCCGGCCATTTCCTCGCCCCGCAGGAACAGTTCGTCAATGCGCTCGTGACGCTCCAGCAGCAGGCGCCAGGCGTCCCGCGAGTCCAGCTCGATGAAGGGCTTGCCGAGGTGGAGGGTGCGGGTAAAACCGTCATCGCTGTCCACCAGTTCGGCACGGGTACTGACGCGGCTGCCCAGCACGTTGGTATCGCTGATGCCGGCGCTGAAACTGTTTTCACCTCCCGAGCGATCGAAGGAAAGGCTGGGGGCAGTGAGGCGGGATACTTACTCGGCGGCAGGAATTACGGCAAAGCCGTTGCGCGGGTTGATGGTTTTCCCATTCACCACGGCGTCGATCCAGGCGCTGCCACTGCGGCCGTCCTTCATGGGATTGCCGCGGATGGTGATCGGAGTGCCCGGGGGCAGGTCGCCTTTGCGGATGCCGGCCCGCATCAGCGTGCTTGGACCTTCCGCCTCGAAGCCCCAAGTGGTGACGCTACCATCACTGTTGGTGATATCCACCAGCAGCCAGGAGTGCGGATTGGTGTACTGGAATTCCTTCACGACACCAGTCAGTTCAATAACCTTCGTATCATCGAACATGGCCCCGGAATGGTGTGCGTGGACGGCGCCAACAACGCCCATCGATGCAAGAAAAAGACTGTGCCTGAGTAATCGTTTCATAATCACCACCTGTTGGGTTATTCCGCTGCCTGCTTGACGTCTTCATCCGTGCTTACCGCGGCGTCGTTCTCGATGAAATCGAAATCGCTGAACTGGCTGGTACCGTCGTTTTTTTCCAGGATGTCGTTGTTCTGGTTTTCCCGGCAGTCCCAATAGCGCAGGCGCAGTAAATCGTCATCGTTGGCCAATTGTGTCCAGCTCTGGCGCGTGTACCAGGGCTCGCTCAGGTTGACTGGATCGAACACCCAGTAATCGGCTTCCAGCGTGTTGCCGTCTACCTTCTTCCAGCGTTCCACCACGTCCACCCGGTCTGAATAGTCCGGTTGGGTACCGCGCTGGTACTGGCCACTTATCAGGTAGGTGGTGTGGGTTACCAGCATGCCATCGGTCCAGAAACCGATGGTGTCGCCGTTGGCTGACGCATAGGCGTCCTCGGGCAGCGTATGCGCTCTGCCGTCCGTGTAGACACGGCGGACGTCGTTGACCATTTCGTTCATGAGCCAGGTTTGGTTCGGGGTGACAACAAATTCGTGCAGAAAAGGCTCAGTGGCCCAGCGCGGAAAGCTCGGCGGGCGGCAGTCGGAGAGGGGATCGTATTCACCGCCGGTGCTGGTGATCAGATCGATCTTGCGCTGGCGCGCGCTGGCACCTGCCTCAGTCAGTTTCGCGGTAGTTTCATTGGCGCGAATATCCGGATCGAAAGACAGGCCGCCGCCGGTGCGGGTGTAGACGCCGGACCAGTCGTAGGCCGGTTTTGGCATGTCTTCCCAGGTCAGCGCGTTGCCGCCATTGGCTGTTTCTTGCAGGTAAGTATAGAGCTCCCATGCATTTTCGAAGCGCTCGCCGAAGGCCTGCAAGCGCGTCTTGTGCTCGTTCCAGTTGGCGTCCTTCGCGAGCCAGTCCTCCTGCGCAGTCAGCGCATCGGCTGCGACGAGCAGGATGCCAAACAGGCTGAGGCGGGCGGCGGCTTTCAGTTCGGTCATGCGTCGGTACCTGGATTGTGTGCTAACCAGTCATGAACTAGGAAAATTCTACTGGCGGGTTGCTGTTTTTATGTTCTTGCCCTGTGCCGAAGTTACGATTACTCCCGGGGTTTGGCAACCTATATCCGGACCATTGCCTGCACGGGCGTGGGTATGCTGCCTTGTTGTGTGCGGCCCGGCCCCATCACCGGCGGCATGGTGCATCGCTACTTGAATCAAGGGGGGTCAGAGTAAGTTGATTTTCAAGTTACTCTGACCCCTTTGACTCCCGGGCGAAAGCGAGCCGGTGGACGATCGGCACTACCATGTGTTCGAGCCACGCTCCCTGCGCCTCTACGCCAACTACCACTCTCGTTGAACAGACGTCCCTGGTCTGTCACCCCGCCTTTTTGCTAAATCCGGCGCTTTAGACTACTGTGGCCGTCCTTACGAGCCACTGTGACCCATGCGAAGATCAATGCGTCTGCTGACCATTCGCCGCAACCAGTTCTACCTGGAGATCGAGCTGAATTCGACCTTCTTGTTCAGGTCTGGCAGCGCCGAGCTTTCGATCGATGCCGAACTCGTGCTGCAGCAGGTCGCGGCCATCCTCGCCAAGCAGACCAATCGTGTCTATGTGGAAGGTTATAACGACAATATGCCGGTTAAG
>CAISOD010000264.1 GCA_903887045.1 uncultured Gammaproteobacteria bacterium | reverse complement strand
CCGTTCGGCCGCTCCGGCACCTCTCCAGTGAATCGTGCATCCGGGAATCAACAGGGGGTTCCCGGCGCGGGCGGCGATTGTACAGTGGTTTGGGGGTTTTGGTGTACCTTGTGTTTCTTTCACGCCAAGCCCAATGGCCGATGCAAAACAAGCACGTCATTTACGAGTTCGAAGGCTTCCGGCTCGACCCGCGCAGCCAGATTCTGCTGTCGTCGGTTGATGGCCACAGGCTGCCGCTGAAGCCGAAGGAATTCGATGCCTTGCTGTTTTTTGTGCAGCACGCCGGCGAGTTGCTGACAAAGGAAACCCTGCTCGCTGCACTTTGGCCGGGGCAGGTGGTGGAAGAGAACAATCTCAACCAGTACGTCACTGCGCTGCGCAAATTGCTTGGCGAAGACAAGAGTGCACGCCGCTTCATCATGAACGTGCGCGCCAAAGGCTATCGTTTTGTGCCGCACGTGCAGCGTCTGCCAGGAGAGGCTGACGCCAGCGCAGCCAGTGGTAGCACCGCCGCCAGGGCGCCGGCCGGTAATCTTGTCGCGTGGCAGTGTTACCAGCAGGCAGTGCACCGCCAGAACACAGACCAGCCTGAACGCTGGGCCGAAGCCATTCCGCTGTTTGAAAAAGCGGTGCGGCTGGACCCGACCCTCGCCAGCGCCTATGCCTTCGTGGCGCTGAGCCGCCTGCGGCTGCACATGCTCGATCACCCCTCTGCAGTGGATGCCATCGACAAGGCCCGTGAGGAAGCGCGCAAGGCGGTTGAGCTGCGCCCCGGTGGCGCCGACGGCCATGTGGCACTCGGTACCATCAACGCCACCAGCGGCCGCTGGATCGAGGCCGAGCTCAACTACCTTTCTGCGCGTGAGCTGGACCCCGAGTGGGTGATGCCCCCCTCGATGCACAGCGCTTATCTGCTGCTGTCAGTAGGTCATTTGCAGCGGGCAATTGAAGCGGGCCGCCACCTGTTGCGTGATCTCGGCGGCCTTACCAGCCTGGCCACGATGCATTCGGCGGTATGCCTGATTGCCGGCCACGACGAGGAAGCCAGCGAAGCCTGCGATATGGCACTGGCGATGGGGGCGGAGCTGACGATCTCGCCCTTGGCGGATGTGATCTCAATGCTGGCGCGCCGGAGACAGCGGTTCGACGAGGCTGTGGCGGCACTGATCCCTACCATGTCGGTCTACCTGCTGGAAGCCGGCACCGTGCCGGTGATGCAGCAGGTGTTCGCTGCCATTGCCGGTGAGGCCAGCCCGGAACAGACCGAGAAAGCGCTGGATGCCTGGGTGGCCAAGGTTGATTTTGACCGGGTACCGCAGAGCATGCGCCGGCAGATCCTGTTGTGGTACACCCAGATCGGCGCGCTCGACGGAGCCTTTGCACTGATGAACCGTTCACTCGACCGCTATGCCCGCCAAGGCATCGTTGGCACTACCTGGGGCTGTCTGTGGCTCAATGAAATGGCGCCGTTCCGGCTGGATCCGCGCTTTGGCGAGGTGGCTCGCCGCATGCACCTGCCGGATTACTGGGCTGCCTTTGGCCCGCCCGATGGCCATGTATGGCAAGGCAATAACCTGATCGGGCTTTGATGGGGGCTACCGGCGGTCCGGCGCAGCAAGGGCTTAATTCAGAATTGGGCAAATCTTCGGCTGGTGAATGACTTTGATACTGCACTCGCTTGCTGTTTTGACTCCCTGACTGTGGGGGGCCAGAGGTACCGGGACGGTATCAAGGCTCCCCACATTTTTTTACGAAACGCCGCGGGCGCTTTTTTACGAAACGCCGCGGGCGCTGTTTTACGAAATGCCGCGGGCGCTTTCAAGAGCAGCCGCAGGCGCTTCCTCTCCACTGTTTCCTCTATCATGCGGCCTTCGATTACGGAGTCGCCCCATGACGCATCTGCTTGTCAGCCCTACTGAACTGCACGCCGTGCTGCAGGACCCTGCACTTCGCGTGTATGACTGCCGCTACTCACTGATGGATCCGGCGCATGGCCGTCGCTCCTATGACACGGCGCATTTGCCGGGCGCCATGTTTGTCGACATGAACCGCGACCTGAGTGTGCCGCACGTAGCGGGCAAAACCAGCCGGCACCCGCTGCCGGCGCGGGCCGATTGGCAACGCCGCGTTGGCGAACTCGGTATCACGCCGGAGTCGCGTGCGGTGTTGTACGACGACAACGGCGGTGCCAGCTCGGCCCGCATGTGGTGGATGCTGCAATGGATCGGCCACGCCACTGTTGCGGTGCTTGATGGTGGCTGGCAGGCGTGGCAACGCGCCGGCTTCCCGGTGGCATCAACCGCTTCCCTGCCGGCGGCGACGATGCCGTACCCGCCGAAATCACCGCTGGTGCAACTGCTCAATGCCAACCAGATCGACGGCAACAAACAGCTGCTGCTCGATGCGCGCGATGCGCCGCGTTTCCGTGGCGAAGTGGAACCGATTGATCCGGTGGCAGGCCATATTCCACTGGCGCTGTGTTCTCCGTTCGCGGCCAATCTGGCGGCAGACGGTTCTTTCAAATCCGCCATTGAACTGCGCGAGAAATTTGCGCCAACCATCGACAGCAGCAAACCCGTGGTGTGCTACTGCGGTTCCGGTATCACCGCCTGCCACAACATCCTGGCGATGGCAGCAGCCGGTTTACCCTTGCCTGCGCTCTATGCCGGCTCCTGGAGTGAGTGGATCACCGACCCCGCCCGGCCGGTTGCACGGGGGGAATGAACACGGGCGATGCGTACGCCAACGCGGAGGGCGGTGCTAAACTGCGACTCGAACGTTCCAATTTTTCCTGACGGAGGCAGTGCAGGCCATGCAGACCAAAATGTCGTTTCCGGTGTCTTCTGTTGTATCGCGTGGGTTGTTGCCGCGTCGCCAGTGCGGTCGTGTGAGTGCCCCGCTGATACTGGCAGGCGTTGTGATTGCACTGGTGTTGGCAGGCATGTTGTACGTTACCTTGCAGAACAGCACGCCGGCAGCTGAAACACCGGTGGCTGGCACGGTGGAGCGGACACAAACGGCGCCGATACAAGCAGTGGCGCCGGTAAAGACTACTGAGGCGGCCACGCCAACTGCGCCCGCCGGTGATTTCGGTGCCCGTCAATTGCCACCGCCGGTGCCTACCGTATCGGCGAAGGACAGCCCGGTATTGAACCTCAGCGACGAACAACGCCCGGATGGTGTTGTCATTGCCGGCCAGTTGCTGGAAGCAATCGAAGAAGAGGCTGAAAAAGAGAAAGCCGAAACAGGCGCAGTACCGCTGTCGCCTCCGCAGTAAGTCATTTGCCCCGTTGCGGCTGGAGCGACAGCGCTACAGCGTGGTCGATCCCTGTTCGCCACGCTGACGCACCGGCATGCCGGCACCGCGCAACGCTGCTACCGCCAGCTGCTTGTCTTCCTTGTTGAGAAAACCTCCAAGCTCGATGCTGTGCGTGGTATCGGCGATCACCAACGTGGGCGCATCCAGCGCGTGGCGTGGTTCTCCCACACTAATCCGCACCCGTGCTCGTTCCAGCTGCCAACTGCGCTTGGGGAAGTGGGTGCCGAATTGGACGGTCAGGCTCTCGGGCGCACAGGTAATCACCTGGCGCTGATAGGTGGATTGGCAAACGCGGTAAAGCAACCATGCCACCAGCGCCGCTTCCAACCCTGAAAACGGCAATACCATCCAGGCGCCGATATAGGTCCAGAACAGGCCTATTACCAGCGTGGTAGAGCAGATGACAATCACGAACAGCCGCGTTTCCTGCCAACTGGCGGAGCGGTTGGGCTGCAAGGTGATGGTAGTGATGCCGTTGGCGTGGTGGTTGTCGACCATGCGGTGACCATACCCCGCCCATTACTGTGCTTCAAGCAGTTCGCGCAGGGTTTACTTCCTGCTCCAACACGGACAGCGAGACCAACAATCACGGCAGTCCCGCGGGGCCGGCTTGTCCGCGCAAGGGCACAGGGTTACTGTTGTGCGAAACAATAACAACAAGGGTAGCTGTTTATGATCCCTGCCTTGCGTGTCTTGCTGGCTTCCTGGATTTGCTTGCAGTGCCCCGCCGGCTATTCGCAGTCAGCTGCCGATTGGCGCGGCGCCTGGGTCGCCGATGTCGGTGGCGTGCGTCATGTGCTGTATCTGGTGCTGCGCGATGGCCAACTGGGTGGCACTTACTGCACGGAGTGCAATGACCCCGCCAACCTTGCCTTTGTCGATGACGGCAGCCTCAATGCCGACTTATTGCAATTTACGCTGTACCACACCAGTGCCAACGGCACGCAGACAATGACTGCGGCAGCAGCGCGCATTGCAGATAAGACACTGGCGATGACACGCACGCTGGCAGGTGGAATGAGTGACACGCTGGATTTCCATCGCGTGCCGGCACCGCCACCCGCCGCTGCTCCACCGGCGCGGCCACCAGCGCCGCCTCGCACACTGGCAGCTGCTGCAGAAACGCTCAGTGTCGACACAGTGGCCGGTCTCTGGTTGTCCGGCAACGGCACCAACAAACAGTACTTCATCTTCAAGCGCCACAAGAGCGGTTTGCGTGGGCTGGTCTGCGGCCCCTGTGACAATCCTCTGGCCTTTGCACCGCTCGACAATATCCGTCTTGAGGACACCACGCTGCACTTCGACATCGTGCACGAGGACAACGGCTTTGGTTTTGCCGAACACGGCCCGTTCCGCAACCTGACGCAGGCGCGCATCGCCATGAACGAGATGCTGCTGTCTACGGTGGCAAGCTACGAACCGGATGCGCCGCCGTTCGAGATGACGTTGTTGGGGCCGGTGCAGTTCAGGCCGTGAAAAAAGCAGAACATACAACACGGAAGAGGGGAGCATGAAGACAGCAATCAGCAAGGCGATAGTCGTACTGGCAGGCGCATTCACACTGGCCGAGGCCGCCGAGCCTGCCAGCGTTGGCCGTGGCGCGCCCGACCCCTTGGTGCCTGAGCAGATCGTCGGCTCCGAAGGCAAAGGCTATTTCACTGGTGCCGGTATTCCCGCAGGCAACACGCCGATCGTAGCGGCAAGGGATGGTGCAGTGCCTGCTGGCATCGAGCCGCTGGCTGTCGACATTTTCTCTACCAGGGATTTCTATCTCGATCGTGCATTGTGGAACGATCCACGCTACTACCGTTGCAACTCCGCAGTCGGTCTCGAACAAATATGGGGCGCTTACGAAGTACCACTTATCGGCGACGACCCGCCGCGCACTGCGGCATGGGGTTACTGCGATCGCGACTACCCGCGTGAGCAGATCGTCAGTCCCTATGGCTTCACCACCGCCAAGGCACACTTCGAGGCCTTGCTGGCTGAAACCACCGCGAAGGGTGGACCCACCCGCCACACGCAAGCGAGCCTGCCGGCCTGGAGCGGTCGTTATGGTCGCCAGCGTGACAAGCGCCTCGCATGGTTCAACGGCGCCACACTGCAGATTCCGACTTACCTCTCGCTGCTGACACCGGAGTACCAACAACGCTTTGTGCAGCAGATGTACCACTATTCCGGTGACAACAATGCGCAGTGGCCCGGCTCCTACTGCTGGCCTGAAGGTTTCATGCGGCGCTTGGCGCAGTACGGCGGTGCCACCGTGCAATTGCTGCTCACACCAGAGCTGGTGCTCGACATGCGCAACGCCGCCAAGACCCTGGTGACGCAGATCAATATCGGTCGCCGTTTCAATGAAGAGGGCGTGGTGCCGCGGCTTGGTCCCGATGTACCCCAGTGGTTCGGCGAGACAGTCGGTTTCTGGGATGGTGATGCATTGATCAGCTGGACCTCCAATGTGCAGGGCTGGATTTCACACGGCGGTTTCGAATACAGCAGCAAGCTGCAATCAATCGAGATCTACACTCCACGCCACGATGCGCAGGGCACATTGATCGGCCTGAAGCATGAAGTAGTGCTGTACGACCCCGAAGCCCTCGTGGAGCCGGTGCGCATTGTTCACCTGCTCGACCGTCTGCCCGATCAGGGCTCTGTCGATCCACTCACGATCATGGAATGCATTCCGCAAAGTTTTCCGGTCAGTGGCGTGACAACGCCGATGTCGCCGGGGCAGATGGTGGAGTACCGCGCGCCCGATATTTTCGGTCGCCCGTGGGCGAAGATCTGGGAGGAATACCACGAAGAGGGCATGCAGCGACCACAAGCCGCGAAGAGCCGCTTTGGTCTGTGAATCTCATCGACACTTTTACTGGAGCCAATATGCAAAACCTGAATCACTTGCGTTTCATCAGTGCGCTTGCCACTCTCGGCCTCAGCGGCGGCGTGCTCGCGCATCATTCCTTTGCGATGTACGACACCACCAAGACACTGGTGATGACCGGCATCATTACGCAGGTTGATCCCAACCCGAATCATCTGCAGGTTTTCTTCGCGCCGTTGAACGAGGCGCGGGACCAGGTACTCAAGGACGACAAAGGTGAACCCATCGTGTGGGCGGTGGAAATGGACGGCGCCGCGCAGATGGCGCGCGTCGGTGTCACCGTGAACGCGTTGCCGCGCGGCACCATTGTCAGTGTTGGCCTGCATCCCTTGCGCAACGGCCACACCGGCGGTGGTCGCGGCGAGTCCGGCTTTTTCCAGTGTCCGGCCGACATAGCCCCGTCAGCTGGCAAGCACTGCGATTCAGTGGCGGGCAGCGTTGCATTGGGCAAGGGAGTACTGCCAGTTCCGGCGCCTTGAAGTTAACATCGGCAGTACGGATTTTCTTCCCTTGATAAAAACAACAATTGGAGTCCCCCATGACGACCCCTTTTCCCAAATCACCCACCTTCATGACCATCGACGAGCCCTTCCGTTTTGAAGGTGACTTGTACGATCTGGAAGTGGAAGGCCAGATACCGGCTGAACTTGATGGCACCTTTTTCAGCGTGGGTCCCGATCAGGCGTTTCCGCCGAAGCTCGGTGATTCCAATCCGTTCAACGGTGACGGTTTCGTGCGGGCGTTCCGCATCAAGGATGGCCACTGCGATCTGCAATTGCGCTATGTCATGACGCAGCGTCTGGCCGCCGAACGCGCTGCCCGCAAGGGCTTGTTCGGCCACTATCGCAACCCGTTTACCGACGACCCGAGCGTCAAGCATCTGTCGCGTGCTGTCGCCAACACCAACGTGGTGGCACACAACGGCCTGCTGTTGGCGATGAAAGAAGATGCCCAGCCCTATGCGATGGACCTGCAGACACTGGAGACAAAAGAGCTCTACACCTGGAACGGCCAGATGACGGCTACCACCTTCACTGCGCATCCGAAGATTGATCCTGCCACTGGCGAGTTGTTTGGCTACGCCTACGCGGCCAAGGGCGAGGCCAGTGACGATATCGCGGTCTATGCCTTCGACAAGCACGGCAAGAAGACGTGGGAAGTGTGGTTCAAGTCGCCATACCCCGGCATGATCCACGATTGCGCGATCAGCGAAAATTACCTGATTCTGCCGTTGATTCCGCAAGTGATGAGCCTGGATCGCATCAAGGCCGGCGGCATCATCTTCCAGTGGGAGCCGAGTCTCGAACAGAAATACATCGTGATTCCACGTGGTGGCGAAGCGAAGGATGTGCGGGTATTCAGCGCACCGAATGCCATGCCCGGCCACGTGGTCAATGCCTTCGACGACAACGGCAAACTCTATCTCGATCTGCCGGTGGCACTCGACAACGTGTTCTGGTTCTTTCCTGAGGCGGGCGGCAAATTCCCGCCGCCGGGTTCGTTCGGTACTGAGGTGACACGCTGGTGTTTCGACATGAACGACAAACACAGCAAGGCGGTACCGAGTGTCATGTCGCGCATGGCAGCGGAGTTCCCGCATTGTGATGATCGTTATGTCGGCCGGCCTTACAAGTATGGCTTCATGCAGGCATCCGACATGAGCAAGCCCTACAACCCCGAGCGCGCCGGTCCGATCATGGGCTTCTTCTTCAACACCCTGCTGACGATGGACATGAGCACCGGCGCAGCCACCACGTGGTTTGCCGGCGACACCTCCAGTACGCAGGAGCCGGTGTTCGCGCCCAAGAGTGCCACCGCGGCCGAAGGCGAGGGTTATGTACTCAGCATCGTCAATCGCCGGGCCGAGCATCGCAGCGATCTGGTGATACTGGATGCGCAACGGATGCAGGACGGACCGGTAGCCACCGTCAAACTGCCGGTGCGGTTGAAGTACGGGATTCATGGCAACTGGCTCCCGACTTCGCGCTAGGGCGCTTCGTCGGGTGAGCCCGACTTTGAAATCAAAATAACAGGAGAGAATCCATTGAGTGCTTTGCGACCTACCAATGACGATAGTGCAATCTGGGATCTGTGGCTGGGACAATTCCGGCTGCCGATGGTGAACGTCAATGACGAGGTTGGCACCTTCAAAGCGCTCAGCGAGGCCGCGTTGACGACGGATGCGCTGGCTGCGCAGCTTGGCGTCGACGCCCGCGCGCTGGCGATGCACCTGGCGGCACTGTGTTCGATGGGCCTGGTGGAGAAGCGGCTGGGCCTTTGGCGCGCCACCCATCTGGCACGCACCTGGTTGCATCCGGATGGCGCCGGTTACTGGTGCCACTTTACCCGCCATGTCGATTACAACACGACGCTGCGGGCGCGGCTGCTGACTTCGTTGCGCACCGGCAAGCGCCCTGGCGACGTCAGTGAGGATACGGGCGAGGTCAAACCCCGCTCCGTCGAGTGGGAACGTGGCACCATGTCTCAGCAAGTGGCGGCAGATATTGCCAATTTCATGCATGCCCACAGCCAGGCGCCGGCACTCGGCGCGGCGGCACAGGGTGTGTTCGGCGAGCTCACATCGCTGATGGACATCGGCTGTGGTTCAGGCATTTACGGCATCGAGATCGCACGCGCACATCCAAATCTCAAGGTAGTGCTGATGGATCTCAAGGAAATGGCAGCCGAGGCGCAGAAATTCATCGATCGCGCCGGCATGGGCGCTCGGGTCACCACCGCCGGCGTCAACATGTTCACCGAACAGTGGCCGCGCGGGCATGATGGCCATTTCTTCTCCAACATATTCCACGACTGGTCGGATGCAACCTGCCGCTTGCTCGCACACAAGAGCTACGAAGCACTGCCTGTTGGCGGCCGCATCTTCCTCAATGAAATCCTGATGGATGACGATTACACCGGTCCGTTCGTGGCTGCGGCGTTCAGTCTGCAGATGCTGATCGGCACCTTGGGCAAGCAATACAGCCTCGCCGAATTCCGCGACATCCTCGGCAGCGCCGGTTTCGTCGATGTCGAAGCAATACGCACCGGCGGCGGCTATTACTCGCTGGTCAGCGCCCGCAAACCGTAGGCCGGGCGCAGCGTCAGCGGATCGGTACTGCGGTCATGCCGATCGGGAACAGCGCAATGCGCGCGAGCTTGATGTGCTGTAACCCGAACGGAATGCCGATAATGGTAATGAAGCAGAACAGCGCCGACAGCAGGTGGCCGATGGCCAGCCACCAGCCGAGGCCCATGACGACACCACCGAAGACGAACCAGATCAGATTGCCCAGCAAGGCCATCTTGGTGCTCCTGTATTCAGTGACTCAGTGGTAACAGGCGATCACCTGGCTGCCGGTGCGTTGGCTGCAGCATCGGCAGCGACGGCCTTTTCCCACGCATCCAGCAGCGGACGCAGCCGCTGCGCAACATCCTGCCGATACTTCGCCAGATCGTTGCGCTCACTGAGGTCGCGTCGCACATCGAACACGTATTCGTTGCCGCCATCGACCACCAGCTTCCAGTCGCCGCTGCGCACAGCGCGCTGTTGCCAGCTGTAGCTGGTGCTGCGCCAGAACAGCGTGCGCTCCACTTGCGGCGCGCTGCCCTCGAGTATGGGCATGAGGTTGATGCCTTCAAGCATGGCCTCAGCGGGGACCTCGGCGCCGGCTACCGCTAGCATGGTAGCGGTCAGATCCATCGTGATGCCGACCTGGTCCGACACAGTGCCGGCGGCAATGCGACCCGGCAAACGCATCAGTGTCGGTACGCGGATGCCGCCTTCCCACACGGTGGTCTTGCGGCTGAACAGCGGTGAGTTGTTGGCCAGCCACTCGCCGCCATTGTCGTTGGTAAAAATGACGAGCGTGTTGTCGGCAAGATTCAGCTGCTGCAATTTGGCCAGGATCTGGCCTACACCGGCATCCATGTGTTCCACCATCGCCACATAATCGGCACGGGTGCCGGTGCTGGCGTCATGTGGTTGTACGTGGCGGGCGTTGTTGGGCGATTCCGACGGCATGTGCGGCGGCTGATACGGCCAGTGCGGCGCGTTGTAGGCGACGTCGATGAAGAAGGGACTGTCGGCATTTTCCTCGATGAAGTTGAGTGCGCGCGCCGTGATCAGGTCCGTCATGTAACCCTCTTCGGTGATGGGCTTGTCGTTCTCCCACAGATCGGGTTTACCGTCGCCGGCGTTGTGGGTGTAGTAGTCGTGATAGCCGCTCTTGAGACCGAAGAAATAATCGAAGCCGTGGGCGTTCGGGCTTTGGTCGGCGCGATAACCAAGATGCCACTTGCCAACCAGCGCCGTGGCATAACCCGCGTTCTTGATCAGCTGCGGCAACGTGCGGCCATTGGCTGTGAGTCCACGCTCATTGGCAGTGGCTTCGTTGGGTAGCGCCACTTCAAGTCCATAGCGCTGCTGGTAACGGCCGGAGATCAGGCCGGCGCGGGTCGGTGAACACAGCACACCGTTCGAATAGAAATCCGTCATGCGCACACCGTCGCGTGCAATGCTGTCGATGTTGGGTGTACGAATATCAGGCGCGCCGTAACTGGTGAGATCAGCCCAGCCCATGTCATCCGTCATGATCAGTACTATGTTGGGAGTCGACTCGGCGGCTATGCCGGCGTGGCAGAGCAGGGCAAGCAACAGGCTGGCGACGCGATGGCGCATGGGTGATCCCCTTGTTGTTATGGTGGCTGTTTCCAGAGCGAGGATTTGTAGCGTAAAGCGCAGGGCAGTGCCAGCCTGTTGCGGAACCGGGCGGGGCAACGGCTTGAGTTTTGTAGCGGGTGCCTGCAGAGTGGCGTCCACCAATTTGAAGACCCTGCCATTCACAAAAGGGCTGGACCATGCCGCGTCGATTGTTGTTCGTGTTCTGCTGTTTCTTCGGCCTGTTGCCCGCCGCTGCGGTACAGGCGCAGGAGCGCGATTCCTTCTCGCCAGCGGCATTGATGCAGGCTCCGATCACTGAGTGGCGCACCAACGGTGGCTCCCTCAGCAATCAACGCTACTCACCACTTGCCGCGCTCAACAGCAGCAATGTCGCCGGACTCAAAGGCGTGTGGCACACCCGCCTGCGCGGCTCCGGCAATGGCCCGCAATACTCCGGCGAAGCCCAGCCGCTGGTGGATGACGGTGTGGCTTATATCGTTACCGGTGCCGACGATGTGTTTGCCGTCAGCATCGACAGTGGCGACATCCTCTGGCAATACACTGCTTCCTTGCCGCCGGCGATGACGACCGTATGTTGCGGTTGGACCAGCCGTGGTGTTGGCTTGAGTGAGGAGCATGTCTATGTCGGCCAGCTCGATGGTCAGCTGAAGGCACTCGATCGCCAGAGTGGGAAAGTGTTGTGGAGCATAGAGGCGGAACGCTGGCAGGACGGCTACACCATCACCGCAGCGCCGCTGTACTACGACGGACTTGTCATCATTGGTTTTGCCGGTGGCGAGATGGGCACCCGCGGCCGTATCAAGGCGTTTGATGCGGACGATGGCTCATTGGTGTGGACCTTCTACACCATTCCCGCGCCCGGCGAGCCGGGCAGTGAAAGCTGGAATCAGGGCAACATGCTGTGGCTGCATGGCGGTGCGCCGGTGTGGAATACCCCGGCGGTCGATGCTGAACTCGGGCTGATGTATTTTTCCACCGGCAATGCCGGCGCTGATTCCAACGGTGCCCACCGCGCCGGCGACAACCTATTCACCAGTTCCATTCTGGCGCTGGATGTGAAGACAGGGCAGTACCGCTGGCATTTCCAGCAGGTACACCACGATATCTGGGACTACGACGCACCCAATCCGGTGATGCTGTTCGACATCGATATCGCCGGCGTGCCGCGCAAGGCACTGACGCAGGCCGGCAAGACGGGCTGGTTCTACATTCTTGATCGGATCACCGGCGAGCCCTTGCTCGGCATCGACGAAAAACCGGTGCCGCAGGAAGTGCGCCAGGCCACCGCAGCAACGCAGCCGTTTCCGCGTGGTGATGCGTTTGTGCCGCAGTCGTTGCGGGTGGCACCGGAGGGAGTCACGCTGGTGAATGACGGCAGCATCTTCACTCCCTACTGGACCGACGCCGTTGCGATTGCGCCCGGCGCCGGCGGTGGTGCCAACTGGCCACCGAGTGCACATGACCCACGCACCGGTTATTCCTATGTGTGTGCATCCGATCGGCCCTTCCTGTTTGCCGGTATCGACATCAGTGACGAGCCACCGAAACCGGGAGATCGTTACACCGCGGGCGTTTTTCTCGGCGAGGCGATGTACAACTTTGGTGTGCTGGCAGCGGTCGACATGCACACCAACAAACTGGTGTGGCAGCAGCACCTGCGCGAGATGTGCTTCAGTGGCATGACAGTAACTGCCGGTGGTCTGGTGTTTGTCGGCCGCAACGATGGCAGGCTGACCGCGCTCGACAGCAGCAATGGCAACAAGCTGTGGGAGTTCCAGACCGGTGCCGGCATGAACGCGCCGGTCACGGTGTTTGAGCACAAGGGCAAACCGCATGTGCTGGCCTATGCCGCCGGCAATGTACTCGCCGGCTCCGCCCACGGCGACAGCCTGTGGTTGTTTGCACTCGACGGCACGCTG
>CAISOD010000263.1 GCA_903887045.1 uncultured Gammaproteobacteria bacterium | reverse complement strand
GGTAGCGGCCCATCACTCCACTGCCATTTATGACTCCGAACATCCTGTCGAGCTTGCAGGCAAAGTGGTCGAATGGAAGTTCACCAATCCACACTGCATCATCGTGATGGACGTTGTGGCAGCCGATGGCTCTGTTCAACGCTGGAACGTAGAGGGCGGCAACACCAGCGGTTTGTTCCGCAATGGCTGGACTCCGCAGACGCTGCAACCAGGCGACGAAATCATTGTTACTGTGCGCCCCTTGCGCAGCGGCGCCTTCGGTGGCAATTACAGCAATCCTCGCCGCAGCAATGGTGAGCCGG
Organism: uncultured Gammaproteobacteria bacterium; assembly: GCA_903887045.1. Taxonomy (GTDB): domain Bacteria; phylum Pseudomonadota; class Gammaproteobacteria; order Pseudomonadales; family Pseudohongiellaceae; genus CAILUG01. Next base: position 9,283 of record CAISOD010000263.1, on the reverse strand, counting down.
TGATTGCCCAAACAGCCGCGCGCGGAAGGTAATGCCCATGCTTTCTACTCGCCAACACAGCAAGCCCCTCCCGTTGCTATCGCTGTTGTCAGCATTGGCAATAGGGTGCAGCTTCTCCGCCGCAGTAAATGCAGCATCCGACCAGACCGCGACCTATCCAGACTGGAGCGGTCAGTGGGAACGCATTGGCAGCCTCAACTGGCCACCTGAAGGTTATGACAAGGCAGGCCCGGCGCCACTGACTCCTGAATACCAGGCGATCTATGAGCAAAACCTGGCGCTGCGTGCGGACGGCATTCTTGCCGGCGATCCGCCGGCCACCTGTCTGCCGCCCGGCATGCCGCGCATGATGAAGATGAGCTTTCCGATGGAGATCATCATCACACCCGGCATTACCTACATATATGCCGACTGGGAGAGCCAGATTCGCCGGGTCTATACCGATGGCCGCGACTGGCCTGATTACATCCTGCCCGAATTCAACGGTTACTCCATTGGCAGCTGGCGCGATGACAACAACGACGGCAGCTTCGATACGCTTGCCATTGAGACCCGCGGCATCAAGGGTCCCCGCTCAATCGACTCCACCGGTGTGGTATTGCACGAAAACAACGAAACCGTGGTGTTCGAGGAAATCCATCAGGTCGACGCCAATACGCTCGAGAACAGGATTACCACCATCGACGATGCGTTTACCGGCCCCTGGACCATCAATCAGCAATACAACCATGTAACCGAAAACATTGTCTGGGTGGAATACGTCTGCGCAGAAGGCAACCGCCATATCCAACTCGGCAACGAGTGGTATTTCTTAAACGATGAACTGGGAATTCTGGAGCCCACTCGCGAAGGGCAGCCTGCGCTGGTGCCGGCAACTCCCTGAGTATTTGTACGTTCGATCGATCCTTACCAAAAAAAAGAAATCGACATCTCGTCGGAAATTCAACAGGGGGAACCATGCAACATAAAAACAACAGCACCAACGTTTTCCGCAATTCAGCACTTGCCGCCGCCATCACAGCCTTGCTTTATGTTCCTGCCGGTCTCGCGCAGCAGAGTGCGGCTTCCGCCAGCGGGGTGGAAGAGTTGGTGGTATCAGGCAGCCGCATCAGCAGGAACAGCGGCTTTTCCACACCGACACCGGTTACCACTCTCGGCTCCGAAGAATTGGAGCGACTGAATATCGTCAATCTGGGCGCCGGTCTCAGCCAGCTGCCGGCCTTTCGTGCCAGCAACACTCCCACCACCAACGGCTGGGGCAGCTTCAACGTAGGGGCACAGATCGTCAATCTGCGCGGCCTTGGAGTTAACCGCAATCTGGTGCTGGTCGATAACCGGCGTTTTGCGCCGGTAACGCGCGAAGGCACAGTGGATCTCAATCTGGTGCCGAGCGGCCTGGTGGAAAGAACCGATGTGGTCACTGGCGGTGCCTCTGCCGCCTATGGCTCGGATGCAATAGCGGGCGCAGTAAACGTAATCCTCAACAAGACACTTACCGGTTTGAAAGGTCAGGTTGATATGGGCCAGACCGCCGAGGGTGATGGCAACAACACCCACTTGGCGCTGGCCGGCGGTGCTGATTTTCTCGATGGCAAAGCCCATTTCGTGTTGGGCGGCGAATATGAAAAGCAGGATGGCATTGGCGATTGCTTTACCCGTGACTGGTGCGAGGGTGGTGTTGTTATCAACAACTCCGGCGTAGGCGCCGTAGCCGGTCAACCAGCCAACATACGCTTCCCCGCCGGCGGTGGCTTTTTTGCCAACCCGGGCGGAGTGATTGCACAGCTAAACAACAACACGCCCGCTACTCTGCCGATCCGTAATTTGTTTGGCACGGGCGGAGTGTCATTCAACAGCAAGGGCGAACCCATTCCCTACAATCTCGGTTTGCCTGCTTCCGGCAACAATGCCGCCACTGGCGATGTATTCCCATCGATGTCCACTACCCAGTTGATGGTACCGGTCGAGCGCGAAACCTTGTTTGGCCATGCGGACTTCGAGCTGTCCGATACCCTGACAGGCTTTCTCGAAGGCTCGTACGGGCATGTCGATGGCGACGTCCTGCAGTCACGTTACTTCGGCGCCCCGATACCAATCTTCAACAACAACCCGTTTGTTCCTGCTGCCATCCGTGCCTTGTTGCCGGCAGCTTCAGCAACACCAAGTACTACGAGGCCGGCAGCAGGAGCTTTCAATCTGGCTGTACTGGGACAGCGTCAGGGTCTGTCGGCTTCCGAAGCGCAAACCTATCGCATCACTTTCGGACTCGACGGCCAGTTCAACGACAACTGGAGTTGGGACACTTACTATCAATTCGCTGATACCGAGCGTGACCAGAGTGTCACCAACAACATGGTGCCGGGGTCATCACGCGTGATAAACCGCCCTGGCAGTGGTGGCGTCAACAATCCCGATTCCAATGCTTACTGGTCCTGGGCAACTGATGCCGTCTACGATCCGGCTGATGCGGCGCTGCCGGCCTCACAACGCAAAATCGTTTGCCGGGCGCTGATCAGCGCTGATCCGGCTCTCCGCGCTGCTGCCTCCGGCTGTGCGCCATTCAATCCCTTTGGTGACGGCCGCGCCTCGACTGCTGCACTGGACTACGTCTACCGCACCCTCGAAGAGAACATAAAGATCGACCAGCATGTAGCTGCGTTCAACGTGCAGGGCGATGTTGCCGAGTTGTGGGCTGGCACGCTTGCCATGGCGGCCGGTGTTGAATTCCGCCGTGATTCAACTGCGCTGGTACATGACGACCTGTCCAACTCCTTTGCCTACTTCCAGAATTTCGGCGCCGACTACAGTGCAGACCAGGACGCACTGGAAACCTACGTGGAAATGGAAGTGCCCTTGTTGGTGGATCTGCCGTTCGTCGATGCACTTAACCTCAACGCCGCCGCGCGCCGCACCGAGTACGACATCTCCGGCTTCGGCGGTTTCAATCGCAGTGCCAGCAGCAACGACATTGGCGCCACCACCTGGAAAATCGGCTTGTTGTGGGACGTATCGGAATGGATGCGTCTGCGTGTTACCCGTTCGAGGGATATCCGGGCTCCCAACTTCAACGATTTGTTCCAGGCCAGTGCCAGTAACTTCACTGCCGTTACCAACCGTTTCCAGGCGGGCAATCCGGCACAGTTTCCGGCCGGTCTTGCCGGCGGCAACCCCGGTCTTGATGCAGAAAAATCCATCACATCCACTCTTGGCCTGATCCTGCAGCCAAGGGAAGGCTGGGCCTCCGGCCTGCGCTTCTCGGCGGATTACTATGACATCCAGGTTGACGACTACATCGGCGCTCCCGGCGGAGCCCAGAACATTGTGGATCGCTGCTTCTTCTTCAAGGATCCACTGACCTGTCCACTCATTACTTTCGGTCCCGGCGATTCATTGGCAGAAATACGCAACGTCAACGTCAACCTGCAGTGGCTGAAATCGCGCGGGGTGGATTTTGAATTGGCGTATACCTTGCCGATCTCCGTGCTTGCCGGCGACGTTTCGGTGCGTGTGCTGACCACCAGGGTCATGGAAAATTCCACCAACCTGTTTGGCACAGTAACTGATCGCGCCGGTGAAACCGGTGGCGGCGGTCTTCCGGAGTGGTCGACTGTCATGAATTTGACCTATGCCAATGGACCGTTTTCAACCACGCTCACTGGCCGCTATATCAGCGATGGCATCTTCAACGCGTTGTGGATGGGACCAGACGATCCCAACTATGCAGTAACCAAACCGTTGACGGTCAACGACAACACAGTTGGCAGCGCGCTCTATCTCAATATGAACGGCAGCTACAACTTCACGGTTCTCAATGACAACAGCCTGCAGTTGTTCGCCTCGATCACCAACCTCGCCAACAAGGAACCGCCCTCGGCTCCAAGCGCTACTTATCCGACCAATCCGGTGTTTTTTGACCAGATTGGCCGCACTTATCGGGTAGGTGTCCGCTTCAGTTATTGAAAATTGCTGCACACAGAAACGGGGAAGTCTGCTTCCCCGTTTCTGTCATGGGTAATTGCCAAACAATCACGGCGACTGGCACTGACGTTGCGGCAGGTAACGACCCTGTTATGGGAAAAGGGTTATAGCATGGCGTCTTGGGTGACGCTGGGGGTCAGGACGGCCCTGGTGGTGTGCTACAGTCTTCGCAATCCGGATGATTTGTTGTTTTCTGTTGCGGCCAACGAGAACCACCACGCATGACAGGGTCCAAAGTCTTTCTGCTCCCGCTTGCCGGACTGCTGTGGCTGGCGAATGCCACTGTGTTCGCACAGCCCGAGGCGCCGCCTGCGCTGGCGTCCTACCAAAAGCTGATCGCCGAACTGGAATCCCGTCAAAGTACCTTGGGTGCAGATTCTGCTTTGGGCGAGGCCTACAGCGGCCTCGGCAACACGCTGCAGACACTGGGACAACATGCCGATGCCTTGAAGGCCTACGACCAGGCCTTGCAGGCACTGCGCGAAAACAAGGGTCTGTACACACTCGATCAGCTGCCGGTGCTCGAAGCGCGACTCGACTCAAGCGAGGCGCTGTCCAACTGGCAGGAAGTAGACGCGGGCAGGCAGCTTGCTTACCTGATTTCCACGAAAAACCCCGACGCCGTCAGCGATCTCCGCTATAAGGCCTTGCGCGAACTGGGCCTGTGGAAACTGCGTGCCGCCGAAGAAGACCTGCTGCCGAACTCGCTGCACGACGCGCGGGAAGTATCAGAGCTCTATCGGAAGGAACTGGAACAACCCGACCTGCGTGCTGCCTATCAGGGCAAAGCGCTGTCACTCGCCAACGTGTATCTGGATCTGGCTGCTCTCGAATTCCTGCAGGCCAAGAAGCAGCTCGAACTGCCGCTCAGCAGCTTCGGGGTGAACGGACAACGTTCAGTAACAGAAATGTTTTGCGAGACGATGCCAACGGCAGATGGCAGGGGCAGGCAGGTATGCAGGAACCTCCAGGTGCCGAACATGGACTACTTCATGTCGTTGTCCAACAGGAGATATGCCGCGACCTGGGATCATCTCAACCCCATGCAGGAGGCTGTACTCGAAGCGTGGGAGGTCTTGTTGCCAGAGGTGGAGACACACAATCGCGACGCTGCACTGGCGTTGTTGGTCCAGGTCCACAGCCTGACCGATGCCTTCAATGATTTCGTTGCCAAGAATGCCCGCAAACAAACCGGCTCGCGCATAGCGGCACCTACCGGTTCAAAAATCAGACGTTGATTGAGTGGCCGTGGCTTATCGCAACTCAGTAACGCGTTGTTGATGCGTTTGCAGACTGAGTTTCCACAGCAGCACCACAGCGAGGAAGAAGCAGGCACTGATGGCGAAGAACATCTGCTCTTTGGCAAGGTAGGGCTGCAGCGTACTCAGCATCTTGGGCCCGAGCGAACGGCCAAGATTCACCCATGCCATGTACAGCGCAAACTGCGTCGCCGCCACTTTTACCCAGCACAGGTTCATGTGGATGGCGATGAAACTGACGAAGGCGCCCTGGTAGATGAATGCCTGGATAAAGGCGATGGACAGCAGAAACGCCGGCAGCTGCCAAGATGCTTCCAACAGCCCGACCGCGATGGCGAGCACGCCGTAGCAACCCAGCATCAACAGATAAAACAGCTTGACGCCCCGGCGGTCGATGAACAGACCAACCAGCAGTCCGGCAATGGCAGCAATGAAAGTGGAGATCGCCGTCCACGACGAATACTCGGTACTGGCGATGCCAAGATCCTGCACGACGATGATCTGCGTCAGTGCGATCCAGAACGTATGCCCCAGCAGGAACAGGAAGGAGCCTCCCATCACCAGCAGGCTGCCAGGCAATAACAGCACCTTCAGCAGATCGACACCGATCTGCTTCCAGCTCTGTGCCTGCATCTGCTTTGAACGCGCAGTGGCTTCACCCTCGGTCCACGGCAACAATTTCTCGCCGGCGCGTTCGCGCACCACAATGCTCCAGCCCAATATCAGGCCGAAGCCCACTACCAGCATCAGCGCCACCCCGTAGAGGCCCAGTGTTGTCAGCACGAAAGCACTGATCGCAGTGGAACCCGAACTCCCCATCACCTGCCCCAGCGCCATGAAACCGTTGGCGCGTCCTTGTTCATTCGCTGGCAACACATCGATCGCCATGCCATCAACAGCGACGTCCTGCATGGCGGCAAAGCTGTTAAGCAGAAAGCACAGAGCGGTCAGTACCACGGCGTCATCAAGACCGCCGGGGAAGAACATGAAGGTCACACCGACCAGCACCAGCGCCAACTGCGAGAAGATCACCCAGGGCCGCCGCCTTCCCATCGCCAACAAGGAAAACCGGTCCATCATAGGGCCTGCCAGCAGTTTGAAACTCCACGGCAATTGCGCAATCGCAACGAACGAAGTGATGGCTCCGATTTCCCAGCCGCGTTCGGCCAGAAACGCCGGCAGTGCGTACAGCACCAAGCCGAACGGCAGGCCCTGGGCCAAATAGAACACGGTGAAGGAAAAGAAGCGAAGCGTGCGACTTTCAGTAAGGATCAGCGTCATATTGTTATTGTGGCTTTTGTTATTGTTATTGTAAGCGCCGGGGCTGGGTGGCGAACCCGACCGGCCAAGCATAGCAGTGAACCACTGCACGGCAACCCGCGACTCTTGAAACCTGAGGCGATGCAGGACTATGGTGGCACTGTCTACTCCGCCCACTGGAGACCCTCATGCGCACTCACTTGCCGCGCTCCCTGCTCTGCCTGTTTTTTGCAGTACTGGTTCCACCGGTGATGGCGCAATCAGTGACCATACTCAGCGGTGGCAGTGATGCACACGCCTGCTCGGTATCTGCCAGGTTGAGTGGCACACTGTCGCCGAATGTCAGTGAGCTGGCCGCCTGCGACCGCGCCATCGATGACCTGCACATTTCCAACCGTGATCGGGCCGGTACTTTCGTCAACCGCGGCATCCTGTTGACAGCGCTCGGCTCATGGCAGGAGGCACTCAACGACTACAACCGTGCACTTGAGTTGATGCCTGCGCTGCCACAGGCATTCAATGGCAAGGGCAATATCTATTTCATTGCCGAACGCTACGACGACGCCATCGCTGCTTACCAACAGGCACTTGCGCTGGATTTGCAGGAAAAGCACATTGCCTACTACAACCTCGGACTGACCCACGATCAACTGCACGATGCGCCGGCAGCGGAACAACATTACCGGCTGGCGCTGGACGCTGCGCCCGACTGGGTGTTGCCGCAACAGAAACTGGCAGCGCGAGCGGCCGCTGCACCCAGCCAGAAACAGTAGCCATAACAATTACAAGGAGTCACCATGTCCACTTCGTTACGCCGTTTCGCCCCTCCCTTGATCCTGCTGATGGCTGCCACTGCTGCCTCTGCCCACCACGGTCTCGCCAACTTCAATCTGAATGTCGATCTCACGATCGAAGGCAAGATCTCCGACATTGCGCTGATCAATCCGCATTCGTGGATCTATGTCGATGTGGCCAACGCTGATGGCACTACCAGCAAATGGAAATGCGAATTGCGCGGTGGCACCGTGTTGCGGCGTTCGGGCTGGACGCAGGACATGTTCGAGATCGGCTCCGCTGTAACAATCACCGGCTCGCCCGATCGCTTCGAAGAAAACACCTGCTACATGGGGTCAATCTTTTTTGCCAACGGCAACAAGATGGATCGCTATGGCCAGTTGGTGGCGGCTGAACTGGAAGTGCGCCAAGCCATCGAAGTAAAGCGTATGGCTAACGGCGTGCCGGATCTGAGTGGCGACTGGGCCGCAGAACAAGTGGTGATGACAGATCCACGCGGCCTCAGCGGCACCTTGGTGCCACTCGGTGTAGCTGATCAATTTGCACCGGGCGAATTGCCGCAAGGCGGTCGCGCCTTCCAGGGTTCGCGCGGCACACCGGAATCGTTCTCGGACGATCCGCTCGCCACCACCTGGAAACGGCCGTCGATGTTGCCGCTGACTGAGGCCGGCAAAGCCGCCATTGCCGGTTTATAATTTTTGAAAGCAGTTTTTAACGTATATTTTTTTGATTAATTAAGAAAGTGTACTAGTTAAAACCACACCGTTAAAGGTAATTAGTTAAATGATTGATGATAATGTCAATTCATTTAATTAGTATTAATTAAAGGCCCGTTATCACCTAAAAAAAAACAATTAATATATACTATGAAACCAATCATATCAATATGATAAATAAGGAAACCTTTATTTTGTTTTATATCCTTTAATCGTGCAACGGATTCCTCTTTGAGAGTTTATTTCAATAGAAAATACAAGCTTTAAGGTATTGAAACTTATCCTTATTTGCTTTAATGATTGGCACAACGGTCTATTCTTTATTTAATCATTATGAAAATGCACTGCAAACTAAACCTTCAGCTTACTATTCTATAAATAACCCTGAAAAATCCCTAAAAATCATCATTAAAAATCTAAAACAAATTAAATCTTAAACGTATTAAAACTCAAACTAAAAATGGAATTGCTAAGAAACATTAAATCATGCATAAAGTGCAACTCAAATGATACAACAGTATCCTATGCTCAACCAAGCATCACATTTGCTGCAACACCAGTTAAAGCAACAAAGTACACTCCGATCAATGGTCAATTAAAGAAGCAACTAGCACAAGCCAACCTGAAACTAAACTTCCAATCGAACGACATTCAATACAATCAAGAGAATTTGGTCAACGAATCAGCAATGGAGTTTCCACTATTAGTTGCCACACCGGAAAAGCAAAGAAACCTCAAACTAACGAGCACCTTTATGCATTCAGAATCATACACAGTACTTGAAAATGAGTTGACTCAAATATCGCCAACATTCAGCCAGATATTTCACAATCAAAGTGTTTACCAAGATGAACTAGACGGTCAAGTGCAATCAAATGATGAATTTGACGGTATTGCATTTTCAAATGAGTGCTATGCTTCGCCATCAATCGAAAACATTGCAAATGCATTTTCAAATCAACTATATCAATCACCAGAAATCAATTCATCGAGACAAGTGTTAAACTTTGTTGATTTGTGCAATGAAACCGAATTTAATTCGTCTAGCCATTCAATTCAAGGACAAGGATCAGTCGTGTTAGTATGCTGTATTGCTTACAAAGCCAATGAATGCATTGAACTAAATGTACAATTTTCTGATAGGGTTCGATTATTAAACGAAACAGAGGACCTTTATTTGGTACAGAATGTGGTTAACAATGAATGTGGTTATGTTCCAAAATATTGTTTAACAACACTTAATCAATTTTTAAACGATTTGAAACATCTTAACTT
>CAISOD010000262.1 GCA_903887045.1 uncultured Gammaproteobacteria bacterium | reverse complement strand
GTGCTGCCAAGTATCACGAATACCGGCAAGGGTAGGGCAGACCATGTTGTCTTATCGTCACGCTTACCACGCCGGCAACCATGCCGATGTACTCAAACATCTGGTGCTGGTGTCTACGCTGCACTACGCCACCCGCAAGGCGTCACCGCTGTTCTATCTCGATACGCATGGCGGCGCCGCCCTCTACTTCCTGCAATCCGAGCAGGCCTTGAAAACCGGCGAGGCTGCCAACGGCATTCGCAAAATTGATTTTGCCGCGCTGGGCGCCGGCCTTGATGAAGAGACCCGAAACGGACTTGATCTGTACGCGGCAGCGCTCAAACCCTTTCTTGACAAAAAGACCTACCCCGGCTCGCCACTGCTGGCTGCCCACATGTTGCGCCGCAACGATCACCTGCACTTGTGCGAGCTGCACACCGTGGAGTACCAGTTGCTGCGGCACCACACCGACGGCGACCCGCGCATCGCCTGCGAACACATCGACGGTTACCAGCGCGCATTGGCACTGCTGCCGCCGGTGCAGAAGCGCGCAGTAGTGTTGATTGATCCGTCGTACGAAACCAATGACGAGTTCCGCAGAACCGTGCGGCTGGTGGTAGATATCAACCAGCGCATGCGCTCGGCACAGATCCTGTTGTGGTATCCGGTGGTAGGGCGCGGCGATGTCGATCGCATGATCGCCGCGCTGCAACGCAGCGAAGTACGTGACCTCTGGCAATTCGAACTCGGGGTTGCCCCCGACCAGATCGGCCACGGCCTTACTGCCAGCGGCATGCTGGCAGTGAATCCTCCCTACACCTTGCCCGGCCAGCTGCGCGCGCTTTTGCCGCGGATACAGGAGCAACTGGCACCGGCCTATGGGCACTGGGTGGTGAAGAACCTGTTTGCGGAGTAGGGCACGACGATGGAACCGGCCGAGAAGAAGAGTTCATCGCTGCGGCACCTCGGTGCAATGTTGCTGTTGTTGTGCGCGGTGTTGGCAGGCTCTCCCTGGCTCGACAAACCCGCCGACAGTGCACTCTCCAACGCACTTTCCAGCACGCTGGTGTTGTTCGCCTCAGTGCGCGGTGTTGATGCAGTGGTCAGTGCTGTCGCCGGCACTGAGTTGTCGATGACGCCTGCCGGCGTTGGCATGACGCTGGCACCGGGCGAGCTGCTGGACCCGGTCAACGATCTGGTGGAACAGCTCGGCGAATTGCTGATGCTGGTGCTGACGCTGCTCGGTCTGGAAAAACTCGGACTCGCACTGCTCGGCAGCTTCTGGGTGCGCGTGCTGACGGCCTCGCTGCTGGCCACGGCAGCAACGGTGCTGTGGCTGCGACCAACACTGTCGTGGTCGCGCGGTGTGCGCAAGCTGGTACTGATGCTGGTGATGATCCGTGTATTGTTGCCACTGGCTGCCATCGGTGGCGAGTTGATTGCGCGCCATGTCGTCGACTCCCGCGCGAGTGATGCTGAATCTGCACTGGTGCTGATGTCGCAGAACATCACGGCTGAACAGAACCAGACGACTGCAACGACCGACGATGCAGCAGATGATCCACAACAGCAACCCGGCTTCTTTGATCGCATCGGTGAGGCTGTGCAGAGCGTCAGCAACAGTCTGGATGTGCAGGCCCGCATGGAGCGGCTGTCACAGCAGCTGGAATCCGGCGTCAATCATCTGGTGGATCTGCTGGCACTCGTCACACTGCGCGCCGTGCTGTTCCCGGCGCTGTTCCTGTTTGCCTGCTGGCTGCTGTTGCGGGTAGCGGAAGACTGAGGCTCTGCGACACCAGCCTCTGGTAGAGCCTGATCTTCGGCTGCATCGGCCTCGGCTATTTCAGCTATGGCAAAAAGCAAAAGCGCTTCATGCCCTGGGTGTGCGGTATTGCCTTGATGGTGTTTCCCTACTTTGTCAGCGCCACGCTGTGGCTGGTGCTGATCGGTCTCATTCTGCTGGCACTGCCGTTCGTGCTGCGCTACTGAGCTGCAGCGCCTCGCTCAACGCATTCTGGCGGTGGTAGCTGATCACCAGGTGTGACTTGGCGCGCGTAAGTCCCACGTACAGGCGCCGTACTTCTTCATCCATCGGCGCAGCTGCTTCCACTCGCGCAGCAGGGATGAAGGTGCTGTCGAGAATGATGACACGATCAAACTCCAGCCCCTTGCTGCTCGGGATCGGCATCAGGCTCACACGGTTTTCATCAGGCCGGTACTGCTTCTTGTTGCTGCTGGTGGCGAGCCAGAAGAATGGGATGCCGGCCAGCTTCAAGGCCTTCGCCATGCGGGTGCCTGCCTCGCCGCCCGGATACAGAATGGCAATGTCATGCCACGCAATCTGCTTGCCCTGCCATACCTGCAAACAATGCAGCGCAAAGGCAACTTCAGCTTCCAGTGATTCCATTGCTTCGATCACTGGCGCCTCACCGCTGCGGGCGCTTTGCTCGGGCCGCACGATTGGTACATCGCTTTCAGTCTGGCCGAGGAAGTCGCTGGCAAAATCGTAGGCAAACTGCAGGATCTCGCGGCTATTGCGATAGTTGAGCTTGAGAATGGTGGTGCGGCCCTGGGCCTGGATACCAACACTGTTGAGGCTGAAGCGCGGACGCTTGCTGTGGATGTCCTGGGCGTCGTCATACAACAGCAACAACGAATTGGTGGTGGGGTCCACCATCTGTGCCACCAGCTTCAACCACTCCGGCTCGAACTCGTGGCCTTCATCAATCAACAAGGCACCGTACTGGCCCTTCGGAATCTGACCGCGCTCAACACCGTTGATCACCGATATTACCTGGCGCTCACGATAGCCGGCCTCACTGCGCAGCATGGGGACGTGATAGGCGCGCAGCTGTTCACCGCACCACTCATGGAAGTGGTAGACCTGAACCTTGGTGGCGATGCCTTTGTCGTCGACGAAATTGCGCAGACGCGTTGCGAGTGTGGGGTTGAAGCAGAGCACCAGAATCGGCTGCTGCAGTTCATCCGCCAGCTGCAGGCAGCGGTAGCCAAGGATCAGCGTCTTGCCGGAACCAGCCACACCATGAATGACGCGGTGCCCGTCGCCGATCCCGCGCGCCAGCTGTTCCTGCTGCAGGTCGAGGATGCTGACGAGTTCCGGCAATTGTTCACTGAGCACCGGTAGTTTCGCATCGAAGAAGCCGCCCTGCGTTGGCAGCCGCAGCTCGGGGAACAGATGCCAACGCAGGCGATCAATCTGCGGCAGGCTCAACTTGCGCGTGGTCTGCTGATTGAACATGTTCCACAGTCGCGTCTGGAATTGTTCGGCATCCACGCTGGCAAGCAGGGCTTCTTCGCACAGCACGCGCTGTGACGGCAGCAACTTGTCGAGCAAACCTTCGGGCATGCCCTGTAGCAATTCAGCCTGCGTGATGTTGGTGAATACGGCGCCGTGGCCAGTGGGAAACAGCAGTCGCTCAGCCTGGTGGCCGGCGCGGGTGCGCAGTTGTGGATCGTGCAGCAAACGGTTCACGACCTGCATCATCTGCTGGCGCGCCTGCTCCAGCGGATTCGGCACATTGCGCACGCCAGTATCGGTCAGCAGCGCAATGTCGCCAGCGCGAATGTCCTGCAGCTGCTCCGGCTTCCAGTCACGCACTTCGAGAAACAGCAGACCCCGCGCCGGATGCAGCAGCATGAAGTCGGCATAACGCCGTTGCTTGCCGAACGGAATGTCGTACCAGATAAGGTAGTCGTCTTCGAGCAGCTCCAGCAGCAACCGCGCAAAACGCTTCTCGCCTGCCGTCATCTTCGGCAGGCAAGTGTTGAGGGAGGGGATCAGTTGGGCCATTGAAACTACCTGGCCCGCTCAAGCACCACAAAACTGTACGCATACGGATTGCGCTCGCAGGCAGCGTGCGTCTCCCGCGCCGCCTCACGCCACTCAGCGCGATCAATCGCAGGAAAGAACGCATCCGCCTCAGGCTCGGCATCCACTTCAGTCAGATACAACCGATCGGCCTTTGCCAGCGCCTGCGCGTAGATCTGCGCACCACCAATCACCATCACTTCGTCCACGCCGGGCGGCAGCAATTGCGCGGCAGCTTGCAGCGCAGCATCCAGCGAATTCACCAGCGTGATGCCTTCGGCTTTGTAGTCGGCATTACGACTGATAACGATGTTGGGCCGGCCGGGCAGTGGTCTGCCGATCGACTCGAAGGTGTTGCGGCCCATGATCACCGGCTTGCCCATGGTCACCCGCTTGAAGTACTTGAGGTCTTCCGGCAGGTGCCAGGGCATCTTGTTGTCGAGGCCGATGGCGCGGTTGCGCGCAGCGGCGACAACAAGGGCGATCTTCATGCGTTGCTCCTAGGCACCCAAGGCCAGCCGCTCAGTGCGGTTGGGATCGTTCTGCACTTCAGTGCTGGTGCCGAACACCATCGTCGGGTAGTCGTTGGCATTGAACGTTGGCCAGTGCGGCATGTCGGCGTGATCGGGATTGCCAGTGCGGGCAAAGGCGGCCCACGCGGCGCTCATTACATGCGCCAGCTGATAACGATCGGGGCCGGCACCTGTCATCGAGGCGGCGACGTCGACGTTGTTGAACACGAACGGGATGTCGAGCGTGTGGTAGGAGCCCATGCGGTTGTCGTGCACCGGTGAATACCAGTTGAAGTAATACAGGTACGCCGGTGCTGCGGCCTGCGCCTGCTTGAGTTTGCACAGCAGCTGCGCGTTGCGGCGGCGGGTGTTGTCGGACTCGGCCAGCAGCCACAGCATGCGGTTGCGCACATCCGGATAACGTTGGCGATACAGCGCCAGCAGGGCTTCGCCCTTGGTGGCGTCGTTGCCCACCAAGCGGTTGAACTGGTTTTGCATCTCGGCAGCTTCCATGTCGAACGCCGGTGGTCCGAGCCAGCCGTTTTCGGTGGCGGTGGAGCCGGCCATCAGCGGTACGTTGGCGGAGTATTCGGGTGCAGTAGGGTCCCACTGATTGCGGGGGATGATGCTGCCGTCGATCACCGGGCCGCCGGCGAGGCCAGCGATGGCGGGTTCACTGTAGTACGCAGACTGCAGTTGCTGCGGCGTGAGTTCCCGCAGGCGGGCGAGCTGGTTTTTCTCGATGCCGAGTTTGGCGAGGAATTTTTCGGTGGCTGCGGTGGCATCGGAGGCTGAGGTGCCGCGGATGGCAGAACCGCTTTGCGCAATGCTGCGGTGGAACAAGCCTTTGGCCGAGGGCATCGCCATCACGGTAGTGGTTTTGCCGCCGCCACCTGACTGGCCAAAGATGGTGACGCGATCGGGGTCGCCGCCGAACGCGGCGATGTTGTCCTTGACCCACTGCAGCGCTGTGACCAGGTCCTGCACGCCGGCGTTGGTGCCGCCGCGCCATTCGTCGCCACCGAGGTCGGCCAGATGCAGGAAGCCGAACAGGTTGAGGCGATGCGTCACCGACACCACCACTACATCTTCTTTCTTGGCCAGCAGGGTGCCGTCGTAGATCAGATAGTTGCCGGAGCCGGAGGCGAAGCCGCCGCCGTGCATCCACACCATTACCGGGCGGGCTTTGTTGTCGGCGCCGGGGGTGAACACATTGAGACGCAGGCAATCTTCACTCTCGGTTTCCAACCGGTTCATCGCCAGCACTACCGGTGCTGGTTCACCGACGCCGGGTTGCTGGAAGCAGCGGGTGCCCACGGTGAAGTGATCGCGCACACCGGTCCACTTCGCCGGCGGTTGCGGTGGCATGAAACGATTGGCGCCGGCAGTAGAGGCGCCGTAGGGCAGATCCCAGAACTGCTGGATGTCTTCGCGCACCAGGCCGCGCACCGAGCCGTCGGTGGTCTTCACGGTGGCGCCGGGGCGCGCCAGCCGCTGGTCCTGTGCCCACAGCGAGGCGGGCACGCCGAGGCCGAGTAAGGCAGCGCCGGCCATGGTGGCTTGCATGAGGTGACGGCGTTGCTGGGAGGTATTGTTGTTTTTCATTTTTTCTCTCCAGAGGGCATGGCTGCCCGATAAGTGGATTTACACGGCGATAGGCGCGGTTATGCCCGGGTGGCACTGGTAGTTCACGATCTCAAAATCTTCGAACTTGTACTCAAAAATACTGGCGGGTTTGCGTTTGATGCTGAGCGTTGGCAATGCATAGGGCGTGCGCGCGAGCTGGGTGTTCACTTGTTCGAGATGATTCGAATACAAGTGCGTATCGCCACCGGTCCACACGAAATCACCCACGCCCAGATCGCACTGCTGCGCGATCATGTGGGTGAGCAGTGCGTAGGAGGCAATGTTGAACGGCACACCGAGGAAGGTATCGGCGGAACGCTGGTACAACTGGCACGAGAGTTTGCCGTTGGCGACGTAGAACTGGAACAGCGAGTGGCAGGGCGGCAGCGCCATCTCGTCGACATAGGTAGGGTTGTAGGCGACGACCATGTGGCGGCGCGAGTCGGGATTGTGCTTGATGCTGTGCAGCACTTTGCTGATCTGGTCGATGGTGGTGCCGTCCTTGCCGGGCCACGCGCGCCACTGGCGGCCGTAGACGGGGCCGAGATCGCCGTTCTGATCGGCCCATTCGTCCCAGATGCTGACGCCGTTGTCTTTCAGGTATTTGATGTTGGTGTCGCCGGTGAGAAACCACAGCAGCTCGTGGATGATCGAGCGCAGGTGCAGCTTCTTGGTGGTGACGAGCGGAAAACCCTGCGCGAGATCGAAACGCATCTGGTGGCCGAACACCGACAAGGTGCCGGTGCCGGTGCGGTCCTGCTTGCGCACACCTTCAGCGAGGATGCGGCGCATCAGGTCGTGGTATTGCTGCATCAGGCGCTCCTCTTGTTGACCGGCTGACGATAAGCCCACAGCATGATGGCGATACCAACGACTACCATCGGGATCGACAACTGCTGCCCGCGCGTCATCCAGTCGAACATGACGAACTGCAATTGCGCATCCGGCTCGCGGAAAAATTCAACGATGAAACGCTGCGCACCATAGCCGATCATGAACAAACCGCCCACGGCAAAACGCGGCCGCGGCTTGCTGGAGTACCACCAGAGCAGTGCGAACAACACCACGCCTTCGAGCACCAGCTGATACAGCTGCGACGGATGCCGCGCCAACTGCAGCGCATCCTGCGGAAACACCATCGCCCATGGCACATCCGCCTGGCGGCCCCACAGTTCACCGTTGATGAAGTTGCCCAGACGGCCGGCGCCAAGTCCGAACGGCACCAGCGGCGCAGTGAAGTCGAGTACCTCAATAAAGCTCTTGCCGATGCTGCGCGCATACAGGCTCACCGCAATGATGACGCCGAGCATGCCGCCGTGGAACGACATGCCGCCTTCCCACAAGCGCAGCATGCGGATGGGTTCAGCGATATAGGCGCTCAGGTCGTAGAACAGGATGTAGCCGAGACGGCCGCCGAGGATGACACCAAGCATGCCGTTGGTGATGAGATCGCCCACTTGCTGACGGGTCCAGCCGGAGCCTGGTCTGTCGGCGCGGCGCATGCCCAGCCACCACGCCATCGCGAATCCGGCCAGATAGGTGAGGGCATACCAGCGGATCTTGAGTGGCCCGAGTGCAAGCGCTACGGGATCGATTTGTGGCAGAACAATCATGGGCTTACTACGGCAATCGGGGTGCCCGCAGTATAGCCAAAGCAGCGCGGCTCAACAGCAGTGGCCGGCCCAAGGGGCTGCGGCCACAGCAGACTCGGGCTGTGAAGGTGTGCGTCGCCTGGGTGGGTTCCGTTTCAAGACTGGGCCGGCGGTTGGCGGGACGGCCGCCAGTAGCGCAGCAACAAGGCATTGCTGACCACACTGACACTGCTGAACGCCATCATCGCACCCGCCAGCATCGGGTTCAGCAAACCGGCGGCGGCGAGCGGAATGCCCAGCAGATTATAGGCAAAGGCCCAGAACAGGTTCTGGCGGATCTTGCGCCAGGTCTGTTGCGAAATCGCAATGGCGTCGGCCACGCGCAATGGATCGCTCTGCATCAACGTGATGCCGGCGGTTTGCATCGCGACATCGGTGCCGCCTCCCATCGCAATGCCGACATCGGCAGCCGCCAAGGCCGGCGCGTCGTTGATGCCGTCGCCCACCATTGCCACGATGGCGCCTTGTTGTTGCAGCGCGCGGATGGCGTCGGCCTTGTGCTCGGGCAGGATGTCGGCGCGTACGTCGTCAAGGTCGATCTCGCGCGCGATGGCTTCGGCACTTGCGCGGTTGTCGCCGCTGAGCATCAGCGTGCGGATGCCGAGTTGGTGCAACTGGTCGATGGCAGCGCGCGCGGTGGAACGCAGGGTGTCGCGGAACAGCACGAGGCCGAGCAGTTGATTGCCAGCTTCGCTGCTGCGTGCAAGCCAAGCCAGTGTGTAGCCCTCAGCTCCGGCAGCTTGCTGGTGTTGATCGAGTTCGCTGTCGCTCCAGCCCAAATCCTGCAGCAGGCGGCGGTTGCCGAACCAGTAATCCTTGCCGTCGTTCTGCGCGGTAACGCCACGCCCGGCCAGCGTACGGCTGTTGTGCATGGCCACAGGGGCAAGATGTCTTTCTTTGGCACTGGCCAGCACTGCCTGCGCCAGTGGATGGCTGCTGCCTTGCTGCAGGCCGGCTGCCAACGCCAGCACGCTGTTTTTATCGATGTTTTTATCACCATTGCCATCGCCACTGAGGCTGACAATCTTTTCCAGTCGTGGCCGGCCTTCGGTAAGCGTGCCGGTTTTGTCGAAGGCGACGATAGTCAGTGCCTGCGCCTGTTCCAGCGCGTCGGCGTCGCGAATCAGAATGCCGCTTTGTGCAGCCACACCGGTGCCCGCCATCAGCGCTGCCGGTGTGGCGAGACCGAGTGCGCACGGACAGGCAATCACCAACACCGAGACTGCATTCAGTGTTGCTGCCGCCCAATCGCCACCGATAAAGCCCCATCCCAGTGCTGTCACTGCCGCAATCGCAATGACGACAGGCACCATCACGCCACTGACTTTGTCGGCCAAGCGCTGGATTGGTGCCTTGCTGTTTTGTGCGGTTTCCACCAGCCGCACGATGCGCGCCAGCGTGGTTTCGGTGCCGGTAGCGGTGACCCGTACCTGCAACAGTCCATCCAGATTGATGGCACCGCCAGTAACAGCTGCGCCCGGTTCGCGCAGCACCGGTGCGCTTTCGCCGGTGAGCAAGGCTTCATCCAGCTGGCCGCGGCCTTCAGTGATGACGCCATCGGCCGCCACGCGTTCGCCAGGGCGGATGACGAGCACATCACCAACCTGCAGGCCGGCGATGGCAATCGTGGCTTCGGCGCCGTTGCGCAACACGGTGGCATGTTCAGGACTCAAGGCCTGCAGCGCACGTATGGCCGCTGTGGTTTGCACGCGAGCGCGCGCTTCCAGCCACTTGCCGAGCAGTATCAAGGTGATGATGACGGTGGCTGCTTCGAAATACAGATCGTGCATGCCGCTGTGGCCGTTCAACAGCTGGAACAGCGAGAGACTGAAGGCAGCGAGGGTGCCGAGCGCCACCAAGGTGTCCATGTTGGCGGTGCCGCTCTTGAGTGCCTTGAGGCTGCCAAGCAGGAAGCGGCGGCCAAACCAGAATTGCACCGGTGTCGCCAGCGCCAGCTGCAACCAGCCGTTCAGCATGAGATGCACACCTACCCACTGCAGCAACATCGGCGCTACCAAGGGCAGCGTGAATGCAGCCGCCAGCAGGAACTGCAGCTGCTCGGGGTCAGCGCCCCGAGCAGCAACAGGCTTTTTTGCAGCGGTTCTCACACTGGCGTGATAACCGGCGTCCTCCACTGCTGCTTCCAGCGTTTTGGCTTGCAGGTTGTTGCCGTGCACAGTAGCGGTTTCCAGCGCGAGATTGACGCTGGCTTCAACCACGCCAGGCACTTTCTTCAACGCTCTTTCGATGTGCGCCACGCAGGAGGCACACGACATGCCTTTGACTTCGAGCGTCAGTGCGTCGGGTGCAGGGGTGTCGGGTGTCGGTGCAGAAACGGGTAACGAGTTATTCATGTGGAGCTCCTGTCGTTGCAGTGAAGCTACCGCTTCAGCCTTGCCGCCGGGGCAAGGTCAACGATGTCGCTGACTGCTATTCGTGGCTTGCGCGCACTGCCCGCAACATGCGGCCGGTGCCGGCGCCGTGCAGCGCGTTTTCCAGCAGGTTTTTGACAGATTCAGTGTCTTCCTGTTGCAGCGCGTAATTCAACAGATCCTTCGCCTGCGTCAGTGTGATGTCGCGAATCATCGACTTCACCTTGAGCAGGTTGGTGGCGTTCATCGACAGGATATTGAATCCCATCGCCATCAACAGTACGGAAGCAGACGGACTGCCGGCCATCTCGCCGCAGATGCTCAGCTTCTTGCCGGATGCCGTCACTTCCTGCGCGATCTTGTACATCACGCGCAGCACGGCCGGATGCAGATGGGAAAACAGATTGGTGACGCGCGGATTGTTGCGATCGACCGCCAGCATGTACTGCGTGAGGTCGTTGCTGCCCACTGACACAAAGTCAGCGCGTTTGACGATCTCGGGTACCTGCCACGCCATCGCCGGCACTTCGATCATCACACCGATCGGTGGCAGCTTTACCGAGTAGCCTTCTTCGTACAGCTCGCGGTGAGCGCGGCGGATCAACATGCAGGAGGTATCAATCTCGCCGATTTGGCTGATCATCGGCAGCAGTATCTGCAGATTGTTGAGGCCATCGCTGGCGCGCAGCATGGCGCGCACCTGGCCCAGGAAAAGTTCGGGATGATCCATGCTGACGCGGATGCCGCGCCAGCCAAGGAAAGGGTTGTCTTCTTCGATCGGGAAATACGGCAGCGGTTTGTCGCCACCGATGTCGAGCGTGCGCATCGTGACCATCTTCGGATGGAAGGCTTCCAGCTGTTCACGGTAGATCTCAGTCTGTTCACTTTCAGTAGGGAAGCTTTCGCGCAGCATGAAGGGCACTTCGGTGCGGAACAGGCCGATGCCTTCGGCGCCGCGCTCGCGTGAACGCAACACGTCGGTCAACAGGCCGGTGTTGACCCACAGCTCAACGCGATGACCATCGAGCGTTTCGCACGGCAGATCGCGAATGGCTTCGAGATCTTCCGACAACTGTACTTCTTCCCGCACGATTTCGAGGTAGCGCTGGCGCAACGCATCCGACGGATTGGTGTAGACGCGGCCGTTATGGCCGTCGACGATCAGTTCCTGCCCATCGAGATCGGCAAACGGAAAATTGGCAACGCCCATCACTGCCGGCAAGCCCATGGCACGCGCCAGAATCGCGACATGTGCATGCGCCGAACCTTCGGCTGACACCACGCCTACGAGCTGGCCCTTCGGTACTTCCGCCAGCATCGCTGCCGACAATTCTTCGCACACCAGAATGCATCTTGGCGGATAGACGCGATTCTGTTTTTGTTTTTCCTGCAGGTAGAACAACACCCGCGAACACAGGTCCTTGATGTCGGTGGCGCGTTCGCGCAGGTAATCGTCGTCGATGCTGGCGAAGGCACTGATGTGCTGCTGCGCCACTTGCGCCAGTGCGCCTTGCGCCCAGTTGCCCTGCTGGATCAGCGCTACCACTTCTGCCCCCAGCGCATTGTCGCTCAGCATGTGCAGGTAGGCGTCGAACAGTTCGCGCTCTTCCGGGCGCAGTTGGCTCTTGATCTTGATCTTCAGGTCGTTGATGTCTTCGCGCACAGCTTCCAGACAGCCGTTGAAGAATTTGATCTCGGCCTTGATGTCCTCACACACGCGTTGCGGGATGGCGGCAAGATCGGCGGGCGGAAACACGGTGACGGCCTGGGCAATAACCACGCCGGGCGCGCCGGGCACGCCATCGAAATAGGCATCGGTGGTTTTCCTGCCCAGTGGTGTCAGCCCGCGCAACACGCCTTTCGATTCAGCCAGCGCAATCACCGGGGCCAGCTGCGCCGACAGCGTGATCATGAAGGCTTCGTCTTCGGCGCTGAACCTGCGCCGCTCCGGTTGCTGCACCACCAATACGCCGAGCACTTGCGCCTGATGGATCACCGGCACACCAAGGAAGGATTCGTACTGTTCTTCGCGGGTTTCCGGAATGTAGTGGTAACGCGGATGCGCATTGGCGTTGTCGAGGTTCACGGTTTCGGCGCGCTGTGCCACCAGACCGACCAGGCCTTCCTGCGGCGACAGGCTGACACGCCCTACCGCTGCCGGATCCAGGCCCTGGCTTGCCATCAACACATAACGGCCGATGCTGCGATCAAGCAGGTAAACCGAGCAGACGCGGGTAACCAACGTTTTCTGCACGCTGCGCACGAGAATATCCAGCGTAGCGCTGAGATCGCGCGCGCTGTTCACCTCGGTCATGATGCTGTGCAGGGCTTCCAGCATGGGCTTCCCGGTAAGTTGTGGCTCTCATTATTCTGGTCACGCCACAGGCACGTGGCGTGGCTGGCGCAGCCAGCACTATAAGGAGTTAGTTCGTTGGCGGGGCGTTTAGTTCCAACAACCGTTGATAGGTTGTCTCAAGTTCCTGCAGCGCCCTGCGGTAGACCTCACGCTTGAAGGCTACTACTTCATCCGCCGCCGTCCAGTAGTCGATCCAGCGAATGTCATCGAATTCGGGTTTGTAGCCCCGATCAAAACGGATCTTTGCGCTGTCGCCCATCAAACGCAGCAGGAACCACAGCTGTTTTTGGCCGATACAGACCGGATTCGACTTGTGCCGCACCAGGTGCGGCGGCAGCTTGTAATGCAGCCAGTCGGTGGTGCGGGCCAGAATGGTGACGTCGGTTGGCTCCAGCCCCACTTCTTCATTGAGCTCACGCAGCATTGCCGCTTCCGGGCTCTCATGGCGCTGGATGCCGCCCTGGGGAAACTGCCAGGCTTCCTGCCCGATGCGCTTTGCCCACAGCAGTTTGCCGGCGTCGTTGCAGATGATAAGCCCGACATTGGGCCTGTAACCGTCAGTATCAATCACGTCTGTCGACCAGTGTTGGCGGGCGTGGGCACGTCGGACTCCCAATGGGGTTTTGCAACCAGCTGTGCGCAGCGGTGTAGCAGCGATCTTTCGGTGCGGCGCTCATTGTTGTCTTGCGCGGGTGCCCCTCCAAAATGACATGTCTGGCATCATACTTCAGTATGGTGGCGCTGTTGCACTGCATTTTTCAGCAGCAAAATCACCGGCAACAGACCTGCCACCAACAGCGTGAGTGCAGGTAAAGCGGCGCGTTGCCATTGGCCTTCAGCGGTCATCTGGAACACGCGCACGGCCAGCGTGTCCCAGCCGAAGGGCCGTAGAATCAGCGTGGCCGGCATCTCCTTCATCACGTCGACAAACACCATCAGCGCTGCAGTAACCATGCCGGGCCACAGCAGCGGCACATACAGTTGCCGCAGCAAGGCAGGGCCGCGCAATCCAAGAATCCGGGCAGCTTCGATCAGCGACGGCCGCACGCGTTCGAGCGACGACTCCACCGGCGTATGCGCCACTGCAAGAAAGCGGGTGAGATAGGCCAGTACCAATGCTGTCACCGTGCCGATCAAGGTCAGCCCCAGCAGGTTGTTGACTGCGGTGAACACCAACAGGATGCCCACTGCCAGCACCGAGCCCGGCAGCGCATAGCCAAGGGTAGCGAGTCGCGTGCCGAAGCGTTGCAGCATCTGTGTGCGCGGCGACCCCGGCAAGCGCTGTGCCAGACTCAAGAGCAGCGCCAACACCACAGCAATTGCTGCCGCCATCGCAGCGAGTGCCAGCGTGTGGCCAAGGAATTCAGGATAGCGGTCATCGTATTCGGCGGCGCCGGCCTGGATGACCCATACGATGAGCTGACCAACCGGCAGCACGAAGGCGATACCAAGTACGCAAGATGCGAAT
>CAISOD010000261.1 GCA_903887045.1 uncultured Gammaproteobacteria bacterium | reverse complement strand
TGAACTCCATACCCAAATGTTCCGGAGTCTCTCTCTGGCTTATACCCCTCGGTGACCTCTAGGCCGCCGCCATGCACATCCGCAGGAAGATCTTGAGGCCGTAAGTACCAGGTACGGGTCCTTCGATCATGCCGCCAGTGGACATGCGCACCATCGGCATCTTCAGACGATCCATTTCTGCTGCGAGTTCAGCCGGCAGATAGGGGTTTTCGCGGTAGATCTTGTAGGAGTACAGCGCGCCAGCGATAGCCATGTTGGCATATTGGCCATAAAGGTTGGACTCACTGCGACCGGCTGCGGCCTGGGCGGTAAGAGTCAGCTTGTCGTTGACATCAAATTTGACGCCGCCAAAAAACGAATGCTGGGCAACGTCGAAGCCGCGTGGGCCACGTTCGGAAGCCTGATCGAAGTATTTGTACTCCTGGCCACCGCTCTGGTTGTTCTGGGCGCCGGCACCGGCGATGGACAAGTAATCACCAAACGCGTACGGGCGCAGCTGTTTGCCGTCGTCAGTAAAGGTGTAGTTGCGGTACCTGAAGCCGGCAGTGGTATCAATCAGCAGGCCCTGCGGGTTTTGCTGGGCGCTGAACACATAGGGTACGGTGATGCGTTGCGGCTCAGTGGGGGTTGCAGTGGCAGAGACCCATTTCGGGTTGCGTACCAGCCCCCAGTCCTGCCAGTTGTCGAGGCGGTTCTTGGCATCCTTGTCGACGCCAATCTGGTCGATCTGGCGGGCTTCCGCCGAAGCGATTACATGCAGGCGGCCGTCCATGAAGGATTTGCCACCAGCCAGGCTGAAGTTGTAGTTCTCGCCGTCCATTTTTTCGGTAATGCCGGTCGACACACTGGCTTTGAGGCCTTCGAACTCGCGATCCAGAATGAAGTTGACCACGCCGGCCACAGCGTCGGCACCGTAGGCAGCGGAAGCGCCGCCGGTCACAACGTCCACCCGCTGCATCAGCGCACTCGGGAAGATGTCCACGTTGACGCTGCCCTGGGCATCGGCAGGTGCTACACGGGTACCGTCAACCAGCACCAGGGTGCGGTTGGAACCCATGCCGCGCAGGTTGAGGTAGGAGCCGCCGGCCACGGTGCTGATACCGCCGCCGCCAAGGCCGCCACGCTGGGCAGTGGCGGTATCGAAGAACTGCGGCAGTTGGTCCATCTGGGCAGCGACGGTGCCGCCGGGGTTGAAGTCGGAAAGTTCGCCAATGGTAAGGGCCGTGACCGGCGTGGGGGCTGTCATGCCGTCAACGGCACGGATGCGTGAGCCGGTTACCTGGATTTCTTCGATGTTGGAGGGATCTTCTTCGGCAGCAAGTGCATAGTTGCCTGCCAGGCCTGCGAAGGTGCTGGCCATTGCCACCACGAGCAGTTTCATGCGGGTTTTGTGTTGGTTGTGCAGTGTGTTCATGTGGGTCCTATTTTCCTTTATGGTTTTGACTCATCAGGTATTTTTTTATTTTTGGAACTCCTTTGCAGTGCGCATCAAACACAACAACGATGCACGCCTGCCCAGCATGGTGATGCAAGATGTGCCATGGCTGCTGGAGCATGGCCGGTCAATAGGTGGTACCTCCTTTGGGTCTGGTTGGCTTTCAGTATTGCAGGGACTTGCGAAGGCTTCTTGTGTCATACCGGCTGGCGGTTCGACAGACTGCGAAGAGGCTCCATGGACAGTATGGATATGCCGAAAACCAATATCCGAATTGATATTCCCATAGTGAAAATTCCATGTAAACGGCAGTTGTCGAGCGCCGTAGGCGGGCCCCGAGCCGGCCACACCATGCCGGGCTGAATTGCGCGGAGCCCGGCGTTTCCGCGGTGGCGGCAGCGCCGGGGGGCCAGTACAATGCGGCCCACTTTTCCCGCGGACCCGCAGCCTCATGGCAACCCCCGGTTTTCTGATCGCTCCTTCCATCCTTTCAGCGGATTTCGCCCGTCTGGGACAGGAAGTTGACGCCGTACTGGCGGCGGGTGCTGATGTGGTGCATTTCGACGTGATGGACAACCACTACGTGCCCAACCTGACCATAGGTCCGATGGTGTGCAAGGCGCTGCGCAACTACGGCATCAAGGCTCCAATTGATGTGCATTTGATGGTGAGTCCGGTCGATAACCTGATCCAGGACTTTGCGAAAGCTGGAGCTTCCATCATTACTTTCCACCCGGAAGCCTCCAACCACATTGATCGCTCGCTGCAGTTGATCCGCGATCTGGGCTGCCAGGCCGGCCTCGTGCTGAACCCGGCCACGCCGGTAACTTGCCTCGAATACGTAATGGACAAGCTCGACCTGATCCTGCTGATGTCGGTGAACCCCGGCTTCGGTGGCCAGCAATTCATCCCGTCGACGCTGCCAAAGCTGGCGAAGGTGCGCGAGTTGATCAAGGCGTCTGGTCGCAATATCCGGCTGGAGGTCGACGGCGGCGTGACCCTCGGCAACATCGGCGAGATAGCCAAGGCCGGTGCCGATATGTTCGTGGCCGGTTCCGCCATCTTCGGCAGCAAGGATTACGCCGCCACCATTGCCGCGATGCGCAAGGAACTGGCCGCCGTATGAACCAGCAGCAGTTTTCCGAACTGGCGACGGCCGGTTACAACCGCATTCCGGTGGTGCGCCAGGTGTTGGCTGACCTGGAAACCCCGCTGGGCGTATACCTGAAGCTGGCACAGGGTCGTTACAGCTACTTTCTGGAATCAATGCAGGGCGGCGAAAAATGGGGCCGCTATTCGTTCATCGGATTGCCGGCCAACACGGTGCTGGTTGCCACCCGCGATGAGAAAGCTGCCGGCTGTGTGGCCACCATTGAAGTGCAGATCAACGGTAATACCGTGGAAAGCTGCAGCACTGATGATCCGTTCACGTTCATCGAGCAGTTCCAGGCGCGTTACCGTATTCCGGAGCTGGCCGAGTTGCCGCGCTTCAATGGCGGACTCGTTGGATATTTCAGCTATGACACCGTGCGTTATGTGGAGCACCGCATTGCAGGTTCTGTACCGGCCGACAACGTGCACACCCCCGACATCGTGCTGATGGTGTCAGAACAGGTGGCGGTGTTCGACAACCTGCGCAATGCGCTGACGCTGATTGTTTACGCCGACCCGGCTGAAGCCGGCGCCTATGAGAAGGCACAGCAGCAACTTGATGTGCTCACCGCCAAACTTGCATTACCGCCCGTGGCACCGTCGCTGACAACCGGCCGCAGTGTCAGCGAAAGCGATTTCGTGTCCAGCTTCGGCCAGGCCGCCTACGAGCAGGCTGTCGACGGTATCAAGGAATACATCGCCGCCGGTGACGTGATGCAGGTTGTGCTGGCGCAGCGAATGAGTCTGCCATACAGCGGTGCGCCGTTGAATGTCTATCGCGCCTTGCGCCAACTGAATCCGTCGCCATACATGGTGTTCATGGATTTCGGCGATTTCCATATCGTCAGTGCATCGCCTGAAATCCTCGCGCGCGTCGAAGATGGTCATATCACTGTGCGCCCGTTGGCCGGCACTCGTCGCCGTGGCAAAACGCACGAAGAAGACCAGGCACTGGAGCAGGAGCTGCTGACCGACGCCAAAGAGATTGCCGAGCATTTGATGCTGATTGATTTGAGCCGCAACGACGCCGGCCGCGTATCACGCATCGGCAGTGTGCATGTGCCAAAGCAGATGTTTGTTGAACGCTACTCGCACGTCATGCACATCGCCTCCACCGTAGAGAGCACCTTGGCTGATGGCATGAGTGCCCTGGATGTATTGAAAGCCACGCTGCCGGTCGGCACTCTGAGCGGCGCGCCGAAAGTGCGCGCAATGGAAATCATCGATCAATACGAGCCCGTACGGCGCGGCATTTACGGCGGCGCGATGGGCTATCTGGCGTGGAACGGCAACATGGACATGGCGATCGCCATTCGTACGGCGATCATCAAGGACAACATACTCTATATAGAGGCCGGTGCCGGTGTGGTGGCGGATTCGGTGCCACGCATGGAGTGGGATGAAACGATGAACAAGGCGCGGGCAATGTTCCATGCAGTGAAACTGGCGGAGTCGGGACTCAAGTAATGTTATTGATGATCGACAACTACGATTCCTTCACTTACAACCTGGTGCAGTATTTTGGCGAGTTGGGTTGCGATATGCGGGTGTTCCGCAACGACGAACTGACGCTTGCCGACATCGAAAGGCTGGCGCCGAGCCACATCGTTGTTTCGCCTGGCCCTTGTACGCCAAAAGAAGCCGGTATCTCGGTGCCTACCATCAAACACTTTGCCGGCAAGATCCCGCTGTTGGGCGTATGCCTTGGTCATCAGAGCATCGGCGAAGCTTTTGGCGGCGATGTGATCCGCGCCAAGCGGGTGATGCACGGCAAGATTTCGGCAATTCATCATCAGGGGCAGGGTGTCTTTACCGGCCTTAACAACCCTTTTAATGCCACTCGCTATCATTCACTGGTTATCGCGCAGGACACGCTGCCCGAATGTCTGGAAGTGACGGCATGGACGCAGAATCAAGACGGCAGCATTGAAGAGATCATGGGTGTTCGCCACAAGAGCCTCCCCATTGAAGGCGTGCAATTCCATCCAGAGTCCATCCTCACCGAGCATGGCCATCAGTTGTTGCGTAATTTTCTGGACCGTTATTGATTGGCGCCAATGACAGTCGTACTTGTAGTTGCAAGAGACGTTCGCAAGAGATAGTTGTAGAAAACAGTTGTAAAAAACGGGAAGCAGCGCATCGTGGAACAATCCACCATTCTGAAGAAGATCCTCGACCGCAAGCAGCAGGAAGTCGCTGACCGCAAACTATCCCAGCCAGTGGCAGTGTTGTTGTCACAGCTCGACAAATTGCCGGCAACGCGCGGCTTTGTCAGTGCAATGCGCAAGCAGATCGGCAACAAGCGGCCGGCAGTAATCGCCGAGATCAAGAAGGCGTCGCCCAGTAAAGGTCTGATCCGGCAGAACTTCGATCCTGCCGCAATTGCCAAAAGCTATGCCGAGTATGGAGCCACCTGTTTGTCGGTGTTGACTGACGTCGACTTCTTCCAGGGCTGCGATGCCTACATGCAGGAAGCGCGCGCCGCCTGCACACTGCCGGTAATCCGCAAGGATTTCATGATTGATCCGTACCAGATCGTTGAATCACGCGTGCTGGGGGCAGACTGTGTGTTGTTGATTGTTGCTGCACTGGGCCGCGAGCAACTGCACGAACTGGCTGCTGCAGCCACGGCCTGCGGACTCGACTATCTGGTGGAAGTGCACAGCGAAGCCGAGCTGCTGCTCGCACTGGAGTTGGAGCCGGCGATGATCGGCATCAACAATCGCGATCTGCACACGTTCAAAACCAGTCTCAATGTTACCTATGATCTGCTCGCGGGTATTCCGGCCGGCACTGCTGTCATTACCGAGAGCGGCATTGTCGCCCGCGCCGATGTAGAAGAAATGTTGGAGCACGGTGTTTACGGCTTCCTGGTAGGCGAATCGTTCATGCGCGCGGCTGATCCGGGCGTCAAACTGCAGGAGTTGTTCTTCAATGGCTAAGCCGGGACAGACGGGTATCGCACGCATAATTTCAGCGGCGCGCTATTCATGGCAGGGGCTGAAAGCCTGCTGGCAGATGGAAGCGGCGTTCCGCCAGGAAGTGTCGCTGGCACTTGTGCTGGTCCCGCTTGGGCTCTATGTGGGTGATGGTGGTGCCGAGAAGGCGCTGCTGGTAGGTGCCTGCTTTCTGGTGATGGTGGTGGAAGTACTCAATTCTGCAGTGGAAGCGGTGGTTGACCGTGTTGGTCACGAGAAGCACGAGCTGTCGGGACTGGCGAAAGATCTTGGGTCTGCAGCGGTGTTTCTGTCGCTGTTCGCGCTTGGCACCACATGGCTGTTGATACTGTTTTTCTGACGAGGCGCTGCTTTCGCTTGGTCGTTCGTTTGGTCGTTCGTTTGGTCTTTCATTTGATTGTCTGATCGAGCGTCTCAGCGCGAACCGAAAATAACTTTCGTTTTCCCGTGCACATCAATCAGACCTTCGTCTACCAGGGCCTTCAGCACGCGGCCGGCCATTTCCCTTGAGCGATTGCAGATACGCCCCAGTTCCTGGCGATGCGTCCGGTAACGTCAAGAAAGCTGAGGTCGGCCACGCGCTTGGTTGTGCTGCGCAGCCGGTGCGCCATCTGCTTTCCGATGGTGTAGAGGATTTCCTGATGGCTGCGGGTGTAGTTGCTGAAACTCGCGTACGAGATTTCGGCGATTTCGCATTCAGTCTTGGTACGTACGCAGGCACTCCGTGCCTCGTGGTGCTCGAACAGACCCATTTCGCCAAAGAAGTCGCCGGGATTCAGGTAGGTAATGACCGATTCCTTGCCGTCTTCGTCTTCGAGGATTACCGAGACCGACCCATTGACGATGGAGTAGAGGGTTTCACACTTTTCACCCTCGTGGATGATGGTGGTCTTGTTGGGGGTAACGACGCCTGTGCGCGTGGCTCAGGAAATTTTCCAGGTCACTGATGTGGGGGGTGATTTCCATCAACACCATAATTTTACTCGGCTGTTTTCGTTGCGCTTCCCGCTACGGTGTGGATCACACTTTGCGGGGCGGTTCTATTTTGTGGCCTGGCAACCAGCACGCGCAAGTAACGATG
>CAISOD010000260.1 GCA_903887045.1 uncultured Gammaproteobacteria bacterium | reverse complement strand
CTGGCATCGGATGCCAGCACCAGCCAGCCACTCTCGGTCCACAGGCGCACAGCCTGCAGGCCCTTCGTGTGGCCACCAATCAGATGCAGTGAAATGTTCGGTGCCAGTTGGACGTCGCCTTGATGGAACTGCACCCTGCCGGCATACACATTGCGCACCATCGCCACTACTTCATCCACCTCATAGGCGCCGCTGAAAAACGGCTTCGCCATGTAGCGGCCGGTGGCATAGGCCAACTCGGCATCCTGCAGATGAAAACGCGCACGCGGAAACTTGTCGAAGTTGCCGATGTGGTCGTAGTGCAGGTGGGTAACAATCACGTCGTCTACTTGCGCTGCATCGACGCCAAGCAGGGTGAGACCTGCTGTAGGACAGCGCAGGAACGTGCGTTTGCGCTTGGCGGCTGCGGCAGCGTTGAACCCGGTGTCGATTACCCAGGTTTTTCCGGCACTGATCGCCACCCACACGAAGTAGTCCATATCCATGCCGCTTTCGTGCGGGTCTCCGCCAATGAAGTTCTCGCTGGCATGTCGTGCCACGGTGGCATAGCGGATGGCGTAAACCTTGAAGGGTTGCAGCGTGCTCATCATCAACCTGTTGTTGGAGTACTTGTCTTCCGGTCTTTGTCTCAGTCTTTCGACGCGAGAGCTTCCAGATAACGATGAATGTCGATGTTGTCGGCCATTGGCCCCAGCTTTGCCTCGGCGTCGTCGTACAGCTTTGAAATGGCATCGACGAAGATATTCGGCGTGTGTACGGAATCAACCAGCGCCTTTGCAAAGCGCAGATCCTTTGCCATCAGACCGAGGTAGAAGCCCGAGTTGAACGTGCGTGGCAGCACAAAGGTGGGGAACTTGTGCTCGCTGCTGTTGCTGCGGCCGGTGGAGGCATTGATGATGTCGACCATTGTCTTCGGATCAAGACCGAATTTTTCGCCGGCAATCACCGCTTCCGATGTAATCGCCATCGTCGTAGCCGACAGGAAATTGTTGATCGCCTTCATCGCATGGCCACTGCCGCTGCCGCCGGTCAGAAATACCTTTCCAAGTGGATCCAGCAGTGGACGCAGCGCACTGATGGTATCGGCATCACCGCCAGCCATGATTGCGAGGCCGCCGGATACTGCTTTCACCACGCCGCCCGATACCGGCGCGTCGATCAGCGGGAACCCCAGATCTTTCAATTGCTGCGCCAGCACAAGCGTGTCGACTGGTGAGCATGAGCTCATGTCGAGCAGGACACTGCCGTTTTGCAGCCCACTGACAACACCATCGGCTGCCATCAGCACGTTACGCACGGCCTTGCCGTCAGGCAGCATGGTAATGACAACCCGGCTTTGCCGGCCGAGGTCGGCCAGATTCGTCGCGGCAAGCCCGCTATTCTCGGAACAGAAGCGGTTTACGGTGTCCTGGTTGAGATCGGCTACTACCAGTTTGAAGCCGGCTTCGCAAAGCCGCTTTGCCATCGGATAGCCCATGTTGCCGAGGCCAATGAAGCCGATGGTGGATGGTGGCGTAAGGGCGTTGACTGTCATGGTTGTTATTTCTTCTTGCTGCTGCTTTTCTTTGGTGCGGCTTTGGCTTTTGCTTTCGGCGTGGCCTGCTGCTCGCCATCCCAGTTGGCGATGACCGGTGCTGCAGCACGGAAGCTGTCTACTGCAGCAGGCACACCGCAATAGATTGCAGTTTGCAGGAAAACGGCAGCGATCTGCTCGTTGCTCAGGCCGTTGTTCTTGGCGCCGCGGACATGGGTTGCAACTTCGTGAGTGCGCCCGAGGGCAGTGAGCATGGCAAGATTGATCAGGCTGCGTTCACGGCGCGTAAGGCCATCTCCATTCCATCCCATGCCCCAACAGTATTCGTTCAATAAATCCTGCAGACCGCTGTTGAAATCATTGCGGTTGTTCATGGCTGCGTCGACATACTGTTTGCCGAGCACTTCTGTGCGGGTTTTCAGGCCAAGTTCGCGGAGGGCTTTGCGGGAATCAGTGGACATGAGAGCTCCTTGTTCTTGTGGGGTGTGGGTTGTTGTTCTGGTAGAAGGTGAATTACCTTGTACCGGCATAATACAACAGCATCCAGTGCCGAGGAGAACAACAACAATGCCGCCGGATCTCAACAACCAATACATCCTGATCACCGGCGCCGGTCGTGGCCTTGGGCAGCACCTTGCCCGCCATCTCGCCAGCTGTGGAGCCGTAGTTGGTGTGGCCGATATAGATGCTGCCACCACCCATACCACCGTGGACGAGCTGCGCGCCAGCGGATTACAGGCATATGCCTATGTCGGCGATGTCAGCGAGCAAGCTGTGTTTCTTCGCATGGCGGATGAGTTTGCCCGTATCGGCGGCCGCATTGATGCGATCGTCAACAATGCGATGCTGCTGCACTATTGCCCTATCGAACAAGTAGAGGATGAGCGACTGACGGTAATGCTCAATGTCGGTATCAAGGCGGTGTTCTGGTCGGCCCAGGCACTGTTGAAACACTACGACAAGTCGCGCGGTGCCAGCATCATCAACATGTCTTCACCGGTGGCGCATCGTGGCTATCCGAATACTTCGGCATACAGCGCCGTGAAGGGTGCGATCACTACGCTGACCAAGGTGCTCGGCGCTGAACTCGGGCCAAAAGGCATTCGGGTAAATGCAGTATCACCGGCGTCAGTGCCGACACCGGGCGCACTCGGACTCAATTCGAAGGAAGTCTACGAAAAACGTGCTGCTACCATTCCGCTGCGGCGTATCGGCACTGAACAGGATAACTCCAACGCCATCGCCTTTCTGCTGAGCAGCGAGGCCAGCTTCG
Source organism: uncultured Gammaproteobacteria bacterium (assembly GCA_903887045.1). Classification (GTDB taxonomy): domain Bacteria; phylum Pseudomonadota; class Gammaproteobacteria; order Pseudomonadales; family Pseudohongiellaceae; genus CAILUG01. The sequence continues at coordinate 20,524 of CAISOD010000260.1, read as the reverse complement.
TCAACGGCGAGATATTCAATGTTGATGGCGGGGCGTCGTCGGCGGGTTGAGGCTCAGGACTGCGGTACAACACCGCGGGGCTGATGCCAGTAGCGGTAAAGCGCGCGCACGTTCGCAACGATCGCTGTACGCAGGGCCTCATTTTCTTCGGTCTCGGCTTCGTGGCCATGCCACCCGGTCTCCTTGCAGAAAGCGCGCACCGGCTCCAGCAGAGCAGTGGCCTTGGGGTGCCCGTCTTCCCAACTGGAGCCGAGCACGCGTACACCGCGCATATAGCCTTCGCACCAGTCATCGACAATGTCGTAGCGCTTTCGGTCCATTTCGTACCACGAATACAGTGGCTCGAATGCATCGGGCTGCTGCGACAGCAGGTTGGCAATTTCGTTCTGGTACCGGCGAAGCAATCCCATGAAGTAATACATTTCTTCCGACGATTGCCAGATCGGCGGATAGTCACCCCACACCATCGGCAGCCACACTGGCGGCAATACTGCTACCGGACCGCTGACTAGCGCCGTAATGAAACCGTCGAGCTCGTCCAGCAGGAAGATACCTTCATCGCGGCCTTCAATCGTTTCGTCGTCATCGCCGAAGCGATCGAGCAGCAGGTCTTCGAGATCTTCCAGTTCATCGTCAGTGAGAGGCTGGTGGTGCTTCTTCATGGGCGTCCTGTGGGAATTGGTCTGGCAGCGTTGTCAGCCACAACTGTACAGCGCGTCAATCAGGCGTTTGGCACGCGGGCCGTTGGTACCCACCGCGTGCATCTTGTTGCAGCAGTATGCAAAGCCGATGCCCGCATCAGGATCGCAGAAGCCGATAGAGCCGCCAAGACCGTGATGGCCGAAGCTGCGCCTGTTGGGACCCATGTAGACGGCCTCCGGCGTGTTCAGCAAAATTCCGAGAGCCTGATGGTAGGGGCGATCCTGCAGTTGTTCGGTCTGGTTGTGCTGTTCGGTGGTCATTGCGTCAATGTCGGACCTGCCCATCAGGGTGACGCCATCCAGCGAGCCGCCGTTGCCGAGTGCGCCATAGATTTTCGCCACACCGCGCGCATTGCCGTGCCCGCTGCCACTGGCGATCTCGCAGGTCTTCCAGATGGCACTGTTCATCGTAGTGGCCCAAGGTTCCAACGGGTTCTGTTTGAATGCCAGTGAACGCAGCGATGTGTGATCTTCATGATCCTTGGCGGCGAACAGGCGCGCATTCATGTTGGGCATCACTTCCGCCACGGTGGCCTGTTCAGCCGCGCTCATACGTCCTATCCAGTATTCTGCCTGCAGCGGATCAGTGATTTGCTGGCGCAGAAACGGGCCTACTGTTGTACCGGTAATGCGGCGCATGATCTCGCCAAGCAGAAAGCCCTGGTGATGCACGTGGTAGGCGGCTTTGGTGCCGATCTCCCAAAGCGGTTCCTGTTGTTCGAGTGCGTGGATCATTGCTTCGCGGTCGAACATGGCGCCGGGCCACAGAGTGTTGGTGGTCAGCACTGGTACGGCAGCGGTGTGATCGAGGAAGTGGCGGATCAAGGTATTGGCTTTGCCGTTCTGCCCGTACTCTGGCCAGTATTGGGTGACCCGGTCATCCGGGTGCACAAGTCCGCGTGCTATTAGCATGTTGAAACAGATGGCGGTAACACCCTTGGCGACCGACATCATGCACACAGTAGTGTGCGCGTCCCAAGGTGTTGTCATCCCTGCGTTGCGCCATCCTCCCCACAGGTCGACTACCCATTTGCTGTTCACCATGATGCCGACAGCGGCACCTACTTCCTCTTCGACGGCGAAATTCTCGATGAAGGCTTCAACGACCTGGCGGTATTGCGGCTGATAATGGCCATGCAAATCGAAACGGGCGCCACGGGCTTCGAGCGGATGTTGCAGTTGCATCATGTTGGTTTGGTCCCGGATGCTGGAAGGAGCCAATGAGGGGGAGTCTATTATTGGCGATTACACAAATTCCGGGCAAAAAAAAGCACGCGATTAAGCGTGCTTTTTCCGGGAAGTGAACTGCAGCTTAGATAGCTACGATGTTCTCGGCCTGTGGGCCTTTCTGGCCTTGGGTAACAACGAACTCAACGCGCTGGCCTTCGGCCAGGGTCTTGTAGCCCGGCATTGCAATGGCGCTGAAATGTGCGAACACATCTGGGCCGCCTTCGCGTGCGATGAAGCCAAAACCTTTGCCTTCATTGAACCACTTTACGGTTCCGGTAACTTTATTGGACATGGAAATAACCTTTTCTATTAGTAGTAACGTAATTGGGCCTTGAAGGACCCGGGATCGGCAGGAAAATGTGCTGGATAAAAACCTGAACTGCTGCTTCGAATCGAGATTGCGGGGAACTGCTACGGGAAGTACGAAGGATGACGGTAGATACGTTGGCGCTTTTTCGAGCTGGACGGCACACTAACAGGCCGATATTGACCAAGTCAACCAGAATTATCGGGAAAGCCGGGCTTTCCGCTATTTTGGTTATACTCGCTACCAGACACGCTGGACAGAAAATGCCGTAATGACCGCTATTTTATCGCAGGCAGAGCACTACGATTTCATCATCATTGGTGCCGGCACCGCCGGCTGCGTACTTGCCGCCCGTCTGTCACACAATCCTGCACACCGGGTGTGCCTGGTTGAAGCTGGCGGCTCCGAACAACACCCCTTCATCAGCATTCCCGCTGCCGTCGGTGCCGCCATCATGAGCGAGCGTTTCGGTTGGGGGCTCAGCACTACGCCGCAACCCGCGCTCAACAACCGGGTGGTGCCATTGCCTCGCGGCAAGGTGCTTGGTGGCAGTGGTTCCATCAATGGCATGGCTTACTACCGCGGTCACCGCCGCGACTACGACGACTGGGCCGCGCAAGGCCTTGGCGGCTGGAGCTACGACGACCTGTTGCCGTATTTCCTGCGTTCCGAAGACAACCCGCAATACCAGGGCTCGCTGTATCACCACAGCGGTGGGCCGATGCATGTCAGCTTCGTGCCGCGCACCAATCGCTTGTGCGATGCGTTCAATGCAGCGATGGGTGCTCTCGGCTTTCCGCCTTGCGATGACTTCAACGTGCCGGAACCGGAAGGTTACGGCTTTCGCCAGGGCACGATTGATCGCGGCAGGCGGGTATCGACTGTCAGCGCCTACTTGCGGCCAGTCATGCACCGGCAGAATCTGACGGTGATGACCAGCACGCTGGTTCGACGGGTGTTGATCGAGGACGGCAAGGCAGTGGCGGTCGAATTGCAAACCGGTGACAGCGTGCGAGTCTTGCGCGCAAGTCGTGAAATTGTGTTGAGTGCCGGCGCCTTCCATTCGCCTCATATCCTGCTGCATTCCGGTATTGGCGACCAAACGGAGTTGAGCGCAGCCGGTATCGAGCCAGTGCATCACTTGCCCGGTGTCGGCCGTAATCTCACAGATCATCCGGCCACGTATGTTGCTATGGATGCGGCAGACAGCACATCGTACGGACTGTCGTGGAAAGCGGCGTTGCGGAATGTGTGGAATGGCCTCGAATACCTGGTGGCGCGCCAGGGACCGCTTGCCAGCAATCTGTTCGAGACCAACGCCTATATCAAATCGCGCGATGGCCTTGATCGCCCAGACATGCAGGTGGTATTCCAGCCGGCACGCCGCAATACCAAACCGTTTCCGCTGCCGCTTGGTCATGGGTTTGCAATCAGTCTGGTGTGTCTGTATCCCGAGAGTCGGGGCAGCGTGAAAGTCAGCAGTCGTGATCCGCTCAGCCTCCCGCTGATCGATCCGGCGCTGGGGTCGGTGCAGCAGGATATCGATACGCTGGTGCGTGGGCTCAAATTGGCGCGGCGCATCTTGGGCAACCACAGCTTTGCGCAATACCATGCGCATGAGCGCCTACCGGGCTCTGCAGTCAACAGCGACGCGGAACTGGAGCAATACGTGCGCAATACAATGGCCACGGTACATCACCCCGGTTCCACCTGTCGTATGGGGAATGATGCGCTTGCCGTAGTGGATAACGAGCTGAAGGTGCATGGACTGCGCGGCTTGCGCGTGGTGGATGCATCGATCTATCCAAAGCTGGTGGGCGCCAATACCAATGCCAGCGTGGTTGCAATCGCCGAGAAGGCGGCCGATATGCTACTTTCCGGTCAGTGACAAACGCCCATCTACAAGACCACCCATAATAATAAGCAGGAGACCCTCCATGGCCATCGAGCACATGCGCAGCTGGAAAATCGGTGACGTCGAAATCACCCGCATTGTTGAAGTCAACGCCTGGGAAGACGACATCACCATGTTGCTGCCTGATGCCACGCCGGCTACGGTGCAAGCCTATCCTTGGCTGCTGCCACACTACGCCACGCCTGATGGCAAGATGCTCATCTCGTTCCAGTGTTTCGTCATGCGCACGCCCACGCGCCAGATCATGCTCGACACCTGTATCGGCAACGACCGTCAGCGCGAATTCCCGGTGTTTACCAATATGCAAACCTCGTTTCTCGCCGATCTCGCGCATGCCGGGTTCACACCGGAATCGATTGATACCGTACTGTGTACCCATCTGCATTTCGACCATGTTGGATGGAATACGCAGCTTGTGAATGGCAAGTGGGTGCCGACATTCCCGAACGCGCGCTACCTGTTTGGCCGTTTCGAATACGAACACTGGCTTATGCTGGAAGCCACGCACGGTTACCATGATCTCAACCACATGGGCGATTCGATCCGGCCGGTAGTCGATGCAGGACTTGTTGATCTGATCGAACCCGAGCATCGTATTTGTCCCGAACTGAGCCTGCTGCCAACCCCGGGCCACACACCGGGACATGTCAGTATCTGCATTGAATCAAAAGGCGAGAAAGCCATCATTACCGGCGACATGATGCACCATCCAATCCAGCTCGAACGTCCGGGGCAACTCGCCCGCTTCGACATGGACGGCAAGGTGGCCTGCAACACTCGCGTCAGTTTTGTCGAGCGTGTTGCCAACAGTGGCACTTTCGTCATTGGCAGCCACTTCAACGAACCTACAGGCGGTTACGTGGTGCGTGATGCACACGGCTGCCGCCTTGAGCAAAACCAACAATAACAATCCGGCCGCCCGGCCCAAGAGGTGACTCATGAGCAAGAATCCGTTTCCGATGCCCACAGAAATCGGCCCTGTCGCCGGTGCCGAAAACTGGCACAGCATGTACGCGTACTACACGCACGTACAGCCGGATGACGACAAGCGTTTCTGGTTCTACAACTCCATGCACTTCTCCGAGCCAATGTCGGCGTTCGACATGATTACCGCAGAAGCGGCCTATCACGCGATGGGCGCCTGCATGACGCGGGTGTTTGCATTCCCGACTGCCATGGGCATCGATTACCGCGTCATCAATGGTCGCGTCTACATCAGCGCCAACACCGTTACCGACCCGGCAAAGATCACTGAGCGGTTGGAAGTGTTCCAGCGGCGCGCCGGCCACTACTACGAAAACTGGAACCAGTTCTTCGGCGAGTGGGAGCAGCGCATGGGCGCACTCATCAAGGAAATGAATGCCATCAAGGTGCCGGAGTTGCCGGAGTACGACGATGAAAGCGTAGTGATGGAAAAACGTGGCACTGCACAGAACCACTACGTGCGAACGGCCTATCACCGTACCATCGAACTCTATAGCCAGATGTGGCACCACCACTTCGAAATGCTGATGCTGGGTTACGGCGCCTACGTGGTGTTTTTCCAGTTCTGCAAGCAGGCATTCCCCGAAATCACTGACCAGAACGTCGCGCGCATGGTGGCCGGCATCGATGTATTGATGTTCCGTCCCGATGACGAGTTGAAGAAGCTGGCCAGGTTGGCAGTGGAGCTGAAGCTGGACCAGCTGTTCACCAGCGATGGCAACCCCGCCGTGATTCTGCCGGCAGTGAAAGCACAGGGCGAAGCGGGTGCACGCTGGCTGGCCGCGCTCGAGACGTCACGCGATCCCTGGTTCAACATTTCCATCGGTGACGGCTTCTACCACTATGAGCGCAGCTGGAACGATGACCTCAGCGTGCCACTCTCGGCGTTGCCGCATTACATCACGCTGGTAAAACAGGGTGAGTCACTGGAGCGGCCCACCGAGCGCCTGCGCGAGGAACGCAAGCGCATCATTGATGAATACCGTTCGCTGCTGGGCAGTGATGATGAGAGGGCAGCCTTTGACCAGATGCTCGCTGTCAGTCATCTGGTATTTCCGTACGTGGAAGACCACAAGTTCTATTGTGAGCATTGGCTCACGACATCTTTCTTCAACAAGGTACGTGAGTTCGGTAGTTTGCTGCAGCGCTATGAAGTACTTGATCGACAGGACGACATTTTCCAACTGCACTACACCGAAGTGGAGCAGGCGCTGGCCAACGTCATGAACAGTTGGGCCGCCGGCTCGCCGCCGAGCAATCGCGATCATTTCAAGCCCATCGTCGCCGAGCGGCGCGCAATGCTGAAAGTGCTGGCCGAGTGGCAGGCGCCACCGGCGATAGGCCCGATGCCCGACAACATTGAGGATCCTGCACTGCAGATGCTGTGGGGTATCACTACCGAAACCCTGCATAGTTGGGCTGCCCCTGATCTCACCAACAGCAATGACCTCAAAGGCTATGCCGCATCGGCCGGTGTCGTGGAAGGTGTGGCGCGTGTACTGCGCAGCATCACGGACTTCGGCGAAATCCAGGAAGGCGACATTCTGGTCTGCCCGGTGACGCATCCAAGCTGGAGCCCGCTGTTCAGCAAGCTGAAGGCGGCGGTATCCGACATCGGCGGCACCATGTCGCACATGGCGATCGTGGCGCGTGAATACGGCATGCCCGCCGTAGTTGGTACTGGTTCAGCCACCAAGCGAATCCAGAGCGGCCAGCGTATTCGCGTAGATGGAGACAGGGGCATAGTCACCATTCTGGATGCCGCTTGAGGCTGCCCTTATGACAACAGCAATGCAGCCAACAGTTGCCTGGTTCAAAGACGTGGACATCCGTGCAGTGGCGTCCGTAGGAGGCAAGGGTGCCAGCCTCGGTGAATTGCGGCGCGCCGGCATCACCATTCCGGATGGTTTCGTGCTGACAACGGCCGCTTTCCGCGATTTCATCGGCGAGCTGAGACAGCAGCTGGATACGGAGTCGCGCATTGCAGCGCTGAAAAATTCGGATACCGCCACTCTCAATGATTGTTGTGCCGGCATTCGTGAAGCGGTAGTGCAGCAGCCATGCTCTGCGGGTTTGCAGCAAGCCATCTGTGGGGCTTATCAGGAACTCAGCGATGGTGGTAAGCATGCCGTTGCCGTGCGTTCCAGTGCCACCAGCGAAGACAGTGCCGAGGCGAGCTTTGCCGGTTTGCAGGACACCTACCTGTGGGTGCGTGACGAGCAGGCAATGCTGGAGGCAGTGAAGAAGTGCTGGGCTTCACTCTATAACGCTGAATCCGTGAGCTATCGCTTGCGGCTCGGAGTGGTGGAAGCACAGCTGGCGATGGCGGTGGTGATTCAACGCATGGTCAATTCGCGCTGCTCCGGCGTGATGTTCACCCGCAGCCCCACCACCGGCGATCGTTCTGTTATCACGCTGGAAGCCAGCTGGGGACTCGGTTCCAGCATCGTCAGTGGCGAAGTCACACCTGACCGCTTCGTCATCAACAAGATCACTGGCGAAATTACCCGCCGCGACATTGCCGACAAGCAGATTGAACACGTGCCGGCTGAAACCGGTGGAGTACTGGAACAGCCGGTAGCCGGGCATCTGCGCCAGCAGCAATGCGTAAGTGATGCCGAGATACACGCGCTGGCCACCATCGCGCGCGAGGTTGAGCGGCATTATGGCAAGCCACAAGACATCGAGTGGGCGCTGGATCAGGACGGCAATGTGCTGCTGCTGCAAAGCCGCCCGGAAACCGTATGGGCTGCCAAGGATGCTGCACCGGTTGCCAAGCCGGCTGCCAGGCCCTTTGATCACATCTTCAAAGTAATGGGAGGCCAGCGCAAAGCATGAACCTGACCCAGCAAGACATCGACAGCATCCTGCATGTCATTGATGACTCACCCTACGACGAGTTGCGGTTGGAGACCAACGGCGTGAGCGTTTATCTCAAGCGCAGCGCTGAAGGCTGGACCCAACAACAGCAAACATTGAAACAGCCGCAGTTGTTGCAAGGCGCGACCGCTGCAACCCAGACAGCAATCGCGCAAGCAGCACCGCTGGCTGCAGAAACTCCTGCCACGGAAGCCGGCCTGGTGGATGTACGCGCGTCAATGGTCGGCACCTTCTACCGCGCACCCCAGCCGGGTGCAGCGCCCTTCGTCGGGATCGGTACCCGCGTCGACGTCAACAGTGTCATCGCCATTGTTGAAGTAATGAAATTGATGTGCTCGATCCCGGCTGGTGTCAGCGGCGAAGTGCGGGAAATCCTGGCCGAGGATGCCCAGCTGGTGCAGACGGGGCAGCTGTTGATGCGGGTGAAGCCAGCTGCAGCCAATGCATAGAGGAAACCGGCAGTGATCAACAAATTATTCATCGCCAACCGGGGCGAGATTGCGTTGCGCATCATTCGCAGCTGCCAGCAGCTGGGAATCGAAACCGTGCTTGGCGTTTCGGTGGCGGATCAACACTCTACGCCGGCGAAGTTGGCAGACAGCACTGTGTTGTTGGGGCCGGCGCCGGCCGCTGACAGCTATCTCAATGTCGATCGGGTTATTGCGGCTGCCCGCCAGAGTGGCGCCGATGCGTTGCATCCAGGTTACGGTTTCCTGTCGGAAAAAACAGGATTGGCGGAAGCCTGCGCTGCGAATGGAATCGTGTTTGTCGGTCCGGCACCGGCACATTTACTGGCGGTAGGCGACAAACTGCGCGCGCGGCATGCGGCAGCAGAGGCGGGTTTGCCGTTGGTACCTGGCGCTGCCATCAGCACCGCTGTTGACGCTGAAGCCTTGGCGCGCAGTATTGGCCTGCCGGTGCTGCTGAAAGCCGTCGGTGGTGGCGGCGGCCGTGGCATGAAGGTGGTGCGCAAACTGGATGAACTCGCCGCGCTGGTCACTCTTGCCGGTGCCGAAGCCAAGGCAGCCTTTGCTGATGCGCGCCTGTACATGGAGCGCTACGTCGAGAGCGGTCGCCATATTGAAGTGCAGGTACTGGGTGATGGAGTTGATGTCATCCATCTTGGCACCCGTGATTGTTCAGTTCAGCGGCGCTACCAGAAGTTGATCGAAGAAGCGCCGGCGCCGGTGCTCAAACCGGAACTGCGAGCTGCCATCGAACAGGCCGCTGTAGCCTTTGCCCGTCATTTGCAATACCGCAGTGCCGGCACCGTGGAGTTCCTGTACGACTGTGATCGGGAAGCATTCTATTTCCTTGAAATGAATGCGCGCATCCAGGTTGAACATCCGGTGACCGAGATGATTTGTGGCGTGGACCTGATAGCGCAGCAGATACGGATCGCAGAGGGCCGTCCACTCGGGTTTCGTCAGCAGGAAGTCCTGCAGCGTGGCCACAGCATCGAATGCCGGCTGAATGCCGAAGATCCTGCCAACGATTTCATGCCCAGCCCTGGTGTTGTCACCGAGGCAGTATTTCCCTCCGGCCCCGGTGTCCGCGTGGACACCCATATCGAAGCAGGCTCAGTGGTGCCACCCAACTACGACTCCTTGCTGGCCAAGCTGATCGTACATGGCAGTGATCGCGCTGATGCAGTGCAGAAGATGCAGCAGGCACTGGCGCGCTGCCACATAAACGGCATCGTTACCAACATTGGGCTGCTACAGCGTTTACTGGTCGAGCCTGCATTCGTACAGGGTGGCGCTACCACTGCGCTGCTGCCGGCAATGCTTGCGAAAGGAGTGTAGTGCAGTGAAATCAATCCAACTGGTCGATGTCAGCATACGCGATGGCAACCAAAGTCTGTGGGGCCTGACAGGCCTTAATTCGGCACAGATGCTGGGAGCAGCACCCTTGATGGAGCGCGCCGGGTTCAGCGCCATTGATTTCACCTCCAGTACCCACATGGCCGTGGGCGTGCGCTACCACCAGGACGATCCGTGGCTGCGCATCCGTCTGATGCGGCAGGCACTGCCGAATATTCCACTGCAGTTCATCTCCACCGGTTTCCGCTTCATTTCGTGGCAAACCGCAGATCATGAGTTCATGCGATTGGCTTATCGCAAACTGATGCAGGCCGGTATCGGCCGATTCGCCCTGCTGGATCCGATGCACGATATGGAGGCCATCATCGCAGTGGCGCGCATCGTGCGGGAAGAAGGCGAGGCCGAGAACATGCTGGCACTCACCTACACGCTCAGTGATGTACACACCGATGCTTTTTACGCAGAGTGTGCACGCCAGGCCACCGCCTCCGGCTTCTTCGATCGCGTCTACATCAAGGACCCTTCCGGCTTGCTGACACCGGAACGGGCGCGCACATTGATTCCCGCTGTCAGGGCACAGATCGGGCAGTTGCCACTGGAGTTGCATTCGCACTGCACCATTGGCCTTTCGCAGTTCAATTACATGGTGGCTGCCGAGTTGGGCATTGATGCGCTGCATGTTGCACTCGGTCCACTCGCGCACGGGTCCTCGCTGCCTTGTGCCAGCCAGACCATCGCCAACCTGCGCACGCATGGTCATGAAGCAGAGGTTAATCAACGCGCCATCAAGTCACTGGAAGACTATTACTTCACTCATGCCGCTGCCGAAGGCCTGCCCATCGGCAAACCGCAGGCCTATGACGCTGCCTTCACGCGACATCAGATTGCCGGTGGTGTGCTCACGACCACCCGCCGGCAGTTGGCGGAATTGGGGCTGGAACACCGCTTTGATGAAGTCATGGCCGAAGTGGAGCGGGTCAGGTACGAGCTCGGTTCGCCGATCATGGTGACGCCGTTCCCGCAAATCGTCAGCACTCAGGCCTTGTTCAATGTCATCGGCAGCGAACGCTACGGCAATATTCCGGATCAGGTGATCCGCTATGTGCTGGGCCGCTTCGGTCGCCCTACAGCGCCGGTGAACCAGAACGTACTCGACCGCATCCATTCATTGCCGCGGACACAGGAAATCCTGAGGGAACCCGCCACCATGACGCTGGTCGACAAACGCAAACAGTTCTCCGCCTCCATGAGCGATGAGGAATTCCTGCTGCGCGCAGTGATGCCGGCTGATCAGGTCGACGCCATGGCGCAAAAGAATGTACGCGGCTACTACTACAACCCGGCACTGCAAGGCGTGCTCAAACTGTTGGAGCAAATCAAGGCACGCCCACGTGTGACGCAGGTGCAAGTGAAGAAAGGCGATTTCACGCTCAGCCTGGCCAGCCACGGTAACAAGGCATGAGCAACGGCAGAACCCTTGCCATTGGCGACATTCATGGCGGCCTGCGGGCACTGCAACAAGCACTGCAACGTGCGGTTGTGACCACTGACGATTTGCTGGTCTTCCTCGGCGACTACGTCGACGGCTGGAGTGAATCGCCCGAGGTGCTGGATTTTCTGCTGCAACTGCGCACGAGCCACCGCTGCATTTTCCTGCGCGGCAATCACGATGCGCTGTTGCTCGAATGGTTCAAGACCGGCTTCGAAAAGCCGCAATGGCTGAAGCACGGCGGCCGCAGCACGCTGCAGGCCTATGCCGGTGTGAGTGCCGCTGACCGGCAGCGCCACGCCGACTTTCTCGAACACGATTTGGTGGATTATCACCAGCAGGACAACCAGCGGCTGTTCCTGCACGCCGGCTTCACCCACGTGCGTGGCTTCCTGAATGAATACTTCAAGCCGATGTTGTATTGGGATCGTTCGCTGTGGGAATGCGCCGTGGCACTCGATCCAACATTGCCAAAAGACAGTCAGCGCTATCCGTCGCGCCTCAAGCTGTACCCCGAGATTTTCATCGGCCACACCCCCACCATTCACATCGGCAGCAAGCAACCTGTGCAGGCTGCCTGCGTGTGGAACCTCGACACCGGCGCCGGCTTTACCGGCCCGTTGACGCTGATGGATGTCGACAGCAAGGTGTACTGGCAGAGTGACGAAGTACACACGTTGTACCCGGGAGAAGATCCGCGGGTGGTGTGAACAAGCGCAGCTTTTTGCTGTGTGCGGTTACGCTGCTGGCGCTGGATCAGCGGCAAGGCAGCCAAGACTCTTGTGCGGGGCACAATTCATGAGGGTTCAGAAAACCGCGGTGCCGGCGCCGGCTGCAGGATACCGTCGCGTTCGATGAAGGCCGCACGCGCCAGGTTGTGCGGGTGCTCGCGTGCTTCCGTCAGGCTCAGTACTGGCGCGATACAGGCATCGTGATCGGTGAACAAGGCGCACCACTCATCGCGCGTGCGGGTGGTGAACAGGGTGGCCAGTTGTTGCTGCAGTGATGGCCACTCTGGGCGATTCCACTGTTGTGCCAGCCATGAATCAGCCAGTCCAGTCACCTTCACCAACACTGCAAAGAACTGTGGCTCAATCGCTGCCACGCTGAGCCATTTGCCATCCCTGCACTGGTACACGTTATAGAACGGTGCGCCGCCATCAATGACATTGCTTTCGCGCGCATCGAGCCAGCGTTTGTCGGCAAAGTCGCCGTAGATCATCGCCATCAGCGAGATCACGCCATCGGTCATCGCTGCATCCACCACTGTTCCCTTGCCACTGTGTTCAGCCGAACGCAGTGCTGCCAGTACGCCCATCGCCAGATAGAGTGCGCCGCCGCCGAAATCAGCGATCAGGTTCAGTGGCACGGCCGGCTTGTCGCGGGTGCCGAGTGCATGCAAAGCACCGGTGATGGCGAGATAGTTCAGATCGTGGCCTGCCTTGTGTGCAAGCGGGCCACTCTGGCCCCAACCTGTCATGCGGCCGTACACCAGGCGTGGGTTCAGTTCGAGTGCCAGCTTCGGCCCCAGCCCGAGCCGCTCCATTACACCGGGGCGGAAGCCTTCCAGCAGAATGTCGGCTTGCTGCAGCAACTGCAGCGCGGAGATCTTGCCGGCCTGTGATTTCAGATCGAGTTGCACACGTGTGCGGCCACGGGCTTCGACATCGGCAGGCGCATACACAGTGCCTGGACGATCAATGCATACCACGTCGGCACCCATGTCACTCAGCAGCATGCCGCAGAACGGCACCGGGCCGAGGCCGGCGAATTCCAGCACCTTTACTCCACTCAGCGGCCCCTGTTTGCTGGCGCCCGGCCAGACCAAAGAGATCAAAGGGGTCGGAGCAGTTTGCCCTGACACAACATGATCCAGCGGTAAGCTGTTGCCGACGGGCAAACTGCTCTGACCCCTTTGATCCAGCTGCGAGCGAGCTACTTTCACACCGGCCCGTTGCCTGTCCCACGTATCGGCGGTGATGCCTTGGCTACGCAGCACGTGCTTCTCGATCTTCTGGGTGGGGGTCAGCGGCATTGCGCTTAGCACCCGCACATAGCGTGGGATCATGTAAGCCGCCATGCGCGGTTCAAGGAAGCGGATCAGTGCAGTCGCATCGAGCGTTACGCCGGCTTGCGGCGTCAGCACCGCCATTACTTCGTCTTCACCACCATCGCCCGCCACTGCCACGGCAGCAGCGGCTTGCACGCCGGGAAACGCCAGCAGCTCGGCTTCCACTTCAAACGACGAGATGTTCTCGCCACGGCGGCGGATCATGTCTTTCACGCGGTCGACAAAGTAGTAATTGTCCTCGGCATCACGGCGGAACAAGTCGCCGGTGTGGAACCATTGATTGCGCCAGGCCTTGGCGGTGGCTACTGGATCGTTGAGGTAACCGTGGCTCAGCGTCCAAGGCTCGTCGCAGCGCAGAATCAGCTCGCCGATTTCACCGGTTGTTACTTCTGCATCATGCGCATCCACCAGTTTCAGCTGCACACCACCGCGCGGCTTGCCGCAGGTTCCGCGTGCTGTCGGGTTCGGACCGGCCCACAGCGGCACTGACAGCTCTGTCATGTTGAATTCGGTATGGATGTCCACGCCGAACCGCGAGCCGAACGCGAGCGCATCGTCAGTGAAGGGCGCGATCAGCGCATTGCGTACCGTGTGGTCGCGTTCATTGGCACGCTGTGGTTGCTGCATCAGGAACTGCACCATGGTGCCGAGCAGTCCTACCGAAGTAACGCCGAGTGCCTTCACCGTGTCCCAGAAAGTCTCGGTACGAAACCTTTCGACAAAGGCAGCGGTACCGCCGTGAATCAGCGCAAAGTTCACGCCGAGAATGCCGCCGATATGGAACATCGGCAGTGCCACCAGATTGGTGTCGCCGGGGCCTACATGTTTGAACTCGCTGGCGGCAGTGAAAGTATGTCGATAGGAGCACAGCACGCCTTTCGATGGCCCGGTGGTGCCTGAGGTGAAAATCACACACTGGGTATCCCACGGCTGCACGGCGCGTGAGGGCGCTTTCAGCGAGTTGGCGTTGCCTTGCAGGATCTGTTCATCAAGCAACTGCAGGCCACGCAGCAGTGGTCTTTCATTACCAATCGCTAACACACGCTGCAACGCTCCATGTTCAATCGTGCCCAGACGTTCAAGCAAGCGACCATCGCCGATCATCAGCGTGGCGCCGCTCTGCTTGATGACGTGCTGCAACAGCCGGCCCTTGTAGGCGATGTTGATGGGCACATACACGGCGCCGAGTTCGTTCAGCGCCAGCCATAGCAGCACGGCCAGCGGGCTGTTCGGCAGCCAGCTCAGTACATAGTCGTCCTGTAGCACGCCCAGTGACTGCAGGCCGGCGGCATAGCGGCGCACTGCTGCCATCAGCTGCACGCTGGTGTAGTGCTCGCCGCTGTCGAACTTTAGCAGCACTAGTGCGGGATGCAGGCGGGCATTGAGTGCAAGCAGGTCGCGGGTAACGCAGGGCAGGGCAGAAGTCAGGGGAAGCCTCGATATTTTCTTGTCGTTTTGCCGGAGTTTACTCTGCCGGCAATGGCGGTACAGTAGGGCCACTCGCGTTGGCTGTGCCACCCCCATGCTGCGTCCATTGGCTTTGTTGCTGTTCCTTGCCGGCCTCGCGCCAGTTGCGGCCGTGCAGGCGCAACAACCATTCCGCGAATATCCGGGTTTTGAATACTACGCCGAACACCAACTGCCGCCCGATTGGGAAAAGCCCGGCGAATTCGTCACCGGCCGCTTGATGTATCCAGCCGGCGGGCGCTTCGGGCGCCGGCGTGGCGGTGGGTGGGAAAATGGCGGCACCAGTTGGGCGGTGGACTACCCGGAAGGCGATCGTACCTTTGTGCAACTGCTGCGGCGCTTCTCGACCATTGATGCGCGCTCGGTGGAGCAACCAGTAAACCCCGACGATGCTGACGACATGGGCTACTGGCCTTTCCTGATGGTGGGCCTCGCCGGCTACTGGGAACTCAGCGACACCCAGGTACAGAACCTGCGCAACTACCTGCTGAAAGGCGGCTTCCTGTTTGCCGACAGTTTCTTCGGCTCCAGTTCCTGGCCCGGCTTTGCCGCCGGCATCAAACGCATCCTGCCGGAGTATTCCATTGTCGATCTCGATGGCAGCCACCCGGTGTTCCATACCGTGTACGACATCCCCGCGCTGGCCGACACCCAGATCCCCAACATGAACTCGCTGATGGGTGCCGGTGGTGGCTGGCTGGAAGACGGCTCCGAACCGCACTGGCGCGGCGTGATCGACGACCACGGCCGGCTGCTGGTGCTGATCGCCTTCAACAACGATGTAGCCGATTCCTGGCAGTGGGCCGACGAACCGAGCTACCCGGCCGAGCGAGTGAACCTGGGTCTGCGGCTGGCGGTGAATATCGCCGTGTATGCGATGACGCACTGAATATCCTACGAAAAGACGATGCCATGAGTTAAATGTCTTGCTGTTTACCGGCAAACACCTAGTCTGCAAGACCTCACTGCTTTGTCATTAATCCGGGGCAGGCCAAGCGCCACGCTTTGCAGGCCCCAATCCCATGGCAAACATTCGTCTGTGTTACCAGACTCTCGAGTTTGGCGAGATCGACATCCACCTCTGCACGCTGCGCGACAGGCAGCTGTTCGACGATCCTGCCGGCATCGCCGAACGACTCGGCATTTCCCCATCATCGTGGCCCATCTTCGGCGTGGTGTGGCCGTCCAGCCTGGCGCTGGCCAGCTTCATGGACGTGTACAACACGGGCAGCAAACGCATTCTCGAAGTCGGTTGCGGCATGGCGCTGCCGAGTTTGTTGTTGAACTCGAAAAGCGCCGACATCACCTCCACCGATTGTCATCCCGAAGCCGGCGCCTTCCTTGTCAGAAACACTGCCATCAACAATGGCACTGTCATCGCATTCGAGCGCACCGGCTGGGGCGACAAGAATGATCAGCTCGGCTTGTTCGATCTGATCATCGGCAGCGATCTGTTGTACGAAGATGAACATACCGAACTGCTGGCTGATTTCATCAATGCCCACTCGCGGCCGTCGTGCGAAGTCATCCTTGTCGATCCGGGCCGCGGCCGTAAAACCAAGATGGCCAACGCGCTGGAGAAGTTCGGCTATACCTGCACCTACCAGAAAATCCTGCAGCGCGCCGCGCCGGCCGCAGAATACAAGGGTCATATCCTCAAGTTTGTACGTCAGCAGCAAATGCTGAGTTAGCTTCGACGGCAGAAAGCTCACGCCAACTGCCCGGCCCCAGCGTGTCATCAAGCAGCAGCGTGCCAACAGCCGTGCGATGAATCGTCAGCACTGGATTGCGGAAGCGGCCGAACATGCGCTTGATCTGGTGATAGCGGCCTTCCTGCAAAGTGACGCGTGCGAGCGTGCTGTCGAGTATTTCCAGTTGCACCGGACGGGTGAGGATATCCTCAAACGGAAAATGCATGCCGGCAGCAAAGGCAGCGATGTAATCCGCTGTCAGCGGATTTTTCAGCGTGACCAGATACTGCTTCTTCACCCCATGCTGCGGATCGCTCAGGCGGCGCGACCAGCGGCCATCGTTGGTCAGCAGCAACAAGCCGCTGGCATGCAGATCAAGCCGGCCGGCGATGTGCAGCGTGGCAACTGCAGGATGCTCAATCAGCGACGTGACCACCGGGTGGCGTGCATCGTGGGTGGCGCTGAGCACGCCACGCGGCTTGTGCAGCATCAGGTAAACCGCTTGCCGTGCCTGCACCACAAGGTCGTCAACAGTCACCAGACTGAAGCCGTCCACAATGCGATCGCGCTCGGTGGTGATGTCGCCGTCTACCTTGATGCGGTGCTGTGCCAACAATGGACGCACGGCGTCCTGGCTGATGTTGAGCTGGCGTGCGATCAGGCGGTCAAGGCGACTGCGGCGGCTGCTCATCGGCAAACTCCAGCACTTTGAAATGTTTGCCCAGCATCATCTTCAGTGTGCCAACCGTGAGCAGCAGCGCTGGATCCATGGCCCGCTGCGCGGCCGGATCCAGCAGTTGCACATGCTGGTCGAAATCATTAAGCAGTTGATAGAGCGGCTTGGGCTGTTGCTGCGTGTCGATCGCACTCAAGCGGGCGGCCACTGACTGCGCCAGTGATTTCACCTGGCTGACCAGCATCACAGCGTCCCCGGCACTCAGGCTGCCGGCAGCAACACTGTCCAGCACGCCGCACTGGTATTCCCTGCACGCAAGCGGCCGGCGATCGTAAACGGTGCAGCCACTGCCGTCGTGGGCAGCGCATGGTTGCAGCCAGGCCAGATCACCGTTGGCTTCGACCAGTACCTCCGCCACTGCGATCAGCTTGCTGCGATCTGCCGGCGTCAGCGGGACTGCAGAATAGAGCGAGCCGTTGCAGCACAGGCCGCAGTGGCTGCAGATGCGGGAGGCTTGTTCACTGATTGGCGGCATGTTGGTTTATGGCAGTACGAACGGCCGGTAAACGCGAGTAATCACGTGGATAGCACAAACGGAAGACGATGCCTTGTCTGGCCAGATCAGACAGCGTAGTGAAATGCCGTTCAAGCACGTCCCGCTCTTCAATATCCAACAAGTAAATGGCTCGAAGTGGCAAAGCCCGGCTGTTGTGTTCCAGCATGCGGCCAGCCAGCAGTCTGGCCTTGCTGCTGTACGAAATGGGGGGTGCCACTACTGCGTCCATGGAGAAATCGGCCATGCCGGGAAAGCGCAGCAGATAACCGTCAGACAGACGGTAGAAAATGCTGATTGGATCTATGGCGGCTTCAGCACGCTGTTGTTTCTGGTTGCTCACGAGAGGTCCGGCTTGAGGGTAACTGCAAGGAATTGAAGACATGGCCAGTCAACATTTCCGACTATCAACCCCGGCGTTATGATAACCCAGCAAGTTTGTCTCATTCGCCGCCTGACCAACTCCGCTTCACTCCTCCCCCTCAATCTTTGTCAAAGGCACTCGCACCAGCGTGGCTATCGACACCAGCACCGGTATCGCCAGCAACACACACACCGCCAGGCGTGAATTGCCGGCACCCAGCAGAAAGCCTGCCGCCGATGGTCCAAAGGTAGAACCGAGACGGCCGGCACTCATTACCAATCCCATGCCGGTAGCTCGCATGCGGGCCGGGAAGGTAGTGGCGCCGCAGGCGTACAGCACCACGGCGGCGCCGAAGATGCAGAAGCCCATGACGAAGGCCGAGCCTTGTGCCAGGGGCAGGTTGGTGGCGGCAGTGCCGAACACCACGAGAGAAAGGCTCATCGCGAGCAAGGTGATGAAAGACAAAGGTCGTATCGGATAACGGAAGCTGGCAATGCCAATGACGATGCCACCGAGGATGCCGCCGAAACTGGTAAGGCGTGACACCATCAGACCATCGCTGAGGGCGAAGCCGGCGTTGGTGGTGAGCTGGTTGTTCCAGTTCAGGAAAAAGTACTGCGTGAACATGTAGAGGAAGTAGCTGAGTCCCATCAACACGGTGCGGGTGAGGATGGGCTGGCGCAGCAGGTCGAGCAGGCTGCCTTGCTGCACTTTGGTTTGCGCTGGCGGCAGTTCGGTGAGGGCGGGCAGCGTGAGCCGCGCGAGGATACGGTTGATGGTGGTGAGCGACTGCGGGGTGCGCCGCGCGGCAAGCACGTCGAGTGATTCCGGCAACAGCAGATAAATGACAGGAATCAGCAGACATGAACACACCCCACCGAACACGAAAATGCCGCGCCAGTCGAGCACCTCCAGCAGCCACGGCGCTGCATAGGTGCCGATCAGCGTGCCCACCGTGTAGCCGATGGTGACAAGGCCGAGGCCGAGGTTGCGGGTCTTTATCGAGCAGTACTCGAACACCAGCGTGCCCACACAAGCGGCCATGGCACCCACGCCCAGTCCGGTGCAAAAACGCATGACCAATAGCCAGGTCACCGAATCGGCCATCGACGACAGCAGCATGCCCACGCTCATCAAACTCAGGTTGACCAGGATAGCCGTTCGGCGGCCGAACAGGTCGGCAACTGGCGAGAGAAAGAAGGCGCCGCAGGCCATGCCGAGCAGGCTGGCGCTGAACAGGACGCCAAGCGTTTCCGGGCTCAGTGCCCATTCACGGGTAAGGATCGGCGAGATCAGCGACAGCGCCAGAATGTCGTAACCGTCGAGCAGGTTGATGAGCACGCCAAGACCGATCACCAGCATCTGGTAGGGACGCAGCGGTGAATTTTCGATGTGGTGGTGAATCTGTTGCAGCGTCATGCGTCCCTCGGAATTGTTGTTGTTGGCGGACCGCGCCGAGTGTAGCGGGGCGCCGCTTGGAAACCCATAGCGGCTTTCTTGCCTGCCCGCGCGAGCCAGTGCTATAAGAACCCCGTCCCCTTAACCCAGCATTCCGATAACAAGAACAACACCATGACTGCCCCGGTTACCCCCCACCAGATCCAGGCCACCATCCGCTACGTTGTCAAAGGCGAGCGCAGCATTTTCTATCCGTCCGACCGCGACAAGTCCTACTGGCCGGCCGACGACCACGAGATGACACTCACCGATCTGCGGCCGTTGCAGCAGCAGATCACCATAGACCGCAATGGTTTTGCGCTGCTGAACCACAAAACCGCCGTGACCGACTTCTTCGACCCGGTACAGGTCGACACCGTGTTTGCACCTGAAGTGATTGCACTGGCCAAGCAGTTGAACGGGGCAGTGCACGCCATTGCGTTCGGGCCGGTGGCACGCAGCGATGATCCCGCCAGCAAGCAGGGCCGCTTGCCGGCCTATGGCGCGCATGTGGATTACGGTCGCGCCACCATTGAAGACCAGGTGCGGCGCGCGATAGGTGACCAAGAAGCGGAGCGTTGGCTGCGTAAACGCGTGGTGTTGATGAACTTCTGGCGACCGATCACTACCGTGCATCGCACACCGCTGGCCTTGTGTGATGCATCGACGGTATTGCCGACTGATATGCACGACAGCGAAATACGCGGTGGTCTCGACGATCCCACCCGCCCGCCGCTGTTCGGCTTCAATCTCAGCTACAACCCCAATCACCGCTGGTACTACGTGGAACAGATGCGGCCCGACGAGATGTTCGCCTTCAAGCTGTACGACTCCGATGCCACTCGTCCCCAGTGGACCGGCCACACCGCTTTCACCCCTCCGGCAACCGCCGACAACGCGCCACCGCGCCAGAGCATGGAAATTCGCACCATCTCG
>CAISOD010000259.1 GCA_903887045.1 uncultured Gammaproteobacteria bacterium | reverse complement strand
CATTGGCCAGTTACCGGCTTCGGCGGCGAACCACAGGTTGCTGAAGTTGTAGGCAATCTGCGTCATCGCAAACGCCTGACCGGGCATGATGCTGCGCAGTCGATCGACTTCGGCCTGCAGGCTTTCGAGTGTTGGCGCTACAGCCGGCTTTTCGGCCTCGGCTGCCAGCGCGGACAGGGCGGGGAGCGACAGCAATGACAACAAGATGGCACGCAAGGTCAGGCTTTTCATGGCAGAGTCTCGGAGGTGGTAGATGCGCTGCACGATACGCCAGCGGGGGGAAACCCGTCCAGTCGGCTCTGAGGCACGAGTGTGGGAAGAGCCGTTATGGCCGGTAAGGCTGTGCTAGTGTAGCCACCATCATTGTTTGTGGATGTCATGCATGAGTCCTGCTTCGCAACTGCGCTTTCTGCGCAACGTCTTCCGCGCCTTCATGGTGCACAACGGATTTGAAACCGCCAAATCACTCACCTACACCAGCCTGTTTGAGGTGGTGCCGCTGCTGACATTGCCGGCCAGGCCACCCAACTGACGTGGGCCGGCGCTGTGATGTTGCTGGCCACTGCCTACCTGATGCTGGTCAACATCGAAGAGCATTTCAACAGCATCTGGGGGGTCAGCCAGCACCGGCAGGGCGTGGCGAGTTTCCTGTTGTATTGGTGCGTGCTCAGTCTCGGACCGCTGCTGCTGGGGCTCGGCTTTGCAATCAGCTCGTATCTGACCTCGCTCAGTTTGTTCCAGCGCGTCACCGAGGTTACCAACCAGCTGGGTGCCAACGCGGTGCTGCTGCGGTTGTTTCCATCGCTGCTGACGGTGGGTGCTTTCACACTGTTGTACACCGCCGTGCCGAATTGCCCGGTACGCATGCGGCATGCGCTGACCGGCGCTGTGGCAGTGGCCTTTTCACTGGTCTTGCTGAAATGGCTGTTCGGTATGTTCATTGCCACGGCAAGCTACCAATTGGTATACGGTACTTTTGCCGCATTGCCGATTTTCCTGCTGTGGTTGTACGTGTGTTGGGTGGTGATTCTGTGCGGCGCCAATCTCGTACACGCACTGCCGAACTGGAAACACCAGAATGAGCAGAAGGAAGTGCATCCCACGTTATTGCTGTTCGCCCTGCTGCATTTGTTCTGGCGCCGCCAACAACAGGGCGAGAGTGTGTTTATCAGCCGCTTGCAGGAGCTGGGCTGGAATTTTGCCGGCACCCCGGTAGAAGAGTTGCTCGGCCTGCTGACCGAGCACAAGCTGATCCGCAATGTCGATCACGACGAATATGCCCTGATACGGGATCTGCACGGCATAACGATGTGGCAACTGTTGCGTGCGTGCCCATGGTCGCCGCCAAGTCTGCAAGAGCTGCAACAGCCTTTGCCTGCGCTGCTGCGGCTGCACCTGCCGGGACTGAGTGAATTCCAGCAGAAGATTGGCAGATTGGAACAGGCCGCCTACCAGCAATTCCAGGCCTCGGTGGGGGAAGAGTTTGCGCGTCTGCAGGAGACTGTGAAGACCTAGACGTTTCCGGTTTGGCGTATGGCATCAGCGCTTGGCCCAGGCCGCTTGCACAGCTACCATCGACGCAGCAAATCCTGCCACAGAATCAGGAGTCACCATGAACACCTCACGCCGCACGCTGCTTGCCGCTACCTCCCTTGCCCTCACTGCTTCGCTGTTGCCGCTGCACCTGCGCGCAGCCAACCGGGTGCCGAAGCTCGGCATGATCTTTCCCCCCATTGGTCGCGGAGTGCCGGAAGAGGGCGTGGCGATGTATGGCGAGCGAGTTGAGTACCTCGCGGAAGGTCTCGGGCTGGAAACGATGACACCGGAAGGTTACGAGGCCGTCATTGATCGCATCGGTCCTGCTGCCCAGCGATTGGTAGCGCGAGGAGCCGATGCGGTGGTGCTGATGGGTACCTCGCTCAGTTTCTTCAAGGGTGAAGCCTACAATCAGCGCTTGACTGATAGCTTGCGTGAAGCCACCAACGGCAAGCTGCCGGTAACCACCATGAGCACCGCGGTGATCAAAGGTCTCAAGACCATGGGAGCAACCAGGGTCGCAGCGCCCACGGCCTACAACGACGAAGTGAATTCACGCCTGCGCAGTTTTCTGATGGAGCACGGTTTTGAAGTGGTCGCCTTGCGCGGGCTCGGTGTCGAAGCAGTCGAAGACATCAATCTTGTCACCCAGCCAATGCTGCTGGATTTCTGTGAAGAGGTGGTGAAGTCGGCACCACAAGCCGATGCGATCCTGGTGTCCTGCGGTGGTCTACGCACGCTGGAAATACTGGCGCCACTGGAACAGCGCACCGGCCTGCCGGCGGTGTCGAGCACACCGCATGCGCTGTATGCCGCTACGGCACTGGTAGGGATGGATCCCTATGTCGATGGTTACGGTCGTTTGATCGGCACCCACGCCTAGCGCCGACAATTCACCGCTATACTGGCTTGCGGTTCCGGTACGCAAGGGGCCGGCTGTCATCCACGAGGTAATCCATGAAACCAACAACACTGCGCCCGCTTGCGCACGCCATCCGTTTGGCTGCTGTCACGCTTGCGCTGCTGGCGCAGGCACCCGTCTTCGGTCAGGCCATGCCTGATATCGGCTTTACCAGCGTGGGTCGAGGTGCGCCAGTAGACGATGCGCAGAAGTATCCGCTGGTTGGCGCGGTGCGCATGTTCGGCATGTTCCAGGAGTGGGCAGCGAAGGATGGCGAAACCCCGGCCGATGTGGAACCACTGCCGGTCGATGTTTTCACGACGAAGGATTTCTACGCCGACCAACAATACTGGATGGACCCGCGTTATTACCGCTGCAATTCCGGCATTGCGGTAGAGAGCCAGCGGGGTGCCAACCCGGATTCCAACATGATCGGCGAAGACCCGCCGCGCACCGCCGCATGGGGCTATTGCGATCGTGACTATCCGCGCGAATCCATTGTCAGCCCCTATGGCTTCGCCACAGCGCAAGCACACTACGACGCGCTGATGGCTGAAACCAAAAGCCGTGGCGGCCCCACGCAGCACACCTATGCCACTGTGCCCGGTGACATCGGCGGCCGCTACCAGTGGACCGAAGGCGGCCCCGGCGGACTGCACGGCACCTGGTATTCGATGATGATCAACCAGATTCCCACCGTGCTGTCGCTGCTGACACCCGAATACCAGAAACGCGTGGTGCAGGATGCCTACCATCAGGCAGGGGGACGTTCGCAGTGGCCGTCGCAGTATTGCTGGCCGGAAGGTTTCATGCGCCGTTGGCACTATGCATCCACCATCATGCAGCCGCACCAGATCATGGTGACTCCCGACATCGTGCAGATCATGGCCGGCGTGGCACGTAACTTCGTTACCAACATCCAGATCGGTCGTGAGTTCAACACCGAAGGCGTCATACCACGCCTGGGGCAGGACGTGCCGCGCTGGTACGGTGAAACCATAGGCTTCTGGGACGGCGATGTGTTGATCACCTGGACCTCGAACGTGCAGGCATGGATGGCACACTCGCAATTCGAGTTCTCCAACAAGATGCAGTCCATCGAGATATATACACCGGTGCGCGATGCCGGCGGCGCCATCACCGCGCTGAACCACGAAGCGATCTTCTACGACGAGGAAGCACTGGTGGAACCGATCCGCATCGTGCGCAACCTGTCACGCACCAGCAGCCTCAGCGAAGGCGATCCCTATACCTACATCGAATGTGTGCAGACCATCTTCCCGATCAGCGGCATTGCCACGCCGCTGTCGCCCGGCACGGTCACCGAATACGAAGTGCCTGATATCTATGGCCGGCCGTGGGCGCAGATCTGGGAGAAGAATTTTGAGAACGGTATGCAGAAGCCGGCACCAGCGAAGGATATTTTCAGCTTCGAGTGAAGCGCTTTATGCAGCGCACTATCCAAAACTGCAATCAAAGTTGTGTTGAGCAGGAACAGCGGCCGATTTTCATGCTGCGGACTTCTTTCAATGTTGCGCCGGGCAGGGTTTTGTTCTGCAGGGTCATGGTGAAGGGCGCTTTCACATCGCGCCAGTCCCAGTTGTCGGCCATCTGCCACTGGATGTCCTTGCCGCTGGCATCGGTGAACACCAGGGCGTATTCGAGGGTGCCGGTGCACACGCCATTGCAGTCCGCTACGCTGATTTCCACTTCCAGTTGCAAGCCTTGCTCTGTCGGCTGCTGCGACAGCACCTTGGCTTCACCTCGGCACACATCCACCACCAGCCTCGAAGCCTGGTTGAAGCTCTCCTGCGCGTCAGCATTCAAGGCCAGCGCAACCAATGCTGCGGTAGAGCCGAAGCGGAGGACTTTGTGCAATACAGACATGGAACACACCTTCTGATGGGGTTTGATTAAGGGGTTTGATTGATTGGTTTGATCGAAGAGCTCGGTGGCGGATTTATACAGAAATTCGCTGCGTTAGGCATCCAGTTGCCGCAGGGCATCGGTGATGTCGGCAACCGAGCCGGGTCGCACAACCCGCGCCACTTCAACGCCATTGCGCAGCAGCACCAGTGTGGGCCACAGCGTGATGCGATAGCTGCGGCCAAGCCTGCGGCCCTTGCCGTCCTGGATGCGCAGATGCGGCATGGTAGTGGCCTGCATGGCTTCAGTGATCAACGGCAGCGCAGCGCGGCAGATGCCGCAGTCGTTGCTGCCGAACTCCACTACCTGCAAACCGCCAGTAGCATCGAGAATGGCACGCTCGGGAGCGTCATCAGAATAGGGCGGCAACATCGGGCAATACCGGCAGGGCTTTTGCCTGAGCATACCTGCCGTAAAGGCTGGCGGCCACCCACGCCTCTG
>CAISOD010000258.1 GCA_903887045.1 uncultured Gammaproteobacteria bacterium | reverse complement strand
GTATGGCGTCGTCAAGACCGACAAAAAAGGGGAACTGGTCATTCCTGCCAATACCCTGCTCGGCACTGTGCTGCCGGTACTACAGCGCAAACCGCAACCGCTGAATCCGCAGCGAACAGACATCCCGCCGCTTACAGCAGCACCCCTGCAATCGGGTGCGTTGCCGCCACAAACCCTGCTGCGGCTGCCGGCCAACTGGACCTCTCCACTGGCTGAACCCCTGCTTGCCACGTTGCCGCTTGAAGCAGCAACTGACAGCGACGACCCGGACAACCTGCAGGCCCGCACCTTCGGCGAGCTGGTGCACTTCGGCTTGAAACAGCTGGTACAGCAAGGCCCGCGATGGCTCGACCACTGCGTACAGCTGCCGCTGTGGCGTCAGCAACTCGCCCGCATTGCCAATGACACCGAGCTGGACAGGCTGCAGCAGCAACTGCAACAGCACCTGCAGGGCCACTTGCAGACGGAACACGGCCGCTGGCTGTTCAGTGGCAATCACCAGCAGGAGCAGTGTGAACTGGCGCTGTTCGATTACCAGGGCGGCTATCGCAAGAGCTTCGTGGTTGACCGCACCTTCATTGACACCAACGGTACCCGCTGGATTGTCGACTACAAAACCGCCGCACCATCGAATGGGCAAACACTGGCCGCCTTTCTCGATGAACAGTCACTGCATTACCACGAGCAACTGCAAAATTACCGGCGCTTGCTGGCGATACAATCCCCTGCTGCTTCCTGCAGAATCGCCCTGTACTTCACTGCATTGGGCCTGTTGCACGAATTGGTCTGAATACCGGCTGCGGTTCAGCAAGTGCGTGGACTTTCCGTGCATGCCTGACTAAGCTACGTCGCGTTTAAAGCGGCCGTTTTAAGGGCAGCTTCATACGGTTAGTTTCAGAAGGTAATTTCCGCAGTCCATCCAACAACACAAACGGAATCGCCCCCATGTCCTCTGCCTTTTCCCGCCGCAAACTGCTGGCTGCCGCTGCCGGTACTGCCATGTTCGCTCCCCTTCTCAAAGCTGCCGAACAGGCTGCTGCCGCACCTATCCGTCAGGGTCGGTTGAAGCAGAGCGTGATGGCGTCGGTGTGGGGCCAGAACAGCCCGTTCAGTTTTGCAGAGCGCTGCGAAATTCTTTCGATGCTCGGCTTCTCTGCGGTCGATCTGCCGTCGCCGGACCAGATATCCATCATGGCCGATTACAACCTGCTGCCTGCGATGATGACCGGTGCGGGCACCACCTTCCAGGACGGCCTTATCCGCAAAGAGATGCACCAGAAGATATTTGACGCTACCCACGAAGGCGTCGACGCCTGCGTAAAAGCCGGCTGCAAGAACCTGATCGCGATGCCGGGTGAACGCCGTGGCATGTCGCGCGAAGAAGGCAAGGAAAATGCCATCGAAGTGTTGAAGCGCGTGGCGCCATACGCCGAAGAGAAAGGCGTCAATATCTGCATGGAAATCACCAACTCGAAAGTCGTCGCCGATCAGCGCACTGATCAAGTGTTCGATGACATCTATTGGGGCTTCGATGTCTGCCGTGGTACCGGCTCAAAGAACATCAAGGTGGTGTACGACATCTACCATGTGCAGATCATGAACGGTGACGTCGTACGCACGCTGAAAGACAACCTTGATTTCTGCTGCCACATCCACGTGGCCGGCGTGCCGACCCGCCAGGAAATCGACGGCACGCAGGAGCTGAACTACCGATTCATCGCGCAGGAGATCGCCAACATGGATTACGAAGGTTTCGTCGCCCATGAATGGCGTCCGGGCCCGGGCCGCAACCCGCTGGTCAGTCTCGCCACCTGTTTCGAGATCCTTGTTGTATAGGCACAGGTTCTGAACAGAGAGTTCCCGGCAGTTCGAGGAAGCACCATGACAGACATCACCAGCACCGAGAATGTCAACGTTGCCAATTACCAGCCGTTGATAACACCTGAAGCGCTGAAGCAGCGGCTGCCGTTGTACGGCACCACTCTCGACCATGTGCGCAGGAACCGCCGGCTGATCCGCGACATTCTCGATCGCAAGGACCCACGCCTCTTCGTCGTGGTCGGACCCTGCTCGATCCACGACGTCGATGCCGCGCTCGACTACGCCGGCCGCCTGCAGCAGCTCGCCGTTGAGGTGCAGGACAGCATGGTGCTGGTAATGCGCGTCTATTTCGAAAAGCCGCGCACGTCGGTGGGCTGGAAAGGTCTGATCAATGATCCGGAAATGAATGACAGCTTCAAGATCGAGAAGGGATTGCACACGGCACGTCGCCTGTTGTTGAAACTCAGTGCAATGGGGCTGCCAACGTCAACCGAGGCGCTCGATCCCATTTCTCCGCAGTACCTGCACGACATCATCACCTGGAGCGCAATTGGTGCCCGCACCACTGAATCGCAGACGCATCGCGAAATGTCGAGCGGCCTCAGCTCGCCGGTCGGCTTCAAGAATGGTACCGATGGTGGTCTGGAAGTAGCGATCAATGCATTGAAATCAGTGGCAAGCCCGCACCGTTTCCTCGGAATTGATCCGCAAGGTCTGGTGTCGATCATCACCACCACAGGCAATCCCCACGCCCATATCGTGCTGCGTGGCGGCAACGGCGAACCCAACTTCGACGCGAAGAGCGTTGCCGCCTGCGAAGCGGCCTGCAAGAAGGCCGGCGTCACCACCAATATCATGATTGATTGCAGCCACGCCAACTCCAGCAAGAAGCCGGAGAATCAGCCCACCGTGTTTGCCAACCTGGTGGACCAGATCGTGGCCGGCAACAAGAGCATCATCGGCGTGATGCTGGAGAGCAATATCCATTTCGGCCGCCAGGACATCCCGGCCGATCTGGCGCAGTTGAAGTATGGTGTCTCGGTTACCGACGGCTGCATCGACTGGGAAACCACTGAGCGCACGCTGCGCGAGGCGCATGCCAGACTGAAAGCAGTACTGCCTGCGCGCTGATGGGGAGCTTCCCTGCTCCCCCTGCGCGATCTCAGAAGTTGTACTGGAAGGTTACGCCGTATTCGCGCGGGCGACCGCGGAAGTCAGCAACAGCGCTGCGTGCCGGTGCGCTCAGGCCGGCAGCACCGCCAGGCCCTCCCACCGTCCAATAACCGCGACCAAACGACTGTGCGTTATTGGCATAGACCTCATCGGTAAGGTTGTTGATATACAGCGACGCCATCCACGGTCCCTCGTTCGGTGTGAAACGCAGTGATGCGTTGACAAGATCGTAGCTCGGCACCTGATAACGCGAATCAATGAAGGTGCCGGCGAAAGCGCCACAGTTGTAG
>CAISOD010000257.1 GCA_903887045.1 uncultured Gammaproteobacteria bacterium | reverse complement strand
GATTCGTCTGTTTGTTTGGAAAGAGGTTGCGGCCTAGTTCTTGGCTCCAAAAGCACCATTTTTGTTTGGTGAGCGGCTGCAGGAGGCGGAGTACCTTGGGCCTGCTGCCTACCAGCAGACCTACTGCCCCCCAAGCCTCACAACCTTCGGAATGACAACGGTCTGCCCCGCTTGTATACGTGCCGGGTTAATGCCCGGGTTGTACTGGCGGAACAACCACATCGGGATATCGTTAATGCGGGCAAGGCCGGCAACGGAATCGCTCTGGCGGATGCGATAGTCGGTAGTCTCGCTTATGCGCCAGGCCGAGAAATACTGCTCCTGCAGATTGCTATGGAACTGCTGACGGCGCGTCTCGAAGCGGGCCTGGTCAACCTTGGAGAAATCCAGTTGCAGCCGCGAGCCTATCTGCACCGAATTCTCCGACTTCAAGCCGTTGAGGCCAGTCAAAGCGTTACTGTTGACCCGTAACCAATCCGCATAGTGGCCAAGGGTTTCTTCCGGCAACACTTCGATGGTGCCATCTTTGGATACGGCGTAATCGGCCGGGTTCATGCTGTGTACCATCGACGCCACTTCGCGCGCCTGGCCCACCACCGTTGGACCACTGCCCACCGCTTCGGCCGAGGTAACCGCAGCACCGGTAGCGACAACAACAGCTCTTGCCGTTGATGTCGTTGCGGTTGGAGTAGTGTCGGCCTTCAGCAGCAAATGTTGGCCGGGACGCAACATATTGGCGTCGCGCAGGTTGTTGAGTGCCAGCAGTGTTCGCTCAGGCACCTTGAAGCGATCGGAAATTCCGGACAGCGTGTCACCGCGCACAACGGTGTAGCGGCCGTTGATGGCAGCTGGCGTGCTCTGTTCCGTGCGATTGACCACCAGCGTGGGCACCGAGCCATTGGCCTGGGGCAATACCAGTTTCTGGCCTACCTTGATGGCGTTGCGATTGCTGAGCTGGTTGATTGCCACCAGTTCGGCCACCGAGGTCTTGTAGCGGCCGGCAATTGTCGACAGCGAATCGCCGCGCTGCACGGAGTAACTTTCATCCTGAATCTGCGCACTGTGGAATTCGTTGGCGGCGATACGGTTCATGCTGCTGGCGAGGTCGCCACTGAATTTGAGTTTGTTGAGCTTGACGATGTAGCCCTTGGGGATGCGCTTGTTGCCGCTCCATACCTGCTTGAGCAAAGCCGGGTTGTCTTCCTGCAACGTTTCAAGGCTGACACCGAGCGTGCGGGCCAGCACGGCGGCATCCACGAAACCCGACATTTCCACTTCGGCAAACTCTGGCGCGCTGATACGTGCGACCGGTCCGTAGTAGCGATCAGCATTGAGTTCGACTTCTCTGGCCGCCAGGAATTGCGCGTAGAAATTGCGCGAGGCAAAGCCGAAGCGTGAACCCTTGTAGTTGGCCACGATCTCGCCAATGTCCCTGGTGCCGGTATCGCGTACTGCACGCGCCATACCGGCGGAGCCGTGGTTGTAGGCGGTCAGCGCCAGTGGCCAGGTACCGAGGTCTTCGTAGTTTTCCTTCAACAGCTTCATCGCGCCATATGCACTTTTATAGGGGTCGAGGCGTTCATCGACGATGCTGTCGACCCGCATGAAACGCTGCCCGGTTTCGCGCATGAACTGGAACATGCCGGAGGCGGCGGCGCTGGAGAAGGCACCCGGCTGAAACGACGATTCAACATGTGGCAGTGAGGCCAGTTCTTCCGGCAGCCCCATCGAACGCGCTACCGCGCGGATATGTGGCAGGTAGGCACCGGAACGGTAGAGTCCTTCCTGATAGCGATCAGATTGGCCGAGCTGCCAGCGGATAGTCCCGGCGGCTTCACGCAGTTGATCATTGGTTACGCCTGCACCCCACAGATCGAGCAGTCGCTGCTGGCTGTCGCTGAGGCTGCTGCGCTTGCCGGTGGCGAGCGTCTTGAGGTCACTGGCAATCTGGCTGCGGTGTTCGTCGATCAGCTTGCCGTTGCGCGGGAGTTTTTCGTAAACGATGTCGAGGTTGACTGCGTCATGCAGAAAGCCGCTTTCGGTATCGGCCTCGGTATAGACCTTGACCCAGAAACCCACAGCGGGTTTGAGCGAGGCTGGCAGCGGGAATTCGGCACTGCCGGACAAACCGGCAGCAGATAATCCAGAGTCGGCTGCCCACAATGGGGAGCCAAGGAATAAACACAACACTGCGATAAAACAGCATGCAGAACGTGTTGCCGACAACATGGGTACTGACTGCTCTCCCTCTTGTAGTTTCAAGTAGCGTAAAGCAGTGTATACACCGTGACAAGCCTATTGGAAACACGGGAATTTGTATGGATCTGGTCGACATTTTTCCCGCCACCATTGCCGTGGCGGAACTGAAATCCCTGACACCTGCGCTGATCGACGCCGCCCGCCGTTTGATCGACCAGGACACCGGCAATCCGGTGCCCGGCGATGGCCTCTATACCCGCGAGCAGCAACTGTTGAACCTGCCGCTGTTTGCTGATCTGAAGCAGGAAATACTCGGCATGTGTCGCGAGTTCGCCAAGGCGCATTCGCACCGTATCGACGACATCGCCATCTGCAATTCATGGGGCAACGTGGTGCGCCAGGGCGAAGGTATCCGTTATCACCGTCACAGCAATGCCTATATCAGCGGCTCGTTCTATCTGACCGATGGCTCGTCCTTCAACATTCTCAACCAGCACCACAGCACCTTGTTCAACTTCGCGCCCGAGATCATTCCCGGCAACAATTACCGCGCGATGGAGTCGTTCACGATTCCACCCAAACCCGCGCGCATCGTGCTGTTCCCCGCCAATCTGATGCACAGCGTACTGCCGTCGCAGAGCACGGCACCGCGTTATTCGATTGCATTCAATGCGATTCCGGTCGGCCGCATTGGCGTACCGACCGGCCTGCTGGAAATCCGCGTGCCTTGAGGGGCTTCCCGCTTGCGCGGCAATGACGCTTTTCGGAGTGGCGCTAAGCCAGCGCGAAATGCAGCGTAACGAACTGATCGTTGGCCGTGCGATTGGCAGTGTAGTTGCCGTGATTGGCCACCACGCAGAAGCCGTTGGCAATTGCTGAGTTCACCAGCTCGGCTTCTGTCCAGGGGCGAATCTCGTCCAGCGTAGTCCAGCTCTGCTCCACCAAACCGGCCGCGTCCATCACGGTGTAACGCCGCTCGATACGATTGCAATCTCCCGCTACGGTAATGCGCTTTTCGCGTTGCAGGATGCCGCCTTGATGCGGCCGCCGGTAATCCTGGCGGAAATCACTGAAGCTTTGCACCGGACGCGGGATGAAGGTATCGACCACCAGCATGCCATCAGCAATGAGGGACTGTTCAACGGCCAGGAAAAACGCTGCCAATTGGCTGGCATCGGTAAGGTAGGTCACCACTGCATAGGGCGCCAATATCGTATTGCAGGGTGGTGTGGTGAATGCTGTCAATGAACCGAGGCTGACTTCCGGCTGCAATCGCAAGGCTTTGGCGTCCTGCTGCAATTGGCCCAGCATGCCGGGCGATTGATCGATGCCGGCGATGTCGATGCCACTGGCCATCAGGGGCAGCAATATGCGCCCAGTGCCGCAGCCGAGTTCGAGTGTACGGCCACCGCGTTGCTGGCACAGCGCACGGTAGTAGCCGATATCGTCAAACGCCATGCTCTGCCCCATGTCGGTGGCATAAACAGCGGCTATGCGGTCGTAAGATTCGCGGCTCATCTGCGGTTTTCCTGATTGAAACGCTGCGGCAACAGCTTGCGATACAGCGCCAACAGTTGCTCGGCCTTGCCGTCCCACGACAGCGCGCTGCGCAGGCTGTCGCTGCTTTGTTCAAGGTCGTGACGGTGGTCGATATTGCCCAGCAGCATGTCCAGCTCTTCCAGCATCGCCGGCCAGCTGTCGCAAATTCGCAGCGCACTGGCACCGAGCTGATCGAACCCTCTCGCTCCCGCCGTGGTGCTGACACAGATGCGGCGTGCCAGCAGGGCCTCGGCTACCTTCAATGCCGAACCGCGAATTTCCTGCTGCGGATTGATCGTCAAGGCACAGGCTGCCAGCAAGGGTGCCGGATCCACAAATTCGCTGACTACCCTCACGCCCTCCTGCCGCAACGCGGCATGATCGAAGCGTGGTGCTGCCGATTCCGGCCCACCCAGCACCAATAGTTCAACACCGGGGTGACGCATCAACAACGCCGGCCATACCCGTGTGAGAAATTCCAGCAAGCCACTGAAATTCGGCTGATAGCGGAACGGCCCCATGAACAGTATCTGCTTCTTGGGTGGTGACGGCAGGCTGTGGGCGTAGCGATCAACGGCACCATTGCCAACAACCTGGGTCGGCAAGTCCTGCAACCAACGGGCATCTTCGTCGGAACACGCTACTACTGTGTCGTAACGGCGCAGCACCTTGAGTTGGGCGGCATCCTGTTCACCACCGTCGAGGTAGACGTCGTGCAGCGAGGCAACAAACGGAGTAGTACCCAGACGGGAATCCACCAGACTGGTCGCCTCCATGAATTCAATCTGCACCAGATCCACCGCGTATTGCTGCTGCAAGCGAAGCAGTTCTGATTTCAGACCATCCGGTGCGTGGACCTGCATTCGCGTCAGCAGATCCTGCTCGCGCTGGCCGCTTTTGTCCTTGCGTGCCTGCAGGATATGCACCGACTGGAACGGCTGGAACTGGAGGTCGTTGGCATCTTTGTAACTGGCCCCTTCATCGGACAACAGCAACAGGTTGACATGGCGTCCCAGGCGCGCCGCCAGTTCTGCTACCCGGCGCGCACCGCCGTGTGAGGGTGGATACACAGAGAATGGTGTAACCCACAGCACGGTGGGTCGCCCGTCCTGTCGAGGTGGCGAGTAGTAATTGTGGATGACAGCAGTGCAATCAAAACCACTGCGTTTGCAGGCATTGGAGCGGCCACGAATCCGGGCGACACTGCAGGCGATTGCGAACGTTGCCAGCTCCTTGCGGGTTGCTGCCGGTTGCCCAGCCAGGTGTCCAATCGCACGAATGCCATCCATATCAGTAAAGTGATGGCGCAATTCGAACAGCAGGGCATTGCGGTCCATGATGCGGTCAATCTCGTCGGCGCTGTAGCGGCGCTTGATGGTGCCCCGATGCTCGTGCACTGCTTTGGATTGCGGAACAAAAATACATTCCAGTCCCTCTTCCCAGGCGCGGGCGCCCCAGTCGGCGTCCTCCCAGTAGAACGGGGAATAGCCGCGGGAATCACGCACGTATTCGCGCAGCATGCCAGTGCGGAACAACGACGAACCACCGCCGGCATAGAAACTGCCGCGTGCCGCTTGCATGTCGCCGGGATCTTTCTCGTACACTACAGTCCGCGCACCCTGCACGTAGTAGCCGGACCAGCCGGTTTCTTCGCGGCGGCGCGTCGAGTCGGCAAAGAAAATCTGCGATGCCAGTGCAAATACAGTCGGTGCGCGATACGGCAACAATTGAATAAGCGAGTCTTCCGCGATGCACATGTCGCTGTTCAACAAGTAAACGGCCGGATAGCGCACTGCCTGCAAGCCGGCCTCTATCGCTCCGTTGAAGCCGAGCGCTGCCGGCACGAAGCGCCAATGTACGGCGGGATAGCGTTGTTCCAGTTCTGCATATAGTTCTCGCGGGGCACCGTTCACCTGCACGATGATTTCAACCGGCTCATTCACCATTGCAATCGCCGCTACTGCATGCGCCAACGTAGCGTCGAGCAAATCCGGCGTGCCACTTTCCGGGATCAGTACGGATACGCCAGTGCCCCAGGGTTCAAGCTGGCGCTGCACCGGCTGGCGGCGCCCGCGCAAAGCGGCCACTTGCAAGGCCACCCACATTGGAATGAATGGAATACAGGCGGGCAATCTCTGCAAAATCCTGCGAAGTTTCATACCAGTGCCTCGGCACTGAACGGCAATGGTTGCTGCTGCACATGCGCCACATAAAGCCGCAGCGCCTGCTCGGCAAACATCGCACCCCACACGTTGGCGTCGGGGTTGCCATCAACGTTGGCATCGTTGCTGAACGGCAGCGTGCCGTCCGCACGCACGCGCTGGGTCAGCACGCGCACAAAACCATCGCACGCGCTGCGATAGCGACCAGGCTGCTGCAATTGGTGTTCGATGAAGATCGCCACTCGCAATGCTTGCGCCACGATGTCGCTGCGGCGGATGTCCGGCGTTGGCAACGATTCCGGCAGGCTGCCGTCAGCGCCCTGCAACGCCACCAATTGCTCGAACCAGCGCGCCAGCACCTGCGGATCACTGTCCGCACACAGCAGGCAGCCTTCGATGGCGTATAGCGTTGGGTGCACCATGTCGATGCGGTGGCAAGAGACATCCGTGGCGATGCGTTGCAGTTCCACCCGGCAAGCCTGTACCAGTGCTGCATCCAACGGCGCCTGCTGCGCCAACAACAGAATGCGACTCGCCGACTTGGCGGTGAACGGCCCGCCGCAAGTCGACCAGCGCTGTGGCAAGACGGCGTCCGGTGTACGCGGCAGGCACACGGCCAGGCCATCGTTGCGCGTGAACAACTGCAGCCAACGCTGCAAGTCGGCCAGCAATACCGGCGGCAAAGCGGCAATGCCACGATTGCCGATGCACGCCATGCCGCCGGCAATCATCGCGAGGTCGAAAGCAAACAGTGCGTCATTGCGCCAGTCTGGGGGATTCGCGTGCAGATACACACGCGTCAACGGCAGCTCGCTGCCATGCAGATAGCGTTGCAGCCAGTCGAGTGCGGAGCTCGCCGCTGCCGGTACGCCGGCAGTGGTCGGCGGCAGCGACGCCAGCCAATGCAGGTAATAGCCGGTGATTTCGCCGTAGACATACAGCGCAGATCCATCGGGCTTCAGCGTGCCGGCTACAGCACCGCGATGTTCACCATCAAGTTGCCGGGCGCCACCATGCAATAGCGAGTTCTGCAAACGCAGGGCGGCGGCAGCGGCAGACACTACAAGATCGTTCACACGCCAACCTTGCGCTCTGCCCACAGCGCTGCCAGTACTCTTGCTGCCGTGCGGCCATCGCCGAACGGTGCATGTTCATCGAAGGCACACGCCGCCGGGCGCGGCGCAGCGAGACGCTGGTGACACGCCTGCAGCAGACGCTCAGGGTTGGTGCCGATCAGACTGACAAGCCCGCTCTGCGCCGCTTCCGGCCGCTCGGTTTCCGAGCGGGTCACCAGCACCGGCGAACCGATATAGGCGGCTTCTTCCTGGATGCCGCCGGAATCAGTGACTATCAGCGACGCTTCCTGCAACAGCGGAATGAAACGGCGATACGCCAGTGGCGGCGTGGTGAGAATGCGGGGATGACCACCGAGTAAGCGCAGCAGCCGGCTGCGCACCAGCGGATTCGGGTGCAGCGGCGATACCAGGCACAGCTCGGGGTCACTGGCGAGCAACTGCAGCATTACGTTGCAGACATTCACCAGGCCATGCTGGTAGTTCTCGCGCCGGTGCAGCGTCATCACCACCAGCCGTTTGCCATGGCTGCGCCACGGAATTTCGTGGTCCATCGGGTTGGCGAGTGTAAGCCGCAGCAGGTCGACAATGCTGTTGCCCACCAGTTGGATATTGGCTTCAGCGATGCCTTCGCGACGCAGATGGTCTGCCGAGTTGGCAGTGGGGGCCAGGTGCCACTGCGCCAACTGCGAAATACGGCGACGGAACGGCTCTTCCGGAAACGGCCGCATCGGGTCGTGCGTGCGCAGGCCGGCTTCAAGATGGGCAAGAGGAATGCCGCAATCAACGGCTGCCAGCGCACAGGCATAGGCGGTGGAAGTATCGCCCTGCACCAGCGCTATATCGGGCCGCTCGCTTTGCAGCCAATTGCGGGTGTGTTGCCGCAGGTGGGCAACAGTTCTGGATAGCGGCGTGCCAGCCGGCACCGGTTCCAGACAGGCTCCCAACGGCAACTCCAGGTGCGCCAGTGTCTCGGCCACCATGTGGGGATGCTGGCCGCTGGACACCAGTTGCAGACTGAAACGCCTGTCAGCGCTGGCTTCAATACTGAGCGATGCGAGCTTCAGACACTCGGGGCGAGTGCCGGTAAAACAGGCGATACGCACAGGCTTCGGGAGAAAAGCTTGTGACATCAGTTTGGCATACCTGAAAAGATGGGCGATTCTAGCGGAAAAGCCTGTCAGTGCGTCATCGCGTAGATGAGGTAGTTGATACCGAAACGGTAGGCCAGCGCCGTCATCGGCTCGGGATAGTAGGGATCGTCGGCATGCTCCCATGCATCGCCCATATCCATGTTGAAGTTGATCGCCACCATCAGGCGGCCTTCGTTGTCGTAAATGCCGGCCCAGCGCTGGGGGCCGTCCAGCTGGGCCTGGATAGAGCCATCGCCAGAGCGATACAGGTGCCGTTCGCCGGGGATCTGCGTCAAGGTATCGAGGT
>CAISOD010000256.1 GCA_903887045.1 uncultured Gammaproteobacteria bacterium | reverse complement strand
TGGGGGCTCCCCTCTTCGGCATCCATGCCTCAGATGGGTTTCGGAGGCCTGAAGCGGCGCCGGTCTCTCAGGTGTGGTGTGCAGCAGGCTTATCCAATTTCGCTTCGGATTCATCTTGATTCTCACGTTCAAACTGACGCCTCATTTGCAATCCATGTTGTTCGCTGCCGGTTCAAACGATGGTGGAAGGGCAGCCGGGGCAAGGGGTGGAGCCTGCCTCGCGCGGCTTTCCCTGCGCCGGAAAAAACCGAACAAGCGCGAGGACTGTCTGAGGGAAAAAATCGCACTGCGATTTTTTACCGAGTTCCGCAGCGCCGGTTTTTGACCAGCAGGAGCGCGCAACAGCAGGCGTAGCCCCTTGACCCGGCTGACCCAGCCAATTCTTCAAGTGGCTTCACACAGCACGCTGGTTCACAATCACACCTCATCACTACCCGCAGATAACTTCGTGTCAGACCAACAACCTTACCAACACCGCGCCCGCAAACGTTTCGGCCAGAACTTCCTGCGCGACGAGCACATCATCAACCGGATAGTGCATGCCATCGTGCCCGGCCCCAACCAGACCCTGATCGAGATCGGACCCGGTCAGGGCGCATTGACTGAACCCCTGCTCGACGCCGCCGGCCGCCTCACTGCCATCGAGATTGACCGCGACCTCGCCGCCCAACTGCGCAGCCGCTATGCCGACAAGCCCGGTTTTCATTTGATTGAAGGTGATGTGCTGGATGTGGTTTTCGCCTCGCTGGCGCAAGGGCAGGCCGCGTTGCGCATAGTCGGCAACCTGCCCTACA
Organism: uncultured Gammaproteobacteria bacterium; assembly: GCA_903887045.1. Lineage (GTDB taxonomy): Bacteria > Pseudomonadota > Gammaproteobacteria > Pseudomonadales > Pseudohongiellaceae > CAILUG01. The sequence goes on along the minus strand of CAISOD010000256.1, from coordinate 911 downwards.
ACATTTCAACGCCGCTGCTGTTCCGTCTGCTGCAGCACAAAGAACTGATCCACGACATGGTATTCATGCTGCAGCTGGAAGTAGTGCAACGATTGGCGGCCGGCCCCGGCAGCGATGATTACGGCCGTTTGTCGGTGATGATGCAGTACCACTGCGAAGTCGACATGCTGTTCAAGGTACCGCCACATGCGTTCGTACCGCAGCCGAAGGTGGATTCGGCGATTGTGCGGCTGACACCACATCGCCCGAGCCCTTGGCCCGCAGTTGATGCACAGGCATTGGCGACAGTGGTAAAGGCCGCCTTCGGCCAGCGCCGCAAAACGCTGCGCAATACTTTGAAGGCAGTATTCAGCGCAGATAAAATGGCGCAATTGCCGGTGGATTTGGGCCTGCGCGCTGAAAATCTCGGTGTGGATGACTATGTTAGACTGGCTGCTCTTGTTGAACCGGATGGTGCCGTAGCGTGAGTAAACAGATACAGGACAATTGCGGCATCGCCATCCAGGTGTCCACCCAGTACCTGCAACAGCAGTCCGATCCGGGTCGCCCCTCCTACGCTTTCGCCTACACCATCACGATCCTCAATAATCGTGACCAACCAGTGCGGCTTTTGAGCCGTCACTGGATCATCACCGACCAGAACGGCAAGGTGGATGAAGTGAAGGGCAATGGCGTAGTGGGACAGCAACCCACGATTGCACCGGGGCAGAGCTATCAATATTCGAGCGGTGCCGTGCTGCAAACCGAAATCGGTGACATGCACGGCAGCTACACCATGCAGGATGCCGATGGTGCACTGTTCGATGCACCGATCCCGCTGTTCGTGCTGGCGGTACCGCACATGCTGCACTGACACCGGAGGGCGCCGTGGCAAATTATGTAGTCGGCGATATCCAGGGTTGTGTTGAACC
>CAISOD010000255.1 GCA_903887045.1 uncultured Gammaproteobacteria bacterium | reverse complement strand
TACCAACCCCACGGCCGATACACACGCAAGTGCTCAAGGTGTTCAGTGCGGCCTTCCTTCTTCAGCGTTTCCACTATTTTCTTCACGTCCTGCGCCTGGTCCTTGCTCATCACCAGCACGGCGTCCTTGGTTTCCACCACCACCACGTTGTCCAGCCCAATCACGGCCAGCAGTTTGTGTTCGGCACGCAGGTAGCTGTTCTTGGTGTTGATGGCCAGCACGTCGCCATGGGTGGCGTTGTTGTTGGCATCGCGCTCAGCCAGTTGCCACAGGGCATCCCACGCACCGATGTCGTTCCAGCCCATGTCGGCCTGCACCACGGCTGCCCGTTTGGTGCTTTGCATTACGGCGTAGTCGATTGAATCGGACGGGCTCTGCATGAACTCTTCCTTGTGCGGGCGGCAGAAGCCGAGGTCGCTGCTGCGCTGCTGCCAGGCAGCGGTGACTGCCTGCAGGATGTCGGGCCGGTGGGTGCCCAGCTCCTGCAGGTAACTGCCTGCCTTGAATAGGAACATGCCGCTGTTCCAGCTGTAATTGCCGTCGATCAAGAACTGCTTGGCGCGTTCGAGGTTGGGCTTTTCCACAAACTGTTGCACTTCCTCAGCACCTGCCAGCCCGCTGAGTGCGGCGCCGGCGCGGATATAACCGTAGCCGGTTTCAGGACTGGTGGGGGTGATGCCGAAGGTAACGAGGTGGCCTTGCTCGGCAGCGGCAGCGGCCTGGGTCACGGCGCGGGCGAAGGCGGCTTGATCGCGGATTACGTGGTCGGCTGGCATTACCAGCATCAGTGCATCGGGGTTGTGTTCGCCTTCGGCCAGGTGCAGGGCGGCCAGTGCAATGGCGGGGGCAGTGTTGCGGCCGGCGGGTTCCAGGTAGATGGCGGCGGGTTCGCAGCCAATGGCCTGGCACTGCTCGCGGATCAGGAAGCGGTGTTCCTGGTTGCAGATGAGGATGGGGGGTTGTACTTCGAGCGGCTTGGGCAGCTTGGCGGCGCGGGTTACGGTTTCCTGCAGCAGGGTTTGTTCGGTGAGCAGGGCCAAGAGTTGCTTGGGGTAGGCCTCACGCGAGAGAGGCCACAGCCGGGAGCCGCTGCCGCCGGAGAGGATGACGGGGTGGAGAATTGTCATGCGAACAAGAGCCTGCGGATTGATGGTTTTGGTACCCGTCCATGGCGCTTTCGCTTCACTCCTGTACAGGCAACTTCTGTTGGGAGAATAACCAGCGGGATGGGGGTTGTCGACCATTGATGTGGGGTGTTTTGGGGGTGGGGGCAAAGTCATACAAACGCAAGTTTGCCGGCAAAGTCCTGAATCCCTGACCAGACTACGGTAGTGATTGAGACGTTGGACAAGATGAGCATGGATGCCACGCGATTGATCAGCAACCAAGTGAGTGACCGGCCCAGCCCACAGCTGACTAAAGACTCAACATATCGGTTGAATCTGTGCGCCTGATTAAGCTGATTGATGGGCGCTATCCTGTAACTACGCCTGCGGATGCAGGGCAACCCAGTGCGGTGGAAGAGTTTCTAAGGCTGGTACCTGCGGATATGCAGGTCGCCTGAGTATGTTGCCGAAAACACGAAGCTGGATTTTGCCTTTGCGCTGGAACAGCGCATGTTGCAGTTGGGTATGTCACGCGCCGAACTGGCCCGTAAGCTGGGTACCAGTACTGCTGCAATTACGGCTACGTTGCGTGGCGACGCCAAGGTGCGCTGGCTGGAATGCCACGAAAGTACGCCAGTGCCGGAAGCACAGCTGAAATCAGCTGTGGCTTGGGCCAAACAAGCAAGTGGAGGCAGGCATGCAAGACCACCCCCTTTGCAGCTTGAGGAGCTGTTTTCCCCGGCGCAGGAAGTGCGTGCTTGTCCGGCGCATGATCCGCAAGGGGAAACGCGCGGCACAACGGTCAAACAATCGTTTGATCTGCTGGTGCTTGACGCATCGACCAACAGCTATGGCTTGCTGTTGGATATCAGCAGCGATGACGACAAGAGTGTTAATCCGCCTTGTCAGTTCAGGTTGCAAGCCTATGCCCGGTTTGTTGTGGCCCAGACTGTTGACCCAGTAACAGCGCAAGCCATGGTGCAAGCCAACGGTGCTCTGGTTTTAGGAGCCTTGCGTGAACGCTTGCTGGAGCTGACGTCTCGCGCCCCCTGGGGGCGTTTTTTGCTGGGGACTCAGGGAGTTCCGGTGCTTCAGCCTCAAAACAGTTCAGGCATATAGCTGCGTTGAGCAAGCGGTTTGGGGTGAGTCCGGCGGTTTTTTTTGAGGGGTGACGTGCCCGGCAAGCTTTAAGCGGGGTCAATCCGCTCTGGTGAAGATGGTTTGGCCTGCTGTGCGTATATGCGCCAACAAATCGGGGTTGTCGATGGTTGCCAAATGGCAGAGGTCCAGCGTGTAGGGCAGCAGCAAGTCGTCGATTTCGTCGGCGATGCGGCCCAGCTCGCGTTCATCGAGCGCCTCACCACTCAGGGCCAGATCAATATCGGAGCCGGGTTTGTGGCGCCCCACTGCGCGCGAGCCATACAGGATGGCTCGTTCGATTGCTGGATGGGCGGCGAGTACTGCGCGCAAACTGCCAAGGGTGGTTTCGGGGAGCCGGAAACTGGTAGTACTCATGCGAGCAGTCCTGCGAATTTGCTTTGCAGTTGCTGAAAGGCCGGGAAGTAATGTTGGGTGATGTTGTCGAGCAGCATTTGGGCGGTGCTTTGGTTGTAGGTGTGTGAGCTGAGGTTGCGGGCGCGAATCATGTCCATCCACACTTCACCGTCGTTTACGAGGCCTTGCTTGAAAGCTTCACGACAGGCATCGCGCGAGCCTACCAAGCCGCTGATGCCATCGCGGGGAGTGCATTGGATTGCCTGAAGGCTCACGTGTTGGGCTGGAGTATAAACGCGGGTCCAAAGATGTCGAGTGTGTGTCGCAGCCGCAATGGCTTGCGAACTGCAGGGATGGCAGACTTGCGCTTTTGAATTCGAGCACTCTTGGCATGAGCAACATTCTGGTCGTAGGCGGCGCCGGTTATATCGGCTCGCATATGGTGAAACACCTGCTTGCCGGCGGGCACAGCGTGGTGGTAGCCGACAACTTTTCCACCGGCTTCCGCGATGCGATCGTGGGAGGGACGGCAGTGGAGTTGGACATTGCCGATGGTGCTGCGCTGGATGCATTGTTTGCGGCGCATCGCATTGATGCAGTGTTGCACTTCGCCTCGTTCATCGCGGTGGGGGAATCAGTGACTGCGCCGGGCAAGTATTACCAGAACAACGTGGGCGCCACGCTGAGCCTGTTGCAGGCGATGGTGCGGGCCGGGGTGACGCAATTCATCTTTTCATCCACAGCGGCAGTGTATGGCAACCCGCGCTATACGCCGCTTGATGAAATCCATCCGAAAGAGCCGATCAATCCCTATGGCCGCACCAAGTGGATGGTGGAGCAGATCCTGCACGATTTCGATACGGCGCATGGGGTGCGTTCGGTCTCGCTGCGTTACTTCAATGCGGCGGGGGCTGATCCTGCTGGCGAGCTGGGCGAGCGGCATGAGCCGGAGACGCATTTGATTCCGTTGATACTGCAGGCGGCATCCGGCCGCCGCAAGGCGATCACGGTGTTTGGTCGCAACTATTCCACCCCGGATGGCACCTGCATCCGCGACTACATCCACGTTAACGACCTGGCCAGTGCGCACGCATTGGCGCTGGACTATCTGGCTGCCGGTGGCTACAGCACAGCCTTCAACCTAGGCAATGGCAATGGATTCTCTGTGCAGGAAGTGATCAGCACTGCAAAGAAAGTGACGGGGCGTGATTTCACGGTGGTGGATGCGCCGCGGCGCGAGGGCGATCCGGCGATTCTTATTGCCGACGCCACCCGCGCCCGCGCCTTGCTGCAGTGGCAACCACGCTATGGCGATCTGGCCACCATCATCAGCCATGCATGGCAGTGGGAACTGAAGTTCTTTCGCCAAGCCTGACCAAACAACCAAAGGGGTCGGAGATGTTT
>CAISOD010000254.1 GCA_903887045.1 uncultured Gammaproteobacteria bacterium | reverse complement strand
TGCCTCGCGTGAGACTGACAAATTGGCTGCTGATCTTGCCAAGCGCCATCCCGAACTCAAGTTGAAGCGTATGGTGGTCAATGAATCGGGAGCATCGGTTTACTCGGCCTCGGACATAGCACGCGAAGAATTTCCCGAACTTGATGTGTCGATCCGCGGCGCCATTTCCATCGCGCGTCGATTGCAGGATCCTTTGGCCGAGCTGGTAAAGATTGAGCCGAAGTCGATTGGAGTCGGCCAGTACCAGCACGATGTCAGTCAGGTGAAGCTTGGCCAGAGTCTGGATGCAGTAATAGAGGATTGTGTGAACGCAGTTGGTGTCGATGTGAACATGGCTTCTGTTGCGCTGTTGCGGCGTGTTTCCGGCCTGACAGCATCCATCGCCAGCAACATCGTGCAGTTTCGTAACCAGAACGGCGCGTTCCGCTCGCGGCAGGATCTGATGAAGGTGCCGCGACTCGGTGACAAGTGCTTCGAACAGGCAGCCGGCTTCCTGCGCATAATGCAAGGAGACAATCCGCTTGATGCATCAGCAGTGCACCCTGAATCCTACGCGGTAGTAGAAAAGATTGTGTCGGTGACCAACAAACAAGTACACGAGCTTGTGGGGGATTCTGCTTTTGTGCGCTCGCTGAAACCGGAGCAGTTTGTCAGTGACCGATTCGGGTTGCCGACAGTCAGAGACATCTTGAAAGAGCTTGAAAAACCGGGTCGTGATCCTCGTCCGGAGTTCAAGTCGGCAGAATTACTGGAGGGTGTCGAAGAGATCAAGGATCTGAAGCCCGGCATGATGATGGAGGGTACCGTCACCAACGTCACCAACTTTGGCGCATTCGTCGATATCGGAGTGCATCAGGATGGTCTGGTGCATATCTCGGCGTTGTCGAAGAATTTCGTAAAGGACCCGCACGCTGTGGTCAAAACCGGTGACGTCGTTAAAGTGAAAGTGCTTGAAGTGGACACTGCGCGCAAGCGCATTGCATTGACGATGCGACTGGACGATCCGCTACCAGAGGCAGGTGCTCCTACCCGGGAAAGTCGTTCAGCTGACAGTCCTGCCAATCGCAGTGGTGGCTATTCCACTGCTACTGCAGGGCGGGATACGCGCAACGCCGGCACTACGGACCAGCAGCGCACAGGCAGTCTCGGTTCTCTGCTGCAGGATGCCTTCCGCAAGAAGTGAGGTACTCGCCTCAAGCTACTTTGAAAAACGTTTGCGCATCAGTGCGGCCGCCAGGGCGGCGATTGCAAGTAGCGATACCGCCAGCAGTAGTTTGCCGAGATCGCCGTTGCGGACAAAATCTTCTCCTGCCACCCCTGCGTAGGTGATGATGAATATGTTCGGTAGCGTGAATAACAGCGATGCCCAAGCATAAGTCGAAACCGGCAACGCTGTAATGCCAAGGGCGTAGTTCACCAATACCCCAGGGATGATGCCCACTGTCCGCAAAACAGCAACAGTTTGCCAGCCGGATGTTTCCAGCATCTCCAGAGCGCGATGCGCTGATGCGGGTAGCACGGCTGTGACTGTGTGGCGGGCCAGATGCCTCGCAGTGAGAAATGCCAGCATGGCGCCGCTCATGAAGCCAGCAGTGTTGAATAGGAATCCCCACCACACGCCGAAATAGGCTCCGCCGAAAAGCATCAGCAAGGAGACTGGAAACATCACCAGCGCCGCCATAGTGAGGCTGCCGACAAGGATCAAGGCTGCAGTTGCCATGTCGAGCCCTTGCAGTGTGCTCTTGATCTGCGCCAGCGATTGTTCGCGGTAATAAAATGCAACTACTGCGAGCAGTGCCAGGAGGGTGAACAGCGAAATATTGAACAGTTGGCGTTTTTTCATGGACTGGCTGCAGGGTTGGTTGGTGCATTTCGTTGTCATATTGCCCCGACAAAATTGACTCGCTGGTCAGTTACGGTTCGCCACCGAACACGCGCGGTCACATTGCCTTGATGGCTGTGGTGTATGACCATAAGCTCAACAAGGGCTTGGCATCAAAAAGGCGGTATGGTTATATTTGGTGGCTAGGTATTTCTCTGCTTCAGTCATTGTTTTCTTATTGCTATGGGTAAGTATGCAGTCGAGGGTTGGTGTAGTTTTCACATGTCCGGTGTTGAAAATTGCGCAGTCCGGAATTTTCGACCGACTTATCGACAACCGTAGTAGAAGATAATACCATCCCGGCGGAACTCATCTTCTGGCCTTTGTCGGCTAAAGTGAATTTTTGCTTTATTTTCCGGATAAATCTTCATTCTTCGTTAGGGGGAGTCAGTAAATCCAATGTTCACCAAAGTACCCACCCGCATTATGGGCGCGAATACTAATTCGACGTTGCAGTCAGCCATGAAGAAAGCATTGCTGATCGCCATGTTCCCGGCCGCACAGGTAATGGCTCAACAACAACCGCTTAATGAAGCGGCGGTCGCAGCCCAAGCCGAAACCAACGCCACTGTGGCTGCCACACAAGAGGGTATCAATACTCTTGTAGATCAGACTCAGGAACTGACCAGCGCTTATGCTCAAGCCCTCGCCGAACTTGATTCCCTCAACAAATACAATGATCAGTTGCAGGAACAAGTGGATGCCCAGGAAACTGAAATGGGATCCATCCAGACCCAGCTGACTGAAATCGAAACCACCAACCGCGAAGTTCTTCCGCTGATGGAACGCATGGTTTCGACGCTCGATCAGTTTGTCCAAGCCGATATTCCGTTTTCCCTGGAAGAGCGCACCAACCGCGTGCGTGTGCTCGTGGATCTGATGGGTCGTGCAGACGTTGCCATTTCGGAAAAGTATCGCCGGATCCTTGAGGCCTATCAGATTGAGCTGGAATATGGCCGCACGCTTGCCGCCTATGAGGGTTCGCTTGGTCAGGGTGCAGACGCGCGAACTGTACAGTTTGTGCAGTTGGGTCGAGTAGCTCTGATGTATCAGACCTTGGATGGTGGTGAAACCGGATATTGGGATGCATCTGCCAGGCAGTGGGTTGTTTCCCCTGAGCTTAAGGAGAATGTAGAGCAAGCTCTGTCCGTAGCCAGGGCCGAAGGTGCTCCTGAGCTCCTCCATGTGCCGGTTCCGGCCCCGCAGCAAGCCAACTAAGGTCGGAGTTGACGCAACATGAACAATCGTATCCGTAAGTTTATCGGTGGCGTGACGCTGCTGACTTCCTTCAGTCTGTCTATGCTCGTGCAGGCTCAAGGCCTGACCGATGTGCTGAATCAGGCTCGCGCTACCCGTGAGGCTGAAGTTGCACTGTTTCAGCAGCGGGCAGGTGAGTACAACGCCATGAGTGATGCCGACAAGCAGGCAGCCATGCAGCGTATTAACCAGCAGCGTGCTGCAATTCAGACGCAGGTTGATGCCAAAACCCAGCTGTATTCAGACAATGACCTGAAAATCAACCAGGCGAACTCAGAGCTCCGTGAAAAGGCCAACGCACTGGGTATCAGTGAGGTATTCGGATTGGCGCGTCAGGTTGCCGGTGACTCGATCACCCCAATGGAGCAGTCGCTGATCAATGCCCAGTTCTCAAGCGAAGCGGATAATCGAATCAGCTTCTTTGAGGCAATAGCGTCCAGTGAGCGGGTTCTGACTTCGGCACAGCTTGAACGTCTGTGGTTTGAAATATCCCGTGAAATGGCTGCTACCGGTCAGATTGCCAAGTATACCGGTCTGGTGGTGGAGCCAAACGGTACCCCTCGCAGCACTGAAGTGATCCGTATCGGCGCATTCAATGCGGTTGCCGATGGTCAGTTCCTTGCGTATATCCCGGAACTTGGTCGACTCAACGTCATGCCGCGTCAGCCAGTTGAGCTTTTGGGCGACATAACCGCGCTCGCGAGTGCATCGAGCGGTTACGTAACCACAGTAGTCGACTCGACACGCGGTGTGCTGCTGAATATGTATGTAGAGCGCCCAACCTTCATCGAGCGCATTGTGAATGGTGAAAAAGAAATCAACTTCACAATTCTTGCGGTGGGTCTTGCTGGTACGGTCCCATTTATTATCCAGCTTCTCATCTTGATCTGGGTTCGCTTGAAGGTTTCGGCCCAGATGCGCAACATGAGTCAGCCGAACAAGAACAACCCCCTCGGGCGAGTACTGCTTGCATTCAAAGGTGATGGCAGCTCCATTGAAGAAGATGCTGAAGTCGCCGAGCTTCGTATCTCCGAAGCCGTGATGCGCGAAGTGCCGAAACTTGAACGCTTCCAGCCATTGCTCCGCCTTGTAGTTGCTGCCGGTCCTCTGCTTGGCCTGGTAGGTACAGTAATCGGTATGATTCTTACCTTCCAAAGCATCACAGAATCCGGATCAAGCGATCCGAAGCTGATGGCCAATGGTATCGGTACCGCCATGATCGCAACCTTGCTGGGCTTGGGCATTGCCGTGCCTATGCTGTTCGCCAACGCCTTGTTGAACACGCTATCGCGTGGCGTCGTGCAGGTACTCGACGAGCAGAGCGCCGGCATGCTGGCCGAGAAGCTTGAGAAGCGCAAACATGGATAATTTCAGCTTCTATGTTGCTGTCGACGCTCTGGTCAGTGAGGGGGGGCCATTTGTACTGATGATCTTCCTGTCCGGAGTAGTGATGTGGGCAATCATCCTTGAGCGTTATGTATTTTTCTTCAGCGTATTGCCGCGACTCGTTCGTAAGGCAAACGATACGTGGAAAGGGCGCTCTGATCATACTTCATGGTGTGCGCGTCAGATCAGGCAGATGCTGATCTCGCAGGTCAACTCTGCGATGACCAGCAGCTTCCCTATCATGCAGGTACTGGTCCCTCTATCTCCGTTGTTGGGTCTGGTAGGCACTGTGAGCGGTATGCTGGAAGTGTTCGACTCCATGGCTATCCGCGGCTCAGCCGATGCGCGCACAATGGCCAGCGGTGTTTCCACTGCGATGATCTGCACGATGACCGGGCTGGCGGTAAGTATTTCCGGCCTGTATCCAGTGCATTACTTTCGCACGCGTGCCCACCGCGAGACTGAACTGTTGTCCGATAAGCTGAGTTTCTGACCATGAAAATGCAACGTCACGGATCGTCCGACTCTCATGAGTCGTCACACGGGATCGACCTCGCTCCCATGCTCGACTTCGTTTTGAACTTGCTCATTTTTTTCATCATCACGGCGATTTTCGTAAAGGAATACGGGTTGGACGTCAACCGCCCCACCAACGTCCAAGCCCCTGATAACCAGGACAGCAAAAGTATCCAGATTCAGGTGCTTGATACCGGTGAAGTTTTTTTCAACAACCGTATCGTTGATGTTCGAGCCATACGTGCCAACGTTGAAAGGGAAAAGGCGTTGGCCGACGATATCGGTGTCTTGGTGGTTGCAGATGCCGCTGCCAAAACCGGCGTAATCATGGCTGCTGTTGATCAAGTGCGGCTTGGTGGCATTTACAACATTACCTTCAGTACGTCGGAATAAACCTAAAGAACGGCTAGCAAGCCACTTACTTACTTGCAGTACCGGTCCAAGCCTGTATGACGAGTGCCTGACCGGCAGTATGGAGGGAAGTCATGAAATCCAAACACTTTAGTGAAGGGGACAGTGAAGATCATGGCATCGACCTTGCGCCGATGCTGGACTTCGTTTTGAACCTGCTCATCTTTTTTATCATTACTACGTCGTTTATCAAGGAAGCTGGCGTTACCGTCGTTAAGCCGAATGCCACCACTGCAGAGAACCGTGCAAGTGGCAACATCCTGATCGCTATCCGTGAAAATGGGGAAATCTGGATGGACCGCAAGCGTGTGGACATCCGAGAAGTGCGTCCGATGATTGAAAAGCTGCACATTGAGCGTCCAGACGACACAGCAGTGATTGTGGCCGATCAGTCAGCACAGGCTTCGGTTCTTGCGCGCGTCATGGACGAGGTGCGTTCCGGTGGTATCAGGGAAGTTTCCGTAGCTGCAAATCCAGGGGGTTAAGTCATGTCATTCTTGTCTGGCTTGCGTATTCCGGTCGCAATTGTATTTGGTCTGGTCCTCAACGCAGGGATGTTCTATGTGTTGTGGAGTTTGACCAACGTTGAATTTGACATCGAAGTCAAAGAAGCAACGCGTATTGAATTTACCCGCATGCGTCGTGATTCCGAAACCCAAACCCGCCGCGAGGAGAAAGTGGAGCGTGAGCCACCTCCGCCGACCCCAGAAGTTCCCAGCATTTCTACCTCCAGTGCAAACGTCGGCGGCAACGTTGTCACGCTTGCCCCCGTGGTCGATACCTCGGGTGCCATGCAAGGTCTCAACATCAGTGCCGGTTCTGACCGTGATGTTGTCCCGCTCGTGCGTATCAACCCTGATTACCCGCCGCGTGCTTTGAGCCGCGGTATCGAAGGCTGGGTACAGATCCAGTTCACCATTACTGAAACCGGCAGTGTTTCTGAAGCAATAGTCGTCGATGCCAGTCCGAAAGGAGTGTTTGACGATGCTGCTATAAAAGCAATCCTGCGCTGGCGCTACAACCCAAAAGTTGAAGGAGCAGTCGCCGTTGCCCGCAAAGGTGTTCAAACGATCCTGCGCTTCCAGTTAGAGGACAACTAAGCCATGTTCATGAAGATCAAAACCCTTTTGCAGGGAACTCTCGTTCTTACTCTGTCTTCGATACTGATGGTTCAGGGTGCCTTGGCCCAAGGCGGCAGCCGCGCCGATCGTAAAGACGACGAAGCTCCACCTACGAACCAGATTGATCAGCGCACCGGCGAGATACTCACTGAAGCTATCGAGTTCCTGAACAACGACCAAAATGCCCAGGCGAGAGCGAAGCTGGGCGAATTGACTCTGGATCGTCTGAGTCCATATGAGCGAAGCCGAGTAGAACAGATGTTCTTCTCTCTCGATGTGCAGGAAGAGAACTACCCAGGCGCACGCCAACACATGGAGGCGGCCATCAATTCAGGTGGCTTGAACGACCAGGAAATTTCCCAGGGCCGCTACCAGCTCGCGCAACTTTACATGCAAGAAGAAAAATGGGCTGAAGGTGCCAAAGCTTTGGAAGATTGGTTGAAAACTGCTGCCAGTCCGAACGGTGGTGTCTATTACCTGTTGGCTGCAGCCTATTACAACCTCGACAACTTTGATGCTGCTCTTCCACATGCGCGCAAGGCCGTAGAAATGACGGAAACGCCGCAAGAAGGCTGGTTGCAGATGCTGTCGGCATTGTTGCTACAAAAAGAACAGTACAAGGATGCGTTGCCTGTCATTCAGCGTCAGGTCAACATGTTCCCTACCAAGAAGGTGTACTGGACGCAGTTGTCGTCCGTACATGCACAGCTGGAAGATATGTCGAGCGCCTTAGTGATCATGCAGATGGCATACCACGCGGGCCTGCTGTCTGAAGGGAGTGAGTACCAGCGTTTGGCTGATTTCATGATGGTCAACGACATGCCTTATAGCGCTGGTGAACTCATCACCAAGGCGATCGACGAGAAGAAGATTGAACCAGATCTGAAGACCTGGGAAAGTCTGTCCAACTCTTGGATTGCAGCCCGAGAGTTCCGCAAAGCCGTGCCTATCCTTGCTCGTGCCGGACAGCTTTCTGGCAACGGCAACGATTTCTTGCGCCTCGGCGAAGTGAATATCCAGATGTCCGAATGGGGTCCGGCGGCTGAAGCACTTGAGGAAGCCCTGAACAAAGGTGGACTAAGGGATGCTGCATATGCGCAATTGATGTTGGGTATTTCTCTCTACAACCAGGACAAATTGAGAGAAGCCAAGACCTGGTTTGAGCGCGCTGCAAACTCGCAGTCGCAGAGTAAAACCGCCCGTGGTTACATCCAGCTGATCGATAGCAAGCTTAACTAACAGACTTTTTGGAAGACCATCCGCATGTTGCGTAATCTCAATCTCAAACAGGTAGTGGCTTCGGCCATCCTGTGCTGCCTGTCCTGCATAAGCCTGGCAGCAGAAGCTCCAGCAGCCGCTGCTCCAGCGCCAGCCCCTGCAGCGGCACCAGCACCTGCCTTTCCAGACCTGCTTGCACGTGTCCGCGCTGAGCGGACAGCCATTCAGGCAATCAGTAAAGAGCGTGAAGCGCGCTTCCGCAGTGCAATGGAAGATCAGCGAAAGCTGAACGCCGATGCGCAACAGAGGCGCAATGCTGCAGAAGCTCGGACCAACCGACTTGATGGTGAGTTCGCTGCCAACGAAAAGCGCATTGATGAGCTCAATGCTCTTTTAACTGTTAACCAAGGCAACCTTGGCGAATTGTTTGGTGTAACTCGCCAAATTGCTGCTGATGCTCTCGGACAGCTAAGTTCCTCACTGAACAACGTCCAGTTAGCCAATGGTTTGGGAGCGGGTGCCGAGAACCGTCTTGAATTTATGCGACGCATGTCCGCAGCGTCAGAGCTTCCGAATATCCTGGACCTCGAACGCATGTGGCTTGAGTTGATGACTGAAATGAAGATGGACAGTGAAGTGGCTCGCTTCACCACACCGGTTCTTCAGAACGATGGCATTACATCCAATCCAACGGAAGTGGTGCGTATCGGTTCTTTTATGGCTTATGGCAACAATGAATACCTCGTCTACCTTCCAAGCGAAGAATCATTGTCACAGTTGACACGTCAGCCGGCTGAAGCCGAGTTGATGCAATCTGTGCGGGATGTACTGGGTAATACCAGTGGGTCCGGCTATATGCCAGCGATCGTCGACCCTGCGCGTGGTGCGCTGTTGTCGATGTACGTTGAGCGACCTGACTTTATTGAACGTATCGAAGAAGGCGAGAAGGTCAACTACGTCATTGTTGGTGTTGGCTTCTTGGGCGTTTTTGCGGCGCTGTTCCAGTATGTGTATCTAATTGTCGCCAAGGTCAATGTAGCAGCACAGGTGAAGAAGATGTCTTCACCAAGCAACGGCAATGCTCTGGGTCGTCTGCTACTGTCAGTGCAGGGAACTGAAAAGGACTCGCCAGAAGTTGTGGAACTGCGCATCTCCGAAGCAGTACTGCGCGAAATTCCAAAATTGGAGCGTTTCCAGTCCTTCTTGCGCCTAGCAGTGTCTGCCGGTCCTCTGTTGGGGTTGATCGGTACTGTTATCGGTATGATCATCACCTTCGAAAGTATCACAGCCTCAGGATCTTCGGATCCCAAGCTGATGGCGCAAGGTATCGGCGCGGCGATGATTGCAACAGTACTGGGCTTGGGTATAGCCATCCCGTTGCTGTTCCTCAACGCAGGATTGGTTTCGTTGTCAAAATCAGTCATTCATGTGCTCGAAGAAGAGAGCACCAGCTTGCTGGCGAAGCGGTTGCAGCAGCACTAGTCGCAAGTTGAGTGTAAAAGACCCGGCCAAGTGCCGGGTTTTTTATGCTCGGGCTTATCGTGTTGGTTGCCGACACACGTGCCACGAAGCTGTCAGTGAGGTTCTGCTATTCGCGCTGGTCTAAAGCGAAACACGCTTGGTGCTGCCGGCGGCTGAACCATCAGTCCAGTGACTTCTTGAATTTCAGCGTCGCGATCACCAGCCCCACGAGCGTAAAGCCCAGCAGGAAGCTGGTGTCCGCTCGCATGATGTCCAGGCTGGCATCGCGAAGTACCACGCCGCGTATCATTCGGACGAAATGCGTTGCTGGGAGGGCTTCTGCAATGTATTGCGCTGGTCTCGGCATTCCTTCGTAGGGAAATAGAAACCCGGACAGCAGAATCGACGGCAGCAGCACGAATACAGTCATCTGCATGGCCTGCAATTGGGTTTTTGCAATCGTCGAGATGATCAGCCCCAGCGTTAGACTGGCAGCAATAAACAACAGCGTTGCGCCTACGATCTGTATTGGCCTGCCATTGATGGGGACATCAAATACAAAGTGTCCGAGCATCAGGATGATGGTCATTTGGGCCAGGCCAATCAGGATGAAGGGAATGATCTTGCCGAGCATCAGCTCTAAAGAGCGCAACGGTGTCGTGATCAGCAGCTCTATGTTCCCGCGTTCTTTTTCACGCACGATCGCAGTTGCAGTGAACAGAATCATCGTCATAGTCAGGATAACCGCCAGCAGGCCGGGTACGATGTTGACTGGTGTGCGCCGTTCCGGATTGAAATACAGTACACCCTCAAATACCGGTGATGTTTGCGGGCGGTAACTGCGCTGCAATTCCTGCAGTGGCATGTTGCGCAGGCCCAGCAAAGCAGAAGAAACGATGTTGTCAGAGCCGTCGATCAGCCACTGACCAAGCGGTTGTGATTGCGATGCATTGGCTGCCCGCTGGTCAAGGTTGGCCGGTAACACGAGTACTGCCCGCACCTCACCGGCGGTAATGCCAGCTTCGGCTTCCTGAACGGTGGGGTAGTGTCTGACGATATTAACGACCTGCGTTGCCCGCACGGCATCCACGATGCTGCGCGATGCAAATGAGCGTGCCTCATCCACCAGCCCTATGTTGATGTTGCGAATGTTGTTGTTGATGGCATAGCCGAACAGCAACAACTGGATCAGCGGGATCATCACCACCATGCCAAACGTCAGGCGATCACGCGATAGTTGTCGGAATTCCTTCAGTGTGATGGCAGCTATACGGTTGAAGAATCCCATGTCAGCTCCTGTCGCCAGTGCACATGACAAACACGTCTTCCAGCGACGGCCGTACCACAGCGAGTTGATGAGATGGTTGCAGGGCAACGCAGTCACGGCGCAGTTGGGAAACCGGATCAGTTACGGCACGATCGACCAGCACCCGCAACTGTACGCCTTGCTGTGCTACTGATTTAACCTGGCCAAGTTGCAGCAACTGCTGCTTTAGCTGCCGCAGGTTGGGTCCGCAGATTTCGACAACATTGGCGTCCATATTTGCCATCAGGTTCTGTGGTGTGTCATCAGCACGCTTCACGCCTGCCTCAAGAATCGCCAGATAATGACAACGCTCGGCTTCGTCCATGTAATGCGTCGATACCAATATGGTGGTGCCACTGTCACTGAGGTCGAACAGTTTCTCCCAGAAATCACGACGATTTTCCGGATCGACAGCAGAAGTGGGTTCATCAAGAAACAACAATTCAGGTTTGTGGATGGTGGCAGCAGCAAGTGCCAGCCGCTGCTTCTGGCCGCCACTGAGCTCATCCGCCAGCAGATGACGGCGATCCGCCAGTTCGTAAAGCGTCAGCAATTCTTCAATACGTTGTTTCATTACGCTGCGGCCCAAGCCGTAAATGCGGCCGATGAATTGCAGATTCTCTTGCAGCGTCAGGTCGCCGAACAGCGAGAACTTCTGCGTCATGTAGCCGATGCGGGTGCGCAACTGCTCGGCCTGGGCTGGCAGCTGCAGGCCAAGGATATTGACGGTGCCGGAATCCGGCGTCAGCAATCCAGTCAGCAAGCGGATCGTGGTGGATTTGCCAGAGCCATTGGGACCAAGGAAACCGTAGATGGTGCCACGCGGAATCCGGAGATCCAGCTTGTTGACGGCAATATAGCTGCCGAAACGCCGCGTCAGTTCGCGCGCTTCGATAGCAATATTGTTCACGGCAACTCTACTTGAGCCGGCAAGCCGGCGGGAAGCGCACTGGCGCTGTCGGGCAGTTGGACTTCTGCCATAAAGACCAGACGGCTGCGTTCTGCGCTGTTGAGTGCATAGTAGGGAGTGAAGGCCGGGTCTTGCGAAATCCAGCGTACGCGGCCGGTCAGCGGTTCGGCCACGCCGTCTACGTGAACAATCAACGATGAGCCTGTGGCGATAGCGACCCTGCTGGTTTCGGGAATGTAGACCCGCGCATAGGGAGCGCCATCAGCCAGCAGTACTGCAACCTGCGAGCCGATGGCTACGCGTTCGCCGGCATTCCAGGGCAGGCTGTCGATGGTACCAGTCACCGTAGCAGCAATAGCCAGATTGGATAACCGCTGCTGCTCGGCTACCAGTTGTGCCTGTACTGCGGCGAGTTGGGCTTTGGCCTGAGCGATATCTTCGCTGCGGCTACCGGCCTGCAGCAGATCAAGCTGGGCCTGTGCGTCGCGCAAGCGAGCAGCATTGACGTCTCGCACAGCAGTAGTTGCATCAAGCTGGGCAACAGGAGCCAGTTTCTGCCTTACCAATGCGCTGATGCGAATGAAGTCACGTTCACTGTTGTCGAGAGCCGTACGCGCACTATCGACACGGGCAGTTGCTGCGCGGATCTCCTCGGGGCGGACGCCGTTGTGCAGCTTCAGCAGCAGCGCGTCAATCTGCGCAATGTCGGCTTGTACTTTGTTTACTACAGCCTGTTGCAGAGTGCTATCAAGCTGCACGAGCAATGTGCCAGCTTCGACATGGCTGCCTTCTGCCACCGGTTGGCTGACTATCAGTTCGGCCGCAGTGGCAGCCAGCGTGATGCGATCACGTTCGAGAGTGCCCAGGGCCAAACGTGGAGTCGTGGCGTCGCGGGCAGCAAGAAAAAGAAAGACTCCATAAGCGACAGGTGCGATTACCAGCAGCGGCAGCAGAACTTTCAGTTTACCCATTATCGTCTCAACCTAATCGCAGTGTTTCGATCATCGAACCCGCTCGACCCTGATAAACCCGCTCAAGCGCGAGGTGGAAAGCCGGAAACCGTTACCAATGCCTTCCTGAAATATCTCGATGTCGTCCCCCACGCGCAGGTTCAATGGTCGAGCGACGCTTTGGCGCCATATTTGTCCGCTCGCCAAAGTGACAATCCACAACTCGTTGCGTTTCTCCAGTGCGGTAATACTGTCGTGCAGACGCTCGGTACCGCTGTCATCAGTGGTGACATCAGTGTTCCGGCCAAACGCCCGCACGCGATCAAGTAATGAGGGACCTGCATCGGCCGCTGCGGGCGTGTCGACAATGACAGCTGGCGCTGATGCCGCCGGCAGCGGAGCTGTCGATGCTGTCGGAGTAGATGTCGTGGTAGCAGCTGGTGTTGGGGCAGTCGATGCAGGTACGACAGGCGAGCCAGGTGCTCCCGATGCCTGAGCGGCAGTGCTCCGCGCTGCCAATGCCGATTCAAGTGCATCTTCCAGACAGGCAATGCGTTGGCCCCTGTCAGCAAAACGAGCGCATGCAAGAAAGGCGCTGTCACTGTCAGCTGATTGACCGCTGGCAGGCAGCATCATGCAGGTGCTACCGAGTGCCAATGACCAGAACAGAACATCGCGCAAGGTACTAGCTGTAGAGCGGACTTTCATCGTGGGACGGACCGTTGTTGTTATCAGGAATTGAGTAGCCAGAGCAAAGGTAATGCAGCGGCCAGCCAATGACAATGCGCTGTGATGTAAGCGAAACGCGCACTTTGTCGATCATGCGTCCTGGCATACACTGCCGTGCGAAACGATAATCAAAGCCACCATAAAAAATGAACAAAAGCGTGGAGACTTTACGGCAAGTTGCCGCCTGCGACGCCGCTGGCGAATATGATGAAGCCGTCAACCTGCTTGCTACTGCTACGCAAGCCGGCGACCTGGTTGCGATGACCATACTGGGTAAACGCTTGCTGGTCGGTGATCGTGCTCCCTGTCTGCCCAAAGAAGGCGCTGGCATGGTGATGGAGGCAGCCAACAAGGGCGTACCCGAAGCGCTGGCGCAGGTGGCCGTATTCCAGGGCATCGGTATATATCAGCAAAAAAGCTGGCAGCATTGCATCAATACTCTGACATGGGCAGCTCGGCTCGGGTGGCTGCCAGCGCGTGAACAACTACTGTTGCTGCACGGCCATTCAATTGCGGAAACCAATGCGCAGCTCCAACAGGCAGGCGATACTTTCTGGCTGCAACTGGGGCAGTCTCTCGATCTTTCACCATGGCTGAAATCACATGCTGGCGATGTGCTGAGTGCTGAGCCACGCGTGCAAAGGTTCCAGCAATTCATTCCGCTTAATGTTTGCGAATGGTTGATCCAGCAGTCGATGCGGCGTTTGCAGCCCGCCTTGGTCTACGATGCGGTGAATCGACGCAACATCCGTTACAGGACTCGTACCAATTCGATTGCGCAATTCAATCTGGTCGAGAACGATGTTGTGCATTTCCTGTTACAGGAAAAGATGAGCGCAGCCTGTGGTGTGCCGATGGTGCAGATGGAAGCAACGGCGATCCTCAACTACCAACCGGGAGAGCAGATATCCAATCACTATGATTTTGTCGATCCTGATATGCCGAATTATGCGCGGGAAATCGCCGACAATGGTCAACGCATTATCACCTTTCTTATCTACCTGAACGACAGCTACAGCGGCGGTGAAACTGCGTTTCCTGAACTTGGCTTCGAGCACAAAGGCACAGCCGGGGAAGGACTTTATTTCGTCAATGCACTGCCTGATGGTGCGCCTGATTTGCGCATGTTGCACGCAGGCAAGCCGCCGCTCACCGGCGAAAAATGGATCGTGTCGCAGTTCATCCGCAACCGTCCCGTCAAATATATCCAGGAATAAAAAAGCCGGCAGAAGCCGGCTTTTTTCCTACTTCTCTTACTGCTTTTGGCAGATCAGAAGCTGGCCTGGAGGCCGAGGTACCAGCGACGACCCAACAGGTCGTAAAGACCCGGGTTGGTTACGTCGCTGTCGGTGTCACCACCGCCTGGACCCCGTGGGTTGCTCTGGGTCAACTCTGCGTCAGCATCAAACAAGTTGTCGATACCGAAACGGAGCGTGTACTTGTCCCAGTTGTAGCTGGAGTTGAAGTTGAACATGTCGTACGAGCCAGGACCCTGGATCGTAGTGGTCGGATTGAGCGCCGAAGCCGCGGAGCCGGCACTGGCCATATGGCGCCAGTTAATGCCGAGGTTGAGGTTGTTCCAGGCGTAACCAAAGCGGGTCATCGCCGTGTAATCGAACAAACCACCGCGGTCGAGAGTACCCGTGGCATCAACAATGGCAGAACCCGGTGCCAGCTGGTACTCGAAACTGTCGAGGTAGTTGACTGTCGAGTTGACGCTGAACACGCCCGGGCCGACATCGCGTGACCAGTTGACGCTTACATCGACGCCCTGTGTTTCCAGTGTGCCCAGGTTGAAGAATGGGGTATCCACTTCTTCACGGTCACCGGTTACGGGGTTGCGGCGGATCATCATGCACCACGAGTTCTTGACGTCGTAGGTTGGGTTGCTGGCGCCGTTGGAATTGAAGCAGCCTTCATACACGGTTGCCACGTTCAACGGATCGATCGCGTCAGTTACTTTAATGCGATAGGCGTCAACCGTAACGCTCAGGTTTTCCCAGCCAAAGGGCTCGGAAATCACTGCACCCAAGGTAAAGGTTTTGCCCTGTTCCGGCGCCACGTTGGGGTTACCGGCGCGCAGCGCGATTTCCAACGGGAAGAACGGCGGGTTCTGGCGGTGGAAACCTTCCGGGCCGGGGATGCCGGTGATCGAGAAGGTCTGGGTGTCGAACTGCGACGTGCTGTTACCGATGATGGCGCGGCAAAGGTTGATTACTTTGGCGCGGTTCGGGTTGCTCGCCACGTTACCAAAGGGGTACAAGGTGGTAACTGCGCAAGGATCCTGGTTCGGGAATGGCACGACTTCCTGGGTGGGTGCGGTGAACAACTCGGCGATGTTTGGCGCGCGGGTTGCAACCTGGTAACCACCACGTACTGTCACGGTCTCGCTTACGCCCCAGGTGAAGAGGGCCTTGTAAGTGTCCTGGCCACCGGCTGTGCTGAAGTCGGAATAGCGGTAACCGAGTTCAAGATCAATGTTTTGAACCAGCGGTATGCTGCTTTGGTCGACCACAGGCACCAGCAACTCGCCGTAGACTTCCCGTACGTTGATCTTGCCGCCGGTGGCAGCCGAGGCAAATACACCAATCGGGTTGTCACGCAGCTGGCCAACCGGGTTGCCCGGCATGAATGCAAAGCCGTTGCCGCGGTACGAAGCGCCCGCTGCGAAACGTACTTCGCCTGCAGCCCAATCGAACAAGCCGCCCTGCAAGTTGGCTTCGAGGATTTCCTGGGTCAGGTTGCTGCGGTTTACCAAGCGGGTATCAATATTGTCGAGACAGTTTTTGGACGGAGTGAAATCCGTGAACACCGGCAGACCAGAGGTACAGGTCAATGCGTAGCCACGGCCACCGTCGGGGCGAGTTACCGTGCCCTTGCCGAAGTTGGCAC
>CAISOD010000253.1 GCA_903887045.1 uncultured Gammaproteobacteria bacterium | reverse complement strand
CACAGTGCAGCCAGTCTTGATTTGCTCTTCATCATCATGGGCTCCTGGTTCAGCGGGTCTGGTAGTCGACGTTGGAGGTAGCAAACGGCGACGGCATGAAGTAGGGCACATAGGTGAATACTGCTTCGACGCGCGAGATTTCGCCGCTACGGATCTTGAAGGCTTCCAGCAGCGAGATTGAGTTGGGCCACTTCAGAACGGTTTTCATTTCGCGACCGTCGGTGAGCTTGTAGCTGTCGAAGGTGTTGGCGTGGTCGAAGAATCCGCTAGCCAGCACAATGCCGCGCGCTTCGTCGATCAACGGGTAGCGGCGTTCGCGCACACGCTTGTTGATACGGTAGATGCCGAGCCTGAACTGGGCTTCGCAACCTTGGGCAATACTGGCCGAGCCGCCGTTGCTGGTAGTACTGATGCCGTTTTCAAGGCGGCCGCAGTCTTCTGCGAAGTCGGTGAACACTTGGCCGTCGTTGAGTTCTACTGTATTGAAGTAGCCATCAGCCACAGCCACCAGGCGTTCACGCGCACGCCATTGTTCCGGAGGCAGGATATCGTTCCAGGTTGGATCGTGGGTGACCTTGTCAGGATCGCCAAACGGTTTCGGCATGTCAGGCAGACGGTTGACGATGGTTTCAATTTCAGTAATCAGGTTGTGCTCCACCTTGATGCGCATGGCCAGGTAAGCAGGATTGCCGTGTTCTTCAACAATGCCGAACCAGGCGGCATTGCCTGTTTGTGGATCTGCCAGTTCCAGCGCGCCGTCGCGCACTGTGGAAATGGTGCCCCACAAGCCGTCATTGCCAACCGGCATCAGTACATTGTTCTCGGAGAACATGACGTCCGGCGAGAGGCGAGCGCTGTCGGCATCGCGGTTTTTCAACGCTGCGATGTAATTACGGGCAAAACCAATCAGGCAGTCACGATCGCAGCCGACTTTGATAACTGCGCTGGGTTGGCCCGGCGCCTGGGCAAGTGACGGTATTGCCCAGAGCGAAGACAGACAGAGCACCAAGACAGAACTTCTTGCAAAAGTGTTCATCGTTTTCCCGGTAAGTTGTAATGTTTCTTCAATGAAAGCCTGATCAAGGCAATGGCACGGCGTACAGTATGGCCGGTGGTGCTTGCTGACCCTTGAGTGCCGGATCGAGCAGGTACTTGATTTGTGTTTTGGCTACATAAACGGTGTTGCCAACAACGGTAGCGCCCGGTGCCGATTCAAGGTCATCACGCAGTATTGTCATCGTTGCCGTATCGCCATTGATCTCGACAATACTCAACCTGCCGATGGTGCTTTCGGCCTGGATGAAACGGTTGCCACTTATCAGTCGCATGCCGTCTGGGCCACCGAGCGTATGCGACACTTTCAATTCAGTGATCCCCCCCATGGTGCCATCGGTATTGAGGGCGACACGGAATAGTTGCTGGCTGCGCACGTTGTTTACATACAGAGTGCCATCGCTGCTGAAAGCCAGACCGTCAATGCCGACCAGTGCCGGATCGCTACCGGCCAGCGCCAGCGCAGTGGCGCCGGGCTTCAACATGAATAGACGCCCATTGCCTGTGTCGGATGCATAGGCTGTGCCGTCTGCGGCGATGGTGATGTCATTGCAGGTGCCGGCCGGGGCAGGGAAGTCGTAACTGGATTTGAACTTGCCGGTATCGAGTTCGAATGTTTTGACGGCGGTAACACCTTGCGAGCGTTCAGGCCCGAAGAAGTTGGGCGCCGAACACAGCCACAGCGTGTTGGATTTGTCGTCGGCCAATACGCCGAGAATGCTGAGGATGCCATTGGCATCGTTATGCCGGATCCACGGCTGCGCCTGCGCAGCGCCGGGCTCTGCGCGATATACAACACCCTTGGTGCTGCCGGAGATGACCGCACCGCTGGCAGTAGCGGTGATGCTTTCCGGAAATACATCCGTGTCATTGATGCGGATATCGGGTAATGGAGATTGCGCTGTGGCGCAGGTACAGAGCAGCAGTGCGGCTGGCGCAAACGATTGCAGCAGTTTCATTTCAATATCCTTGGACAGCGCTGATACCGGCGTCTTGTTGTTGTGCCGCATCCATGCTGCGGTGGGATGATACTCAGGCAATGTCGGATTTGTCACGGCGACTACTGGCAATGCGGAAGCCAACATATCGCTTGGCTGGATTTTCGGCAAACGAAACTTATTTCGCGCAATTTCTAATGCTGGAATCGATATTCATGGCAATCAAAATTTGGCCGCTCTTGCAGTTATTGCTGATTGCTTCCTTGATTATCAGGTTGACCGTAAAGATTGGATAGCGTAAAAAATCAGAAGGCGAATTCTTAATATAAAAGCGCCTCTGCCCGTTTGCGCGGGAAAAAGTAAGCACCATGTCTGCAGGCACCCGGCTATTACCGTCCCTGTATTCATGGGGGGAAGCTTTCTTGCCACCGATTCGAGCCAAGTGACCGGGCCGAATCAAGAAGTAGAGTCACGAACGGTGGGAAGGAAGCAGAAAAAAATCACAACAGGAGTCAATCTCATAATGCGCAGTAACTCAATGTATTACCGTCAAAAGCTGTTGGTCACGGCAATGACGGCAGTCTTCGCAGGCAGCGTCTTTGCACAAGAACAAGGGGAAGCTTCCAATATTGAAGAAATCCAGGTAACCGGTTCTCGTATTCGTACCACCACCAGCATGACCACGCCAACTCCGGTCACTGCAGTTACCACCTCGGAACTCAGCACTTTGAATCCGGCGTCGACGATGGCAGAGCAGCTCGACCAATTGCCTCAGTTCTTCAACACCCAGACAGCACAGCGCGGTGGTACCACTTTTACAACTGCCAGCGGCAGTTTCCTGAACCTTCGCGGCATGGGGACTCAGCGTACCCTGGTACTGCTTGATGGTTCTCGCGTGATTCCGGCTGACGCCGGTGGCGCCACCAACATCGACAACTTTCCGACTGCATTGATGCAACGTGTAGATGTCATCACTGGCGGCGCTTCGGCCGCCTACGGTGCTGACGCTTTGGCGGGTGTGGTCAACTTCGTCCTTGACCGCGAGTTCGAGGGTCTGAAAACCAAGGTTTCTACCGGTGTTTCCGAACGGATGGACGGTGAAAACTACAACCTGTCCGTCGCTGGTGGTACCAGCTTCATGGATGACCGTCTGCACTTTGTCGGTTCCCTGGAGACCCGCTTCATTGACCAGATAATTGCTGACCGCAATCGTCTCGACAACTGGAATGACATGGGTCTGGTCCAGAACCCGGCTTGGGTCTCTGCCACTGCCACGCCGAACGTCCCGCGTCGTATCACGGTGCCTTATGTCTTTGATAACCGCGGTTCCCCAAACGGCACGATCACAACAGCAGGTTTTGCATTCAATAACTATACCTTTACCGAAGATGGCAAAGGCGTTCGTCCATATCAATTTGGCCAATACAGCAACAGCTTCACCAACAGCCAAAGCGGTGGCCCTGAGTACAACAACAATATCCAGGCTTTTGCTGCCGGTCCCGACGGCAACGAAGTAGTACAGCGTTCATTCTTCAGTGCCCTGAAGTACGACGTGAGCGACAGCTTCAGCGTTCGCGCCCAGGCCATGGCCGGCCGTACCGAATCCAACACCCGTGGCTTGCGCAGTCAGATGACCATCGCCGGCCCCCAGTACGCCTACATAATTGATCAGGAAAACCCCTACCTGCCACAGGTGGTCCGGGATGAGATGATCCGCACCAACCGGCAGACGATCACGGTTGAGAAGCGCGGTCAGATTCGGGTTCCCGGCCGCCTCAATGCTTATGACGATCGTACCAATCGCGACCTGAGCTTCATGGAGTCAGCGACCGTTGGTTTTGATTGGGAAGTTGATGGCAACTGGCAACTGACCGGTAACTATCAGATCGGCAAGAGCAAGGTGCAGACAGGCACTTGGAACATGCCACGAATAGATGAGTACTACCTTTCTATCGATGCAGTGCGGGATGCCTCTGGCAAGATTGTCTGTAAGGTCAGTACCGTCAACCCGACGGAAGCCCAGTTGGCGGCATTCATGCAGGGCAAGATCCTGCCCAGCCCGTTGAGTCCCGCTGGCGTGACTGCAAGTTCGCCGGTAGGTCCGTTGGATGCTGCTGGATGCCGCCCGCAGAATATCTTCGGCTCAGGTAACGTTTCGCAGGAATCCATCGACTACTTCAACGATCAGAAGAAATCCGTCCGTGAAATGGATCAGGATTTTGCGGAAATCCTGCTGAACGGTGATCTTTACGAAGGTTGGGGTGCCGGTCCTGTCGGAGCTGCATTTGGTTTGACCTATCGCGATGAAGAAGTACTGCAATACACATTGCCTACATTCGGCGAGCGCGGTCTGCTCAACGCACCCGCTCTTGGTATTCGAGGAATCCCGCCCGGCTTTGCTGGTCCGGGCAACCGTACTCTGCATGCATTCACTGGTCCTTCGGTAGGTACAGGCGCCAACACTGTGCGCGAAATTTATGCCGAGTTGAACGTCCCGGTATGGGAATTCGCTACCGGTCAAAGCATCAGTACCAACCTTGGCTATCGCAAATCGGATTACACAACTTCCGGCATTGTTGACAGCTGGAAGGTCGGTCTCGATGTTACGTTGTTCGAAGATCTGCGCTGGCGCTTCACCAAGTCCCGCGACGTGCGTGAGCCCAACCTGAGCGAACGCTATTTCACAGGCGCGGGCGGTGGCACTATCAACGACCCGGCCTTTGGTGGTGCGGTAAACAACTCCTTGACCATCCTGCCTTCGCCGAACCCCGGCCTGCAGACGGAACAGGGCGATACCATTACCACCGGCTTCGTGTATCAGCCGAGCTTTGCCGAGTGGATTGACGGCACGCAATTAGCCATCGACTGGTTCGAGATCGATCTTGATAAATCGATCGGTCTGTACGGTGGTCAAGCCATTGTCAATGACTGCTATACCACCAAGGATCCGTTTGCATGCAGCCTGGTCAGACGTGATCCTGTCACCAACCAGGTACAGCAGATTCTGAACGTGCAAACCAACGCGGGCGGAGCTCAAACCCGCGGTGTAGACGTGGAATTGCAGTACAGCGCGGTACCCAATCTGTTCGGAAGCCAGGAGGAGAGCCTCAACCTGCGCGCAATGGCTGGCTATCTGTCCGAACGCTCAACGACGACGGCTGCCGGCATATACACGAACTTTGTGAAGCGCATCTCGACTCCGGAGTTCACGGCACTGGCAACGCTCAACTACAACATTGCCGACTACGGCATCATGTTGCAGACAACTTACTACGACAGCACGTTGAGCAACGGCAACAACGAAGGTCTAACCGGTCCCACCTCCAATTGGGTAGAGGGGGTAGATGTGGATGACAACACCGTTGCCTCACAAACCGTTTTCAACCTGGCCTTTACCTATGGTCGGGACTTGAACAATGGTGGTGATTGGCAGGTTGGCTTCAACATAAACAATCTGTTTGATCGCGACCCGCCGATCATTGCAGGTGCAGGTGGCCAGGCGCTCAGCAACAGCCACGAACAGTTTGGGCGTCGTTATCAGCTCAGCCTCAACATGAACTTCTGATCAGAGGGGATTTCCACATTTGTGGAGAACGGGGAAGAGGTGACTCTTCCCCGTTTTTTTATGCCCGGACAAAACCTGCTTTCCTTCCACTGGCAACCGGTGCAGACTCGTTCACGTCCGCGCCCTGACAGGCAAAATCTGCTGCATATTTCTTTCAATTTTGACTGTTAAAACGCGTTCGTATACCGAAAAAAGAATCGGAATCCGAAAATCCGGGTCGCGGTTGCCGAGCAGCCCGAGGTCTTCGCTAATTGCCAACACTTCCAATACAAGGGGATAGACAAACAATGAAGTCCACCATCATCAAAACAGGCCTCTTGGCCGCAGCACTGAGCCTGAGCCTGACTGCAATCGCACAAGAAGGGCATCCAATGAAAGGCTCATGGATTGGAGAGTGGAAGGGCAACCAGAAACTCGGCGATTTTGTGCTTTTGGTCCTTGATTGGGATGGCAGCAAGATATCCGGTGTAATCAATCCGGGTACAGACAACCTCAATATCACCGAAGCTACCCTGAATCCGGATGACTGGAGTGTGCATATCGAAGCCGGTGGCTATGAGATGGATGGAAAAATCGAAAAACTCGAATTGCCAGCGCGCTCGGTTGTTGGCACCTGGAAAGGCCCGGAAGGCGCAAGTGGCGCGCTGGAAATCGTGCGCCAGTGATCGCAAGCCAATGCGGGCTAACGAGTCTATGCAAGTCAATGCAATCCCAAAAAAGAACAACAAAGAGAACTCCAGCCAGATAACCACAGGAACTGCCATGCAAAAATCAAAACTCAAATCCATGATCCGCCTGGTGGTGCTGGCCACTGCGTTGGGCGCTGGAATAGAGCACGTCAGTGCCCAGCCGGCGATCATCGCCAAGTTCGACCCTGCCAGTGAAATGAGTCTTTCCGGCATCGTCACCTATGTTGACTGGAAAAACCCGCGGGCCCATGTATTCGTCAACGTTACCGATGGCAGCACCGTGACCAACTGGGCAGTTGAGCTGGAAAGCCCGTTGATCCTCAAAGGCAGTGGCTGGAATGAAGCCAGCGTCAAACCGGGTGATAGGGTTGACGTCAAAGGTCTGCGTGCCCGCAATGGTTCGCGACAACTATGGTCGGAAACAATGACAGTAGCAGGCAAACCGGTTTTCACTTTGAAAGACCTCAAGCCTGCAACGCCGGCACGCAGTGAACCGGCTCCCCGTGGCGCTGACGGTAAAGTAATCCTGGGTTCTGCCGAAGGTTACTGGGGCTTCCCTAGTGAACACGCTCTGGTGGAAGACGGTGTCAATGTGCCGATGGATCGTTACGGCCAACTGACTGAGCTGGGTGATGCCGCCAAGGTTGCACCGATGCAGCCGTGGGCTCTGGCTTTGTATGCACATCGCCAGGAACGCAGCCTGCAGGACGACCCGATGTTCATCAACTGCAAACCGCCTGGAGGTCCGCGTCAGTACCAAAGCGATCTAGGCATCAAGTTTGTCGAAGACAAAGTCAATGAGCGGATCTTCATCCTGATGGGAAGTGGCAACCGCAACTACCGTATCATCTACATGGATGGTCGGGAGAAAGTGGGCAGCGTGACCGGAGATGATGACAACCCCTTGTACTACGGTCGTGCACTTGGGAAATGGGAAGGCGACACACTAGTCGTAAGCACCAAGGGCTTCAACGAAGACTTCTGGTTGACCAACGGCGGATTGCCGCACACGAACAAGCTGGAACTCACCGAACGTTTTACCCGTTCAGACATGAATACGCTGCAATACCAGGTAACTCTTACAGACGCCGGTGCCTACACGCGTCCCTGGAATGCGAGCTGGACCATGCAGTGGGTAGCCGGTCAGGAAGTACCGACGTTCTTCTGTCAGGACAACCGTCCATGATGAGCCGGATGACAAGTTCAACGGCAGGTCATTGCCAAGTACAAAAATCAGGAGTAGTCAGATGAAATCCAGGTTAATCGCCGCCATGCTGGCAGCGTCCCTTGGCCTTGCAGCGGCAGACGCTGCCGTAGCCCACCACTCATTCGCTGCCGAGTTTGATGCTGAAAAAACCATTGCGTTGAACGGTATTGTCACCAAGGTCGAATGGACCAACCCGCATGTATGGATATACATGAACGTGAAGGACCCGACCAATGGCCAGACAGTCAACTGGGGCGTGGAATTCGGACCTCCACACTTGTTGCAACGCCGCGGCTGGCGTCGTGACACACTGTCTATCGGCACTGTGGTAACTGTCGACGGCTTCCTGGCTCGCAATGGCAGCAAGCGAGCCAATGCCAAGAATGTGACCTTGGCCAGCACCGGCGGCGCTCCCGGTGCTACGCTGGATGCGGGTTCAAGCCAGTTGGAAGAACGCGCCAAAGAACAAGAACCGAAAAACTGATCCCGACAGAGGCAGAGCCAATGAAGAATTTCAATGTAACTCTCAAGGCAACTTTGGCCCTACTGGCAGTCGCCGTGGCCGCAGTGGCTGTTGCACAACCGGCAGCCCAGAATACGCTGGGTTCCAGTTCTTCCACCGCAGCACCACAGCAGGGGCAGCGTGCGCAGCAGCCACCAGCAGGTCCGGCTCCGGTCAATGCAGCCGGCAGAGTGCTTTTGCAGGGCGCTGATCCGAGCGACAAAGGCACCTGGACACCGGTATTCGGTATCCTTGACCCGATCACCCCGTACGAGCAGATTCCATTCCAGCCATGGTCAAAAGCGTTGTATGACTACCGCCAGACCCGCGAACTCGAGCCGCACACACGCTGCAAGGCATCGGGTACTGCCCGCCAGTTCCTCACTCCTTACGGTGTTGAATTTGTCGAGCTGCCGGAACTTGAGCAGATCATCATTTTTGACATAGGCGGCCCGCACACATTCCGTACCATCTACATGGACGGTCGTGAACACCCAGCTGATTTTCAGCACACCTACTATGGTCACTCGGTAGGCAGGTGGGAAGGCAATACGCTGGTGGTTGACAGCGTTGGGTTCACTGAGCAGTTCTGGCTTGATCGTCGCGGCATGCCGCATACGGACCAGCTGCATACGATTGAACGCTTCACGCGCACCGACAAGAACACCATCGATTACCGCATCACGCTCGATGACCCGGGTGCCTATACGAAGACGTTCGATGGAGGTTTCAACCTGCGCTGGAACCAGGGTGAAGAATTGTTCGAATATGTTTGCCAGCAAGCCAACTATGCAGCGGAACTGATGGTCGGTGGCGAAGCCAGCTCAGTGGATCGTAGCAGCAGCATCGTCCCTTAACCGGACATCCCTGCAACTGTACATCGCACGCCAGTGGGGGATTCTTCACTGGCGTTTTTCATTAAAGGGAGAGTGGTTTCCGGCTTCGCCCACAGGTATACGCCAAGACAAGTCGAACGCTGCGGATGCTTTTCTCAGCTGAGAGGTGCGCTCAACCACTTGAGCAACAGCGCATTGACTGCTTCCGGCTTTTCCATGGGTGCCATGTGTCCACATTGCGGAATGATTTCGAGTACGGAGTCAGCCAGTTGAGCATGCATGTGCTGGTGGAGTTCAGGTGGATTCCAGTTATCGCTGTCGCCACAGATGATGTGCACCTTGTGACGCATGCCGGCAAGATAACGTGATTGGTCATGGCGGCGCTCGGCTGCCAGCAACTGCCCGCGCAGGTCGTCCAGTTCATTGCGCAGAACCATGGTGCGAATAGCTGTCGTGAGTGTGATGTCGTTGCAGCGATCAGTATGGATCATATAGGGAATCCAGCTGTCTGCTACGGCTTCAAGCCCACCCATGGCTGCCAGCTTCAACAGACGCTGGTTACGCTCTGTCTCACCCGGAGTCACCGCATGCACACCCATGTCCATAACGACGAAATGTTCGATGCGTTCAGGTGCGCGACGCAGCAGTTCCATCGCCACGCGGCCACCCATTGAGTGCGCGACTACGGAAAAACGTGTAGGCGCTTGCGCCAGCACATGGGAGGCCATCGCATCAAAGCAATCAAAACCGCGGAACACTGGTATGCCCAGGGTGAATCCGGCTTGCAGCGCAGCTGTTTGATGCTCCCAGACAGCGGCATCGCACAGCATCCCGGGCAGCAGGAAAACAAAGGGTTTGGACATTACAACCACCAACAATCAAGGCGGCGGCGTTATAGCATATCCATTGTGGTTCTGCTCCAGCGCCAGTTGGCCTAAAATCGTGTTGAGGTACCTTGAGGTTGAAGTAACGAAGCCAAACTCTTAGGATTTCACCCCTGATGGCCCACCCGATTGGCTGCAGTAAAGAACTGTCATCCAATCAACAAGAATTACACAACAAAAGAGGTTTCATGATGAACGCCCAACAGAACATTCCGCTGCCAATGCGCCTTCACCATAATGCTTATGTGGTCAAGGACCTGGAAAAGACCCGTGCCTTTTACGAAGACCTGATGGGCATGCCGCTGCAGGCCACCTGGTGCGAAAAAACCGAGCTTTTCGGCAAAGAACGCATCTACTGCCATTGCTTCTTCGGTCTTAAAGACGGCAGCGCACTGGCGTTCTTCCAGTTTGCCGATGGGGCTGACCAGCAGCAGTTCGGTCCAGAACTGCCGGTTTCCGGTTTCCGTCACATCGCATTGAAAGTCGACAAGGCGCACCAATTGGAACTGATCGACCGTGTGAAGGCGACCAGTTACCCAGCCGACAAGTACTACTTCCTCGAACATGGCTACTGCAATTCGCTGTATGTGCTCGACCCTGACAACATGATCGTGGAGTTCTGCACCGATCATCCGCAGGTAGACAAGATCAATGCTGAAGTACTGCCAAAGGCGCACTCGGAGCTGAAGCGCTGGTTGGCTGGCGACCACACGCCGAACAACGAGGCATACCACCGCGAGCAAGCTGCCTAAACTGTCCCTGTAAGCCAACCGGCAACAGGCCAACGGCCGGGGTTGATACTCCGGCCGTTTCATTTTTGGTGAACTGGAATCCATTGTTTCAACAAAATAAAAGCGCAATTCATGTCTGTGGGCTTCGAGAGCCGCAGGCACTGACGTACCCAAAATGAATCCGCCTGCAGCAAACCCTGCTTCTGTAAAGGTGCTCGACAATCTCGAACGCAGTATTGATTCCTGTATGCTGGCTGATCGCTGGCGGCTGAGGAATGCGCTGGTGCGTCTTCGACAAACAGGTCGCCAGAGCAGCGAACAATCGTCTTTTGAATCCGCGCTGGCAACGCTGGCCGATCGCGTGGCGGCATCAATGTCTCGCGTAAACGCGCGGCGTGAACGTCGTCCTGCCATTCATTACCCGGCGGGCTTGCCGGTATCAGCGCGTGTTGCCGAGTTGAAAGAAGCCATTGCTGCCAATCAGGTTGTCATAATTGCAGGCGAAACCGGCTCTGGCAAAACCACTCAAATTCCGAAACTTTGTCTCGAGCTGGGTCGTGGTATCCATGGCTTGATCGGTCACACCCAACCACGCCGCTTGGCAGCTCGCACGGTAGCGATGCGCATTGCCGACGAACTCGGGGTGCGGGAAGGTGAGGAAGTCGGTCACCAGGTTCGTTTCACTGACACCAGTAGCGAATACACGCTTATCAAGCTGATGACCGATGGCATCCTGCTTGCGGAAACGCAAAATGACCCATGGCTCCATCGTTATGACACCATCATCATCGACGAAGCCCACGAACGCTCGCTTAATATTGATTTCCTGCTGGGCTACCTCAAACGACTTTTGCCCAAACGGCCTGAACTCAAACTGATTATCACGTCTGCCACCATCGAAGTGGCCAAATTTGCGGCCCATTTTGATGGGGCTCCGGTGCTGGAAGTATCGGGCCGCACTTATCCTGTGACGATGTTGTATCGGCCCGCTGAGGGCACAGAAGATACCGAGCTGCCTGAGCAGGTACTGGCCGGGTATGAACACATTCTGCAACTGGAACGCCAACAGCGGCAGGCGTATCGCGATGTGCTGGTATTTCTCAGCGGCGAAAAGGAAATCCGTGACTGCGCCGACCTGTTGCGCAAGCAACAATACCCCGGTGTCGAAATCCTGCCATTGTATGCCCGGCTCAGCAACAAGGAACAGCAGCGGGTATTCGAGCCACATGCGGGGCGCCGCATCGTATTGACCACCAACGTTGCCGAAACCTCACTGACAGTGCCGGGTATCGGTTATGTGATCGACAGCGGTTTTGCCCGTATCAGCCGTTACAGCGTGCGCAGCAAGATCCAGCGGTTGCCGGTGGAGCCGGTGTCACGGGCCAGTGCCAACCAGCGGGCAGGCCGTTGTGGTCGTCTCGGGCCGGGCACGTGCCTGCGTTTGTATGCCGAAGAGGATTTCAATGGCAGGCCTGAGTTCACCGAGCCTGAGATACTGCGCACAAATCTGGCATCGGTCATTCTGCAGATGCTGGCGCTGAAGCTCGGCAATATCGACGACTTTCCGTTCCTGGATCCGCCGGATTCGCGCGCGATCCGCGACGGTTTCCACCTGCTGGAAGAGTTGCAGGCGGTGGATGCCAAAGATGTGCTGACGCTGAAAGGCCGTGACATGGCACGGTTACCGGTCGATCCCCGGCTTGCCCGTGTGTTGCTGGAAGCCGGACAGCGGCATTGCCTGCACGAGCTGCTTATCATAGTGAGTGCGCTCGGCATCCAGGACCCGCGTGAGCGGCCGCTGGAGCGCCAGCAGGCTGCCGACGAGGCACATCGCCGCTTCTGGCACGTGGAATCCGACTTCCTAGCCTTTGTCAATTTGTGGAACTTCCATGAGGAGCAGCGCCAGCAAATAGGTACCAACAAGATGCGCAAGTTCTGCCAACAGAACTTTCTGTCTTACATGCGCATGCGCGAATGGCGTGAAGTGCATCGCCAACTGTTGTTGCTGTGTCAGGAATTGAAGCTGCCCATCAACAAAGAACCTGCGACTTACGAGGAAATCCATCAGTCAGTGCTGACAGGCTTCATCAGCCAGGTAGCATCCAGGCTGGAAGATGGCAGCTACCTCGGTGCCCGTAGTCGCAAGTACGTAGTGTTTCGCGGTTCCACGCTGCACCGCAAACAGCAGCGCTGGCTGGTGTCGGCCGAGCTGGTGGAAACCACCCAGTTGTATGCGCGCATGAATGCCAGGGTGGAGCCTGAGTGGATCGAGAAGCTGGCGCTGCATCTCGTGCGCAAGGAATACGCCGAGCCGCACTGGGAACAGAAGCGTGGTCAGGTAATGGCATACGAAAAAGTGCTGTTGTACGGCCTGCCGCTGGTTGAACGGCGTCGCGTTGCCTATGGCCGCATCGATCCGGTGGTGAGCCGTCAACTGCTCATCCGGGAAGCGCTGGTAACGATGCAGCTGAAAACCCGTGCACCATTCTTCGATGCCAATTGCCGCTTGATCCACAAGATTGCCGAATTGGAAGAACGCACGCGCCGGCGCGACATTCTCATCGACGACAATCGCATCGCCGAATTCTACGAGCAGCAGCTGCCGGCGTCGGTAGTGGATGTTGCCAGCCTTGAACGCTGGTATTTCTCGTTGCCGAAAGACAAGGCCGCCAGATTGCTGCTGACAGAGCAGCAGTTGCAGCACAACGCGGTCGATGCCGCCGAACTTGCGCAGTTTCCCGAACAGGCGACGACCAGCGCGATGGCGATGGCGCTCAACTATGCATTTGCGCCCGGCAAGGAGCACGACGGCGTATCGGTCGACATTCCGGTAACCATACTGAAACAGCTGCGACCGGAAGAGCTGGACTGGCTGGTGCCCGGGCTGTTGAAAGACAAATGTATTGCACTGATCAAGGCGCTGCCGAAATCACTGCGCAAGCATTTTGTGCCAGTGCCTGATGTGGTTGACAAATTGCTCCCACATCTCAAACAGCAGGATGGCACCCTGCAACAAGCGCTGACCCGCCAGTTACTTCGCCATAGTGGTGTGCAGTTGCCCGTGGACTGCTGGCAGGCCGTGCAGTTGCCGGACCATCTGCAACTCATGATTCGCGTGCTGGACGAAAACGGCAAGCTGCTCGGCAGTGGCCGTGATCTGGAGGCGCTCAAGACCTCACTGGGCCGTGAAGTACAGGCCAGCATCAGCAAAGCCGCAGGTCAGGGTGGTACGAGCGGCGAGCAACAGGGCCTCACTGAATGGTCATTCGCCGGCCTGCCGCAGGAGCAGGAGCTTGGCACCAGCAAGCTGCGCATCAAGTCGTACCCGGCCCTCATTGATCGCGGTCAGAGCGTTGATCTGTGTCTGTTGGATACACCCTATCGTGCGCGGTTGGCCAGTGTGATGGGAGTCAGCCGCTTGTTCATGCTGCAGTCGCGCCAGCAATTGCGCTATCTGCAGAAGGACCTGTTGCAGGATGCCTCGAAGCTGCACGCACTGCAGCAACTTGGCAAACGTGACGAAGTGCTGGACCAGCTTATACAGCGCGCTTACTGCATCGCTTTCAGGGTAGAGGAGGAGCTGCCGCGCAGTCGCGAGCAGTTTGAGCAGCGCCTGCTGCAATGTCGCAGTGAAGTGCTGACGGTGGCAATCAGCTTGCAAGAGCTGCTGTACAAGGTATTGCAGCGTTGGCATGAACTGCGCAAACGGTTGCAGCACAAGGCGTTTACAGCCGCGTCAGCGCTGGCGTTGCAGGGAGATGTACAGGCACAACTGCAGCAACTTGTATTCCCCGGTTTTCTGCTGACGACCCCGTGGCTGCATCTGCAGCAACTGCCGCGTTATCTGGAAGCCGTGCAGCAGCGGTTGGATAAATACCCAACACAGGTTGCCAGGGACCAGGAGTGGACACGCTTGCTGGCCAGGCTCTGGCAGCAGTACAGCCAGCGGCAACAGTATTGTGCGGGTCGTGAAATCCGCGATGAGGCTCTGGATGAATACCGCTGGCTACTGGAAGAATTACGGGTTTCATTGTTCGCTCAGGCTCTCGGAACCCGACTGCCAGTGTCAGAAAAGCGACTGGAGAAGTTCTGGCAGGACCAAGTCCTGAAATAGTGTCGAAGCCCTTGTTTTAATGGAACAAAAACATCAGGTTCCACCTTTAATTATTGAAGTAAGTCTCTGACTGGAGTAAGGTTTCATCCGATTCTGAAAATTACTTATCCGCTATCCATTACCGGTTCCCAACCCGCTGTACCCGCCTCATGACATCGGCAGTCACCATACCGTCCAATCTCAGCATTCTCCTCATTAATGATGACGACTCGCTGAGGTCATCGATTATCAGCATGCTCGACAACCTGCAGCAGCGGGTGGTGTTGGCGCGCGATTCTGCAGAAGGACTTGAACGCTTCCACACTGCCTGTCCCGATCTCGTCATCATCAACATTGATCTGCCCGATGCCAGCAAGTTCGCAGCCATCCAGCAACTGCTTGAACTCGCACCCGACTTGCCGATCATCGTGCTGGCAGATCGCGGCAATTCAGACGACTTGCTACTGGCGCTGCGGCTGGGTGTCAGCGATTACCTGCTTTTGCCGCTGGAAAGTGCGGCAATTCTCGAACATTCGATTGACAACAGTCTGCGCAAGGCACGCCTGGTCGGAGAGAATATCCGCATTCGCAAGAAGCTGGAGCAGATCAATGCCGAGTTGGAACAGCGCGTGCAAATCTTCCAGCAGGACCAGCAGGCCGGGCGTCATGTACAGATCAACATGATGCCGATTCCGCCAAAGGACATCGGCCCGTTCCACTTCAATCACAAAGTCGTGCCATCGCTGTACCTCAGTGGTGATACCGTTGATTACAAACCAGCCTCGCGCCATGAAGCACTGTTCTACATTGCTGATGTGTCAGGCCATGGCTCATCTTCGGCCTTCATCACTGTCCTGTTGCGCTTTCGTATCGAGCAGATGCGGGTAGACCACTTGCGCGGTCGTTTTGAAGGTGAATTCACACCATCCCACATACTGGGCGTGCTGAACCGCGACTTGATCAAGTCCGGACTTGACAAGCATGTCACGGTATTCATGGGCATTCTCAACGACAATACCAACATGCTGCAGTTCAGCGTGGCCGGCCATCATCCGCTGCCGATGTTGTTCCAGCATGGCAAAGCCGGCAGCATTCCGGTCGAGCGCAGCAGCTTCCCCATCGGCTTGTTTGATGGCGCGGAATATTTCGACGAGCAACTGCCGATAGCGGAAGACTTTGCATTGGTGTTGTTCTCGGATGGTATCCTTGAGGTATTGAAAGACGGCGATTACGCCGCCAAAGAGGAGCACTTGCGACAGGTAGTACAGGCAAGCCGGGGCAGGTTCGAAGAGATCAAGGCGGCACTGGCCCCAGCCAAGAACATGCAAGTGCCCGATGACATAGCCATCATGAGTGTGACGCGACGATGAACGCCGGCAAGATACTCGCAGCCGACTACAAACACATGGCGTTGTTGAAGTTCGTCGGAGAGGTCAGGGTGGTGATGAGCTCAACACTCGATAACTACTGCAATAATCTTTATCGCCGCGGCATTCTCGATGCCATGGTGGTCGACATGAGCGAGACCCGCAGCATCGACAGTACCGCGCTCGGCATGCTCGCCAAGATGTCCATCCAGTTGCGCAACCGCTTCAATGTCATGCCCACCATTGTTTCACCGAATCCCGACATCACCCGCATCCTGCGCAGCATGAGTTTCGATGTCATCTGCAACATTGTATCCAGCCTGCCAAAGCAGCAAACACAGTACAGCGAGTTGAAAATGCAGATGGAGTCGGAAGCGACTGTGCGCGACAAGGTCATTGACGCCCATCTGACACTGATGGCGATGAGCGAGCAGAACCGCCTAGAATTCCAGGATCTGGTGTCGGCTCTCAAGCAACAGGAATGAGGGCCGGTCACCAGACCGGTGTCTGACTCACTCAGGCCTGCTGGCCAACTTGGCGCGGATGAAGTCGCCGTGTGTCATATGCAATAGGTCAGCGATGCGGCGCAACAGGTGCTCTTCAAAGCGGTCAATGCGACCATCGGCATAGGCCACCTGCCATAGTTGCCGCAGCAGAGCGGTTTTCTGCTCATAACCGTAGTGTGAGTTCACCAGACTGGTGAACTGATAAAGCGATGTTGCCTCACGGCTTTCCTGTGCTGCAAGTTGCCATAATTCCTCCACTCTGGATTCATTCAACCCGAATTTATTGCGCAAGATCAGGTTGAGAGTTTGCTTCTCTTCTGCACTGGTTTGTTGATCTGCGGCAGAAATCTCCACCAGCAAAGCGGCGCAGGCCAGTTGCAGTTGGTCAGTGGTATTGCCTGAACCGTTGTCGGCAGCCTGCAGGAAGCTATCGAAGAAAGTGCGAATGCTGCTAAGCATGGGAGGATTTACTCGGTCAGAAGGTCATGGGTTGCGATATGGGACGGACGCAGGTGCCGGCGGGTTGCTGCCAAGGCATCCTGCAGTGTTGCCAAGCCAGCGCCGGGCAGATGGGCGTTTTCGCTCAGGTGTCGCCGAAACTGCTTGCCGCCGCCTTGTCCGTGGAACAGCCCCAGCAAATGACGACTCATGTGGTTAAGTGCAGCGCCATCAGCCAATTGATCGCTGGCGTATGGCAGATATTGCTGCAGTACTTCCTCGCGGGTGCGCGTATCGGGTTCGCAGCCGAACAGACGGGCATCGACATCGTGCAATATCCAGGGATTCTGATACGCCTCACGGCCGATCATGACGCCGTCGACATGCTGCAGTTGCTGCGCCGCCTGGTCCAGACTGCGGATGCCGCCGTTGATGATGACTTCGAGCTGAGGAAAGCGTTGTTTTATGCGATGTACGCGCGTGTAGTTCAGCGGTGGAACTTCACGGTTTTCCTTCGGGCTGAGTCCCTGCAGGACAGCGATGCGGGCGTGCACGATAAAAGTGGAGCAGCCACTGCCATCCGCAACCGAGGAGATAAAGGCAGCCAGCGCATCTTCGCTGTCCATGTCATCGATGCCGGTACGGCATTTCACCGTGACCGGAATGCGGACAGCAGCCCGCATTGCGGCCACACAGTCCGCCACCAGTAGTGGATGCGCCATCAGGCAGGCTCCTATCATGTTGTTCTGCACGCGATCGCTCGGGCAGCCAACATTCAGGTTGACCTCACTGTAGCCCTCGGCTTCGGCCATGCGGGCACAGGCAGCCAGCTCCACTGGATTGCTGCCACCCAGTTGCAGCGCCAACGGCAGTTCCGCCGGGCTGTAGCGTAAATGGCGGTGGCGATCGCCATGCAACAGTGCGCCAGTGGTCACCATTTCGGTGTAGAGCAGGGCTTTTTGACTGAGCAGTCGCAAGAAATACCGGCAGTGACGGTCTGTCCAATCCATCATTGGGGCGATACAGAAACGGCGGTGTGGCAGAACGATTGTCATGGCGCGATTATAAAGCCCTCTGATTGAGTATCGCTGCCGATTACGGTAATTTGCGGCGCTTTCGTATTCCCTACCTGATGCAGGAGTTCACATCCATGTTGTACACCCATAATGTCCCGGTAAAAGTTTTCGCCCTTGCTTCCCTGTTGGCACTCGGCAATGTCGCACTGGCAGCTGATTATGTAATCGACGGCAGCGGTGGCGGTATGCATTCTTCCGTGAGTTTCCGTGCCAGCCACGTGGGCATCAGCTCGTTGTGGGGCCGTTTCGACGACATCAGCGGCACTTTCAGCTACGACGGTGCCAATGTTGCTGCATCGAAGATCAGCGTCAAGATCAACCCGGCTTCGATAAATACCAACCTTGAAGCCCGTGATACCCACTTGAAAACAGCTGATTACCTGGATGTCACCAAGTTCCCGGCAGCCGGTTTCGAGAGCACCCATATCATGGATGCCGGCAACGGCAAGCTGCACGTAATGGGCAACTTCACGCTGCACGGCGTGACAAAGGAAATCAGCTTTGAAGCAGTGAAAACCGGCGAAGGCGAAACTCCTTTTGGTGATACCCGCGTAGGTTTTGAAGCCGAGACAACCGTCAATGTGCAGGAC
This sequence comes from uncultured Gammaproteobacteria bacterium, assembly GCA_903887045.1. Lineage (GTDB taxonomy): Bacteria > Pseudomonadota > Gammaproteobacteria > Pseudomonadales > Pseudohongiellaceae > CAILUG01. Next base: position 22,760 of record CAISOD010000253.1, on the reverse strand, counting down.
TACGGTGTAAATTTGCTGCCGAACGGCGAACTGCGTTTGATCCTGGCCATTGAAGGCATCAAACAATAAGCGTCAGTTGTTCACTTGCAAGCTGCCGCGTTGCAGCAGCAGCTTGCACCATTGTTTCAATGCGATCGGAGCCGTGAATTCGCGGTAACCGATGGAAGTGCCCTCGGCAAGTTGCTGCAGCAGTTTGCGCAGCTTGCCCGAGGCTGGCAACAATTCACCCTCCCCATCGACAAACACCCGCAATTGGCGTCCTTCCTGTTGCCATGCCAACCGTGAGGCAGGGTGCAGGCTTACGCGAGAGCGAATCGTTGTGCGCGTATTGTTCGTTTCGATCAAATCGGGATAGCGCGGCTGTGTCATTTGGCTGCCAAACCAGCGGGCGAGCGCGGCATCATCCTGCAGTGCCAGTTGCAGCAGGCGACGTGCCTGCTGCAGATCGGCTGTGGTGATTTCGCCGGTCTGGAGCGGCTGACTGCGTTTTGGATCAGTGAAACGCAGATCCGGACCAAGTCCGGCAGCGAGTTCATCACTGAAACCGAGCAGCATGTCGGTCAATGACGGTGCGCGGAATCCGATCGAATAACACAGACTGTCGTCGTGCGAGATGCCCCAGTGAGCAACGCCTGGTGGCACATAAAGCACATCACCGCTGTGTAGTTCAAATTCATGTTCGGTATCGAAGCGTTTCAGTAGCTTGAGTCCGCTGTCAGTGCGCAGTTCGTCGGCTGCAGTACAACGCTGACCGGTCTTCCACAGTCGTGAACCCTGACCCTGCACGAGAAATACATCGTAGTAATCAAAGTGGGGACCAACGCCGCCGTCAGGAGTGGCATATGAAATCATCACGTCGTCGACTCGCCAGTTCGGCACGAACGGCACCGTGCGCAGCAACTCACGCACGCCGGGCACCCATTGGTCGACGGCTTGCACCAGCAGAGTCCAGTTGCGCGCAGACAGTGAGGTGAAGTCCCGCGTCTTGAATGGCCCACTTCGCAGGTCCCATTTCTTGCCGCGAGTGAACACCAGTCTCGACTCGACATTGCGCTCGCAGGCGAGGCCGGCGAGCTCTTCCGGGCTGAGTGGGTCAATGAAGCCCGGCAGCGCCTGCTTCAACAGCACCGGCTTGCGTTGCCAGTACTCGCGCAGAAAGCGTTCGCGGCCGAGGCCGTCAACGATCATGGCAACTGCCTTGCTTGGGTCGCAGCATTACCAACGTAGGTGTGTGGCCGTAGTTCCCGCAACGCCTGCTTGGCATCAGCCGGAATGTCCAGTCCATCAACAAAGGTAGCCAGCGTGGTGGCATCAATCCGCTGGCCGCGTGTTAGTGCCTTCAGCTTTTCGTAAGGTTCGGGCACATCATAGCGACGCATTACGGTCTGGATCGCTTCGGCCAGTACTTCCCAGCTGTTGTCGAGATCAGCATGCAGGCGTGTTTCGTCGATCAACAACTTTCCGAGGCCTTTCAACGATGCTTCATAGGCGATTACGCCATGCGCAAAGCCGGTTCCGATATTGCGCAGCACGGTGGAATCGGTGAGGTCGCGCTGCCAGCGCGAAATCGGCAGTTTCTCGGCAAGATGCTGCATGACTGCATTGGCGATGCCGAGATTGCCCTCGGAGTTTTCGAAGTCGATCGGGTTGACCTTGTGCGGCATGGTTGAAGAGCCGACTTCCCCGGCCACTGTGCGCTGGCGGAAATAGCCGAGCGAGATATAGCCCCATACATCACGATCGAAATCTATAAGGATCGTATTGAAACGGCAGGCGGCGGCAAACAGTTCGGCGATGTAGTCATGCGGCTCGATCTGGGTAGTATACGGATTCCATGTGAGCCCGAGACTTTCAACGAACTGGCGGGCATTGGCCTGCCAATCCACCTGTGGGTAGGCAATCATGTGGGCGTTGTAGTTGCCAACTGCACCGTTGATCTTGCCGAGCAGCTCGACCTTGCCGAACTGCTGCAACTGTCGCTGCAAGCGCGCCACCGTATTGGCGAACTCCTTGCCCATCGTTGACGGGGTGGCGGTCTGGCCGTGGGTGCGGGCCAACAGCGGAATGTCGGCATACTGCAGCGCCTGTGCTTTGATTGTGTCCACTACCCGCTGCATGAGCGGCAGCAATACATCGGTACGTGCATCCTTCAACATCAACGCATAGGCAAGATTGTTGATGTCTTCGGAGGTGCAGGCAAAGTGGATGAATTCCTTGCTCGCGGCTAGCTCCGGCAGTGTGCTGAATTTGTCTTTTAGGAAGTATTCGACTGCTTTGACGTCGTGGTTGGTGACTTTCTCGCGCTGCTTGATGTCTTCGGCGTTACCTTCGCTGAAGTTGCTGAAGATGCTGTCGAGGAAGGCCGTGGCAGCGGCGCTGAGCGGTGGTACCTCAGCTATGCCTGGATGCGCAGCCAGTTGCTTGAACCAGCATAGCTCTACCAATACGCGGTAACGGATGAGTCCATATTCGCTGAAATAGGCGCTGAGGCTGCGGGTTTTGCCATGGTAGCGGCCATCGATCGGCGAGATGGCGTTTAGCTGGCTGAGGGCGTTGGAAGGGACGGCTGACATCGGCGGGATCCACTGGAGCGAGTGCGCCATTTTATCGCAAGCGGCGGGTCGCCGCAGGGCTTTGTCAGTAGCCAGCATGGACAGAAAGTGCTGCTACAACGAGCGCAACAGCGTGTCTACCTCAGCAGCCAGGCTGCCGCGGCTGAATAGCAGGTGCCAGCGGCGGCCACCCACCTGATGCCATAGAAAGGCGGCGCGAACACCGGCAAACAGCAGTATGCGAACCTTCTCCGCCACGTGCTCGTTGCGCAGGTAGTTCATGTCGCCGCGCACGTGGATACGGAATGGCAGTGTACTCAAGGTAGTGCGATACAGTGCCGCCAACTCGCGCAATGCAGCGGGTTCGTCGACGATCGTGATGGCCGGGTAGCGTTGCTGCAGTCGCTCCAGGTCTTTCCGGATCTGACCCAGCATGGCATCGCGGGATTTCAGTTGGCTTTCCAGATGCAGGAGGCCGGAGAAGTAACGCAGACCTTCACCGGGGGCGAGCAATGAATCGTAGCTGCCAAACAGTTCCTTCAACGTTTCCAGCCCAAGCCGCAGTTGACGCAAGGAGCCGAACACGTCGAGCGTGTTGGCAGGATCGAGTGCGAACAGGCTGTTGACGGCAGTGGCCAGCTTGTCCTGCGCCACCACCCCGTGCAGTGCCAACTGGTGTACCAGCACGGCCGCCTGCGCAACACCAGCCAATGCAATGACTTGTTGGTGACGGCTCATTCAATTTGCCAGTTGGTAGTCGCGGATTACGCCGCCGCCAAGACAGCGTTCGCCGCTGTAGAACACCACATGCTGGCCGGGGGTAACGGCGCGCTGGCGTTCACTGAACCGTACCCGCAAAGCCGGGCCGACGCTTGCGTCTACAACACAGTCCTGGTCTGGCTGGCGATAGCGGGTCTTGGCGAGGCACGAGAGTGGCAATACCGGCGGTTGCGGGTTGACCCACGACATCTGGTCGGCACTCAAAGCGATTGAGTAGAGCAGCGGATGTTCATTGCCTTGCACGATTATCAGCACATTGCGCACCAGGTCCTTGGCAGCTACATACCAGGGCGCTTCATCGCTGCCGCTGACGCCACCGATGCCGAGACCGGCACGCTGGCCCAGCGTGTGGTACATCAGACCCTGATGACGGCCGAGCACCCGCCCGTCCGGAGTTTCGATATCCCCGGGCTTTGCAGGCAGATAACTCTGCAGAAAGTCGCGGAAACGACGTTCGCCGATGAAACAGATGCCAGTGCTGTCTTTCTTGTCGTGTGTGACAAAGCTGTGACGCGCTGCCAGTGCGCGCACTTCGCTCTTGTGGAGTTCGCCTACCGGAAACAGTGTGCGCGCCAGTTGTGGTTGCTGTACCGCGCAGAGGAAATAACTCTGGTCCTTGCCGGGATCAAGGCCCTTCATCAACCAGGTGTCGTTCTGCACCAGGCGCGTACGGGCATAGTGGCCGGTGGCGATCAAGTCGGCCCCCAGCATTGTGGCGTAGTCGAGGAATGCTTTGAATTTGATCTCGCGGTTGCAGAGGATGTCGGGGTTGGGGGTGCGGCCGGCCTTGTATTCGCCAAGGAAATGCTCGAACACGTTGTCCCAGTACTCGGAAGCAAAATTGGCAGTGTGCAGCCTGATGCCGAGTTTGTTGCAGACCGCCTCGGCGTCGGCAAGATCAGCCTTGGCCGTGCAGTATTCGGTACCGTCATCTTCATCCCAGTTCTTCATGAACAGTCCTTCTACACGGTAACCCTGTTCAATCAGCAGCAGTGCCGCGACAGAGGAATCGACACCGCCGGACATGCCGACGATGACCTTGGTGGAGGCATTGCTCATGGACGGTGATGGTATATGACAGCCAGCGGATAGCGTTGGCCGTCGAGGTAATCCTGCAAACAACGCTGCACAATCGGACTGCGAGCGGCAAAGCCGGGCGCCATGATCTCACCTGCCGTCAGCCAGTGAGCGGCAACAATAGGTGTGTCCAGCTCGCGGTCTGGAAGGTGACGCAACGGTTTGGCAGCAAAGCAATGACGGATGTAAGTCACGCCGTTTGGGGCAGGGTAGTGGTACAGCCCGAGCAGATGCGTCAGTTCTACATCCCACCCGGTCTCTTCCAGCGTTTCGCGTACTGCAGCTGTGAACAAGGTTTCGCCTTCATTGAGATGCCCGGCTGGCTGGTTGAACACGAGGGCGTCGCCATCGCGTTCTTCCACCATCAGGAAGCGGCCGTTGTGTTCGACAATGGTGGCAACAGAGCTGTGGGCAAGCCAGATCATGCAGGGTTTCCGCGACTGCGAGGAGGGCCGCATGCTACCCGAATAACGGCCTTTCATAAACGCACGGCACAGGGGGATAATGTCCCACATCCCAGAAATTTAAGGTTTCCATGAGTTCCCTGACCCATCTCGATGACCAAGGCCGCGCCCACATGGTAGACGTTGGCAGCAAGGCCCTGACACAGCGTTCGGCCACCGCCGAAGCCTGGGTCGACATGCAACCGGCTACGCTGCGGATGATCACTGATGGCACCCACAAGAAGGGTGATGTGTTTGCTGTGGCGCGCATCGCCGGTATCCAGGCGGCGAAGAAATGTGCTGACCTGATCCCGCTGTGCCATCCGCTGATGTTGAGCAGCGTGAAGGTAGAGTTGCAGCCGTTGCCGGCAGAGCACAGCGTCCACATCACCGCTACCTGCACATTGACCGGCCAGACCGGTGTCGAAATGGAGGCGTTGACCGCTGCTTCGATTGCTGCTCTTACGTTGTACGACATGTGCAAGGCAGTCGATCGCGGCATGGTGATCCGCCAGGTACGGCTGGTCGATAAACAGGGCGGCAAATCCGGCCATTGGCAACGTACGACTGAAGCCTGAGGTTGCAATGATCGACGTGCATTACTTTGCCAATATCCGCGAAATGCTCGGAGTGGCGCGCGAACAGGTAGCACTTCCACAGCCGGCAACCGTGGCAGCCCTGATCGATACCCTGGTGGTACAACACGGCGGGCGCTGGCAGTCGCTGTTCAACGAAACCCGCGTACTCACAGCAGTCAACCAAGTGGTAGTACCGATCACTGCTGTTATCAAGGACGGCGATGAAGTGGCGTTCTTCCCGCCGGTAACCGGTGGCTGAGACTGTAATGGACATCGATATCCGTGTGGAGCATGACGATTTCAGCAGCCAGCAGGAAACTGACTGGTTGCGGGCAAATGCTGCTGATGCCGGCGCGGTTGTGACATTCAGCGGACTTGTGCGCGGGCAGGAAAACGGCCGCGATATCCGTGCGCTGGTGCTGGAACACTACCCCGGCATGACAGAAAAAAGTCTGCGAGCGATCGTGGATGAAGCTGCAACACGCTGGCCACTATTGGGCGTAGTGATCATCCACCGTATAGGTGAATTGTTGCCGGGAGAGCAGATCGTGTTTGTTGGCATCAGCAGTGCGCATCGTGCTGCTGCGTTTGCCGCGTGTGATTTCCTGATGGACTACCTGAAAACGCGGGCACCGTTCTGGAAAAAATGCCTGTTCATTGAAGGTGGCCACTGGATTGCCGCCAAGGAATCCGACGAGGAGGCCAGCAAGCGCTGGTAATGCTGTCAGCTGCGATCACTCAACCTCGGCTTCTCGATGACCCGGTATTCGCCGGGCTGTAACCCTTCCAGTGTCCACGGCCCTATCTGCCAGCGCACCAGTCGCAATGTCGGAAAACCAACCGCAGCGGTCATGCGGCGCACCTGGCGGTTGCGACCTTCGGTAAGCGTCAACGACAGCCAGCTATCGGGGACTGACTTGCGAAAGCGGATCGGTGGATCGCGCTGCGACAGCATGGGGGAACGCATCGCTGCAGCCTGCGCAGGCAGTGTTGGACCATCATTCAATTCGACACCTCGACAGAGACAGGCCAAAGCCTCTTCAGTGACTGTGCCTTCTACTTGGGCCCAATAGGTTTTTGCGAGTTTGTGGCGGGGATTGCTGATGCGGTTCTGCAGGGCGCCGTCGTCAGTCAAGAGCAGCAACCCCTCTGAATCATGGTCTAGACGACCTGAAGGGTAGACACCTTTGAGCGGAATGTAATCCTGCAATCCGGGGTGACCTGCCTCGGGGGTAAATTGACTCAGTACCCCGTAAGGTTTGTTGAACAGGACCAGCACCCGGATAGATAACGAGGGGCCTCAGGCCGCAACGTCCGCTTGGTCAGCGTGCATACTGGTACTTGCATCCTTGATCGCCATGATATTGATGGCGTGCAACCCCTTCGGTCCTTCAATGATGTCAAACGATACGGCCTGGCCGGCCTTCAGGGTTTTATACCCTTCCATCGCAATTGCCGAATAGTGTGCAAAGAGATCACTGCCGCCATCGTCGGGCAAGATGAAACCGAAACCCTTGGCGTTATTGAACCATTTGACCTGACCGGTACTCATACATCCCCCCTTCTGTAGTTCTTATTGAATTCCCGATTTTTGTTGTTGTGCTGAATGTTGTGCAGACTGAGGCGCTGCTTGTTGTCCAGCTTGTTGTTTTACCCCTGCTTTTGTCGGGTTTTTTTGCAGGTTGCGGCACGTATAGCGCTAAAGAATTAGCTTGTCAAACCCAATTTCGCCCCCACTAATAGAGTCACAGCCGGAGGGTTTCGCCGGCACAGGACGCACAATGAATCATGCTATAGTGAGGTCGTACCATCTGGGTGCAGTTGATACCAGTGAGCACGTGATAAACCATGAATGACGCAAGCCTTTTTCTCTACGTTGCTGCCGCCACCTTGAGTGGACAGAACGACAACCACGACGACAGCAATGACGACAGTCGTGATGACAATGACCAGCGCGGCACTGGTATCCGCGAGGTGCTCGCGCCCGAGCAGGTCAAACTCAAACCTCCACCACTCTATCGCGTCGTTCTGTTGAATGACGACTACACACCTATGGAATTCGTGGTTGCAGTGTTGCGCCAGTTTTTTGGCATGAATGCTGAAACCGCTACCCGTGTGATGTTGAAAGTCCACACCGAAGGCAAAGGTGTGTGTGGTGTTTATCCGAAAGAGATCGCTGAAACAAAGGCCATCCAGGTGAATGAGCACGCGCGGGCGGCGGAACATCCACTGCTGTGTGATATCGAGGTGGATGATTGATGCCGGCCCTTTGTTTTGTCAGCAAAGCCCCCATGTTGCATTGAACGGATGCGTAGACGGTTGCGTATCACCCGTGACATATGAGTACCCATGTATGCCGATGAAAGGTAAGCGCCATGTTCAGTAAAGAGTTTGAAAGTGCTCTCAATCAGGTGGTCACCTGGGCCCGTACCAAGCGCCACGAGTTCATTACGGTAGAACATCTGTTGCAGGCTCTGCTCGACGAAAGTGCGGCCAGGGATATCCTGCAGGCGGGCGATGTCGACATCGAAAAACTGCGTGTTGAATTGCAGCAATACCTCAACAGCCAGATGCCACAGGTCACCGAGCAGAACGATGGTGGAGACATCACGCAGACACTGGGTTTCCAGCGTGTGATCCAGCGTGCAGTGTTCCATGTGCAGTCCACCGGCAAACGAGAAGTGTCCGGCGCCAACGTATTGGTCGCGATTTTCGGTGAAAAAGACAGCCACGCCGTTTACCTGCTTAAGAAGCATGGCGTCAATCGGGGTGACGTGGTCAACTTCATTACTCACGGTAATATCCGTGGTCCCGGCGCCAGCGAAGAAAGCGAGTCGGAGCTTGGCAACAACACCGGTGAACCCAGGGAAAAGCCGCAAAACCCGCTTGAAAGTTTTGCCACCAACCTCAACGATGAAGCCAAAGCCGGTCGCATCGACCCGCTGATTGGGCGCGAAGAGGAAATCACCCGCCTCGTACAAGTACTGTCACGTCGTCGCAAGAACAACCCGCTGTTTGTCGGTGAATCCGGTGTAGGCAAGACCGCCATCGCCGAAGGTCTGGCGCGCCAGATTGTCGACGGCCAGGTGCCCGATATCCTGAAAGACAGCGTGGTTTACTCGCTGGACATGGGAGCGTTGCTGGCCGGCACCAAGTATCGTGGTGATTTTGAGAAGCGCTTCAAAGCGTTGTTGGCCGAGCTCGGCAAGAAGGAACACGCCATTTTGTTCATCGACGAAATCCATACCATCATCGGCGCCGGTGCTGCGTCGGGTGGTGTGATGGATGCATCCAACCTGTTGAAACCGGTGTTGACCACTGGCCGATTGCGTTGCATTGGTTCCACTACTTACCAGGAGTACCGTGGCATCTTCGAAAAGGACCGGGCGCTGTCCCGCCGGTTCCAGAAAATCGACGTCAGCGAACCGGATGTTGAAACCACCTATCAGATCCTGCGAGGCCTGAAATCGCGTTATGAGGAACACCACGACCTGCGCTACACCGACAAGGCGCTGCGTGCTGCAGCCGAACTGGCATCGCGCTACATCAATGACCGCTACATGCCTGACAAGGCAATCGACGTGATCGACGAAGCCGGAGCCTATCAACGGCTGCAGAGTGCCAGCAAACGCAAGAAGCTGATCCAGGTCGGTGACATTGAACGTGTGGTGGCGCAGATTGCGCGGATTCCGCCAAGAAACGTGTCTGCCTCCGACAAGACCACGCTGAAAGATCTCGAGAAGAACCTCAAAATGGTGGTGTTCGGCCAGGACGAAGCGATCAGCGCCTTGTCGGCATCGATCAAACTGTCTCGCGCTGGCTTGAAAGAAGGAGAGAAGCCCATCGGTTCCTATCTGTTTGCAGGTCCGACCGGGGTTGGGAAAACCGAAGTGAGCCGCCAGTTGGCGAAGATCCTTGGTATCGAGCTGATCCGCTTCGACATGTCGGAATACATGGAACGCCATACGGTATCTCGCCTGATTGGTGCGCCCCCTGGCTATGTCGGGTTCGACCAAGGCGGTCTATTGACCGAGGCTATTGCGAAGAACCCGCACTGCGTACTTCTGCTCGATGAAATCGAAAAGGCACATCCCGACGTGTTCAACCTGCTGCTGCAGGTGATGGATCATGGCACGCTTACTGACAACAACGGTCGCAAGGCGGATTTTCGCAACGTGATCCTCATCATGACCACGAATGCCGGCGCACAGGAAATGAGCAGGGCGTCGATTGGTTTTGCTACCCAGGACCATACGACCGATGGCATGGAAGTGATCCGTCGCATGTTCACGCCGGAATTCCGTAACCGACTGGATTCGATAATCCAGTTCCATTCACTGGACAGCTCGATCATCCGCACCGTGGTTGACAAGTTCCTGGTGGAGCTGCAGGTGCAGCTCGACGACAAGAAGGTAGTAGTGCATGTCGAAGACGAAGCGATCGACTGGTTTGTTGCCCATGGTTACGACAAGGCAATGGGTGCACGTCCGATGTTGCGACTCATCCAGAACAAGATCAAGAAACCGCTGGCCGAGGACATCCTGTTTGGCAGGTTGATAAGTGGTGGCGATGTGAATGTAACCGTCAACAACGACGACATCTGCCTTGACATCACACCGTCAGCAACTATGCCGATTCAGCGGGAAGACGACGAAGATCTGAAGGAGGAGAATCTGGGCGTTTGAAGCCCAACAGGGCGCTTAGCGCGCACGAAACGTGATTCGGCCCTTGGTCAAGTCATACGGTGTCATTTCAACTTTGACTTTGTCACCGGTAAGGATGCGGATGTAGTTCTTGCGCATCTTGCCCGAGATGTGCGCAATCACCACGTGTCCATTGTCCAGCTTTACGCGGAACATCGTATTCGGCAGCGTGTCGATCACTTCGCCATCCATCTCGATCTGGTCTTCTTTGGACATTCAATAAGCCTGTGTTTGCAAGGTGGGGCATTCTGCCCGAAAAGCGCAGGTGCCGTAAACGGTGAATTGACCCCCGGCGACCAATGGGACGTGGTTGTTACGGGGCCAGCATGGCGTCGGTCATCAGCACCCAACGTTGGCGGACCAACAGTTCCATTGGCCTGTAGTGGATCTTGTAGCGCATTTTGCGGCTGTCTCTTATCCAATAACCCAAGTATAGGTAGGTGAGACCAAGCCGGCGGGTTTCATGGATCTGCCATAGTACGCCGAAGGTGCCGAGCGAGCGCTTATCTTCCAAGGGGTCGAAAAAGGTATAAACCGCCGACAGGCCGTTTTCGAGCCTGTCTGTGACCAATACCCCCAGCAAGCGACCCTTGGCGCGCAGGGTGAAGTACTGGGTACCGTCACATCGCTTCAGCAGAAAAGCCTCGAATTGCTCGCGGCTTGGGGGGTACATGTCGCCATCGCCGTGACGTACGGCTATGTAATGCTTGTACAGCAGGAAATACTCGTCATCGATGATCGAATCCACTTCGGCTACTTCGACATCGGAATTGCGCTTCAGCACACGGTCGAAGCGGCGGTTAAGTTCAAACTGCTGCACCAGCACCCGGCACGACAGACACTGCTGGCAGTTCTTGCAATTCGGGCGGTACACATGACTCCCGCTGCGGCGAAAACCGATTTCTGACAGACGGCTGTTGTGTGATTGCTGTACCTGGAATTCAGGATCAATGAACAGTGTCTGCGCCTCCTGATCGGGCAGATAACTGCACTTGTGCGGCTGGGTAGTAAACAGCCGGATGTCTTTCAGCGAGGTCATGGCAGCGGCCAGAAACAATATTGCGCTATTGTAAGGGCCAGTGTGCAGGGCGGGAAATGTCCGCTGTGGATGGCAGATATTGCATGAATTCCTGCCGCGCAATCTGACGTGCACCGAGGGTGGCGAGGTGCGGATTCGTCACCTGGCAATCGATCAGGCGATAACCTGCTGGTATCAATGCCTTGACCAGTGTGGCAAGAGCAGCCTTCGAAGCATCGGATTCGCGGCTGAACATCGACTCTCCGAAGAATATTCCCTCAAGCGCGACGCCGTACACGCCGCCCACCAGTTTGCCGTCCCGCCAGGTTTCGACTGAATGTGCATGCCCGAGGCGGTGCAAATCGCTATATGCCTGCTGCATGTCAATATCCAGCCAAGTGCCGTCGCTGTCGCGGCGATTGCCGGCGCAACCGAGCAACACATCGGCAAAGGCCTGGTCTGAGCTGAATGTAAAGCGGCCGCTGCGCAGTGTCTTGGCTAGGCTACGGCTTATATGAAGCTCCGCCGGTAACAACACCATGCGAGGATCAGGTGACCACCACAGGATCGGCTGACCATCGCTGAACCAGGGGAAGATGCCAAGATGGTACGCGCACAAGAGGCGGGCGGGACTCAAGTCGCCGCCAGCGGCCAACAGGCCGTTCGGGGTAGTGAGCGCAGTGGACGGATCCGGAAACTCGAGACTTACCGGATCCAGCCAAGGCAGTGAGACACGCATGGGTGTTAATGGCTAGTGTTCATGGGTGTCGAGATATTTCTCGGCGTCGAGGGCTGCCATGCAACCGAAACCTGCCGAGGTGATGGCTTGGCGGTAGACATGGTCGGCTATATCGCCGGCAGCGAACACCCCGGGAACACTGGTCGCGGTTGCATTGCCGGTGATACCAGAACGTATCTTGATGTATCCATCAGCCATGTCGAGCTGACCTTGGAAGATATCTGAGTTGGGCTTATGACCAATTGCAATAAAAACTGCACTTAAATCAATGGTTTCGGTTGATGACGTGAGAGTGCTTTTAACTCGCATACCTGACACAGAACCACCGGTTCCCAGCACTTCGTCAAGAGCGTGGTTCCACAGGATGCGGATCTGGCCGGCTTTTTCCTTCTCGAACAATTTGTCCTGCAGGATTTTTTCGGCTTTCAGCTTGTCGCGACGGTGTACCAGCGTGACGTGGGTTGCGATATTGGAAAGATACAGTGCTTCTTCGACTGCGGTATTGCCACCGCCGATTACCGCAACGCGTTGCCCTTTGTAGAAAAAGCCATCGCAGGTGGCGCAGGCGCTGACCCCACTGCCCATGTACTGCTCTTCCGACGGCAGGCCGAGGTACTGCGCCGAAGCGCCCGTGGCAATGATCAGCGCATCACAGCTGTAGGTGCCCATGCTGCCAGTCAGCACGAACGGGCGCTGGGACAGATCGGTTTTGTCGATATGATCAAAAATGATATTGGTTTCAAAGCGTTCCGCATGATTTTTCATGCGTTCCATTAGATCGGGGCCGGTTAATCCGTGAGCGTCACCAGGCCAGTTGTCGACTTCGGTAGTCGTGGTCAGCTGGCCACCTTGCTGCATCCCGGTAATGATGACGGGCTTCAGGTTGGCGCGAGCGGCATAAACAGCGGCGGTGTATCCGGCCGGGCCGGAGCCAAGAATGATCAAACGGTGATGCTGGATGGAGCTCATGGGTAAGGCTGTCCTTGAAATTGTGTGAAGGCATTATGCAGGCGACATTATCGATAGCCAATTGCCGCCGGCAATGTGCCTGATTGAAAACAACGATGACCGCCAGAATTGGACTACGGACTAAGTGATGCAATGTAGGCAGAGAGCGCCACGATATCTGCCGGAGTCAGTTTGGCTACTACTTCAGTCATCAATGGCGACCACAACCCTTTGCGGCTGCCGGTTTGAAGATCGTACAGCTGACGGGCCATATAGCTGGGAGAGCGGCCGGCCAAACGAGGCACCGGGCCAAGTCCGTGCAGATTTTCGCCATGGCACAGCGCACAGGCTTTGGTTTTGGGATCAGTTCCAGCAGCCAATACACGACCACGTTCAACACTGCCAACTGGCACGTAGGCAATGAAGCCGGAATGGCTGTCGCGCAGCTCGGTGCGTTCGAGGTCTTCCGGCATTTCGAGGATGCGATTGCCGATCGGTTCTTCGCCACCGCCGGGTTTAACGATGGACATGAAGCCTGACACGACAGTCTCCGGCACCATGCTGGTTTCCACCACTCGTATCCAGGGCCGTGGTGTAAGGCTGGCAAAGTAGTGTGCAGCAGCTTCAGCCTCCTCTGCTGTGGCATTGGCACCCACCGCCTGCATCAGTGATGGTGGCACCATTTGTGGCTCAGAACTCTTGCGCAGACCGGCGCGATAGTCGGCCATCTGCTGCATGATGTACTCGGCCGACAAGCCGGCCAGGCTGGCATTCTCTGGCCGGCCCTGTCCATCAGGCAGGTGGCAGTAACCACAAGCGAACACCTGCGGCTGGCGTCCCTGTGCAACTACAGGCGGCATCACAGGGTGATCTTGCGGATGCCAGTCAGGTGGCGAAAAACGGTCGCGAGGGAAGCTGAACTCCTGCTCGCTGCCGGGAACTCTATGCGCGCCGCTGGGGGCAGGCAGGGTGAGTCCTGGTGTGTTGATGCCGTAGGCCCACTCAAAGGGTGTTTGCGGACCAGCCGCTGGTTGTTGCGCCAGCACTGCGCTGCTAACCAGTAGTGGTAGCCAGCGCGCAAACGGTTTCAGCATGGTGTATTGGTACATGGCATTCCCCTTGGTCTTGTTGTTGGCATGTTTATAGCTCAGCGTTGCAATTGAGGACAGCCCGACTACGTGCAATGAGGATATGTCCTGCTGTGTCAGCGCTCCTGCGCCATATCGCCGGCCCCCGTTATTGTTTATGATAGGTATCTGTTTTTGGCGGAAAAATTCGGTAACCACGGTGGCAGCAGTCCGGGAAAAAGCGACCCGTAACGACACACCCAGCCCGACCAGCGGGCTGAGTCAGTTGTTCATGGTAGAGGGGATGATGATCATCTTCCTTGCGCTGGCGTTTTATCTGTTGCTGGCGCTGTTGTCGTATTCGCCACAGGACCCGGGCTGGTCCAGCACCGGCGAAAATGAAACCGTCAACAATCTGGTAGGTAATAGCGGTGCCTGGCTATCGGATGTGCTGTACCTGTTGATAGGCAACCTGGCCTACCTGCTGCCGCTGCTATTGTTCTACAAAGCCTACTCGTTGTTTCGCGAACGCCAGACTGTATCCACCTTCAACTGGCCGGTATTCAGCATGCGTGCTGCGGGTCTGGTAATGCTGTTGCTCAGCAGTTGCCTGCTTGCAAGTCTGCATTTCGCAAGCAGTCTGCAAAGCTCGGCGGGTGGCCTGTTGGGTCGTTCGCTTGTGTCCTTGTTGTTGCCGGCGTTCCAGTTGGTGGGTACTACGCTGCTCGCACTCACGATGCTGGTGCTGGGAATGACACTGGGACTCGGCTTGTCGTGGCTCAAGGTGGTGGACCGGACAGGTGCCATCAGCCTGAAGTGTTTCGGCTATGCAGGTGAGGCATGGCAGCGTCACCGCGAAAAGCAGCGCGAAGAAGAAGAAACCCAACACAACATCAACCAGCGCAAGGAAGCGCTCGACAACTTCATCGAGAAAGATGCCAAGAGACCACTGATCGAAATCACGCCGATCCGCGAAGCGCCACGTGAGCCCAGCCGACGTGTCGTGCGTGAAAAGCAGAAAGAGAAACAGGGCAAGCTGTTTGAAACTCCGGTAGTGGGTGACCTGCCGCCGATCACGCTGCTGAATGAATGGGAAGACAACAAGCCGGTTGGCTATTCACCGGAAGCACTTGAGGCAATGTCAAAGCTGCTTGAAATCAAGCTCAAGGATTTCAGTATCGACATCACCGTGGTTGGAATCAATCCCGGCCCTGTCATCACGCGGTTTGAGGTGCAGCCCGCCGCCGGTATCAAGGTGAGCCGCATCAGCAACCTGGTGAAGGATCTGGCGCGTTCGCTGGCTGTATCCAGTCTGCGCGTGGTTGAAGTCATTCCCGGCAAAACCTGCATTGGTATTGAAATACCAAACGAAAAGAAGGAAATGATCTTTCTTGGTCAAGTGCTGTCGTCAGCCGAGTTCGACAATGCGCGCTCGCCGGTCAGCATGGCGCTTGGCCACGATATCGGTGGTAACCCAGTGGTGGTCGATCTGGCCCGTATGCCGCACTTGCTGGTGGCAGGTACTACCGGGTCCGGCAAGTCGGTAGGCGTCAACGCTATGATCCTCAGCATCCTGTTCAAATCGACACCACAGGAAGTGCGCATGATCATGATTGACCCGAAGATGCTGGAGTTGTCGGTCTATGACGGCATTCCGCACTTGCTGACGCCAGTGGTCACCGACATGAAGGACGCAGCCAACGCGTTGCGCTGGTGCGTCGCCGAGATGGAGCGTCGTTACAAGTTGATGTCGGCGCTCGGTGTGCGCAACCTCGCCGGTTACAACAAGAAAGTGGCCGATGCGATCAAGGCCGGTCAGCCGATAGTCGATCCCCTGTGGAAGCCCGATCCGATGCTGGCGTTGGAAGAACAGACTCCGGATGGGTTGAGCGAATTGCCAGTGATCGTTGTCGTTGTAGACGAGCTGGCCGACATGATGATGGTCGTTGGCAAGAAAGTGGAGGAATTGATCGCTCGCATAGCACAGAAGGCGCGTGCAGCCGGCATCCACCTGATACTGGCCACGCAGCGGCCATCGGTGGATGTACTGACCGGTCTGATCAAGGCCAACATCCCGACACGCCTGTCGTTCATGGTGCAGTCGAAAATCGATTCACGCACGATCCTGGGTGAGGGCGGGGCCGAACAGTTGCTCGGTCACGGCGACATGCTGTTCCTGCCACCCGGCGGCGGCGTGGCGCAACGTGTACACGGTGCTTTCGTGGCAGACGAAGAAGTGCACCGCGTTGTGGCAGACTGGAAGGCACGTGGTGAGCCCAACTACATCGAGTCGATTACCTCTGACTCATCCGGCGCCGGGCTACCAGGTTTGGGTGGCGAAGGCGAAGAAGGCGAGGGCGGCAATGCCGAAGAGAATGACCAGATGTATGATCAGGCTGTCCGATTTGTTACCGAGTCGCGCAAGGCTTCCATTTCGTCGGTGCAGCGCAAATTCCGTATCGGCTACAACCGCGCGGCACGGCTGATTGAAGCCATGGAAATGGCAGGCGTGGTGTCGGCTATGAGCAGCAATGGCAACCGCGAAGTGCTGGCACCGCCACCTTCGTGAAACTGCGCAAGACAGGGCTTTGATGAAGATTCCCGTAACAATACTGATGTTGATCACCGCTGTACCGCTGTGGGGCCAGTCGCCGGTCGATGCACCCACTGTTGCCACTGCCGAAGACTTTGCGTTGCAGGCTCTGGTGGAACTGTTGCTGCAAACCAACACGATGCAGGCAGAAGTGGAGCAATTGTTGATGGACCAGGAAGGTCGTGAGTTGCAGGAAACCCGCGCGCAATTGTTGATGCAGAAGCCCTCCAACTTTCGTTGGGAAATTATCGAGCCCTACAGCGAATTGATGGTAACGAACGGCAGCAGGATCTGGCGCTACGAGCCGGATCTGGAGCAAGTCACGATCCAGGCTTTCAACACCGAACTTGACCGTACTCCTGTGATGCTGCTCAACGGCAGTGCCGACAGCATTCGCGAAAGCTATGCTGTCACTGCCGCTACCATGACGGATGGTGTGCATCAGCGTTTTATCCTGCAGCCACGGCAGCCCGACAGTCTGTTCGAACGTATGAGCCTTACTTTCAACGGTGTGGTGCTGGAAGAGATGCAGTTTGAGGACAGTCTTGGTCAGCAGACCAGCCTGAGCTTCCATTCGGTGCAGCGCAATATTTCGGTTGATGCCGCCTCTTTCAGCTATGCGCCGCTGGCTGGTGTGGATGTGATTGATTCCACACTGGATTCGACTTCCGATTCCACTTCCGCTGCCTCCCGCGACTGAATTGACATGACACTGCCGTTGTTCCAGGACAAGCCGGGATATCAGCCACTGGCGTCACGCATGCGGCCATTGGCGTTGGCGGGTTATGCCGGCCAGGAACATATTCTCAGCCCGGGAAAACCGTTGTATGAAGCGATTCGTCTGGGCCAGCCGCATTCGATGATTCTGTGGGGGCCACCTGGCACCGGCAAGACTACGCTGGCCCGCATGGTGGCGGGCGGCGCCAATGCGCATCTTGAAACCCTGTCGGCGGTGTTGTCTGGTGTGAAGGAAATTCGGGCTGCATTGGAGCGTGCGCAGGATGTCCGTAGCCAGCACGGCCGCAAAACGGTTTTGTTCGTCGACGAGGTACATCGCTTCAATAAATCGCAGCAGGATGCGTTTCTACCGCACATTGAAGACGGGATTGTCATCTTCATTGGCGCTACCACCGAGAACCCTTCCTTCGAGTTGAATTCGGCATTGTTGTCGCGGGCTCGGGTCTACGTGCTCAAGAGCCTCGATGAAACGGCGCTGCTCAAAGTCATCGCACTGGCATTGGCGGATGAGAACAATGGCCTCGGCCAACGCCGCATCGTCCTGACGGCTGGGCAACAACAGCAATTGGCATTGGCTGCTGATGGCGATGCCCGCCGGCTGTTGAATCTGCTGGAGCTGGCGTGCGACATGCTGGAGACCAATGCTGCTGGTGAAGAATTATTGCCTGACGCCGTACTTGCCCAGTTGCTGCAGGGTGGCGTGCGCCGTTTTGACAAAGGCGGTGATGTGTTCTTCGAACAGATATCCGTGCTGCATAAGGCGGTGCGTGGATCGTCTCCGGATGCTGCGCTGTATTGGCTGTGCCGCATGCTCGATGGTGGCTGCGATCCTCTCTACATCGCCCGTCGCGTTGTGCGTATGGCGAGTGAAGATATCGGCATCGCCGATCCGCGCGCGTTGCAACTCGCGCTGAATGCCTGGGATGTGCAGGAACGTCTAGGCAGCCCGGAAGGCGAACTTGCCATTGCCCAGGCAGTGGTGTTTCTCGCTTGCGCGCCGAAGAGCAACGCGGTGTACAACGCATTCAACACCGCGCGTGCCGATGTGCAAGCCAGTGCCAGCCACGAAGTGCCGATACACCTTCGTAACGCCCCTACTGGCCTGATGAAGAAACTCGATTACGGTACTGAATACCGCTACGCCCACAATGAGCCGGGTGCTTATGCAGCAGGAGAGAACTACTTTCCCGAGGCAATAAAAGACAAGCAGTACTATTTTCCGGTAGAGCGTGGACTGGAAGAGCAGATACGCCAGAAGCTCGCGCATTTGCGCGCACTGGATGCCGCCAGTGCCCAACAGCGCTATGGCAAGCCGGGGCGCTGAACATGAATTACCTGATGGTGGCTCTAGGTGGTGCGCTCGGCGCTGTGGCACGGTACGCAGTGTATAATGCAGCGGCCTCCGGCAAGGCTTCCGCACAGCTCGCTACCTTCGTTATCAACGCCACCGGCGCCTTGGCGATAGGGGTCTTGTATGTGGTGATAACGCAGAGGGGTGGTTTGCAACCGTACGGGCAACAACTGTTGACTGTCGGGTTCCTCGGCGCTTTCACTACGTATTCCACTTATTCACTTGATGCCTTGCGCCTGCTGGAGCAAGGGCAGGTAGGGACCGCCATCCTCTACCTGCTGGGCACATTGGTAGTGTGCCTGGCGGCGACCTGGTTGGGTGTGAGCCTGACCCGCCAAATGTTTTGAAAGGCACAATCGAAACGCCGTTTTCCACGGCCATGCAAGGAACTCTTTTTATGTTGGATGCTCGTCTGGTGCGGGGCGAACCGCAAACTGTGGCCAAACTGCTGGCCAAACGTGGTTTTGTGATGGATGTCGCTGCGATCGAACAGATCGAAGTGCGCCGCAAACTTCTGCAGCTCGAAACAGAGCAGTTGCAGAATGAACGCAACACCCGCTCGAAACATATCGGCCAAGCCAAAGCCGCCGGAAAAGACATTGCACCGCTGTTGGCCGAAGTGGACAGCATGAAGGACCAGCTCGACGCCAAGAGCAAGGCGCTGGAAGCCGTACAAGCCGAGCTTGATTACATCCTGCAGCGCCTGCCGAACATTCCAGCTGATGAAGTGCCCGCAGGCAAGGACGAGCACGATAACGTTGAGCTGCGTCGTTGGGGCACGCCGCGCCAGTTCGACTTTGAAGCAAAGGACCACGTGGCTCTCGGTGAAGCCGCCGGCCAGATAGATTTTGCTACTGCCGTGAAGTTGACCGGCTCGCGCTTTGTGGTTATGAAGAATGAGATCGCCCGTCTGCATCGCGCGATCATCCAGTTGATGCTCGACACCCACACCCAGGAACACGGATATGTTGAAGTCAACGTGCCGTACATGGTGAACGCCGAGTCTGCCTTTGGGACCGGGCAACTGCCGAAGTTCGAGGAAGACCTTTTCAAGTTGAACGGAGAGCAGCAGTATTACCTGATTCCTACCGCCGAGGTTCCTGTCACCAACTTTGTGCGCGACAGCATTGTTGATGCGTCGCAGTTGCCGATGAAGTTCGCCTGTCATTCGCCATGTTTCCGCAGCGAAGCCGGTTCGTACGGCAGGGACACGCGCGGCATGATTCGTCAGCACCAGTTCGAGAAGGTCGAAATGGTACAACTGGTAGCGCCAAACCAATCGAAGCAGGCGCACGAAGAATTGACCGTACACGCCGAAAACATACTGCAGAAACTCGGTCTGCCGTATCGCGTCATTGTACTTTGTGGCGGCGATATGGGCTTTTCGTCGGAAAAAACCTATGACATCGAAGTGTGGCTGCCGGGCCAGGGTACCTACCGCGAGATTTCGTCGTGCAGCAACTTCGGTGATTTCCAGGCGCGAAGGATGCAGGCGCGTTGGCGTAATCCTGCTACCGGCAAGCCGGAGCTGATGCACACCATCAATGGCTCTGGACTCGCTGTAGGCCGCACGCTGGTGGCAGTACTGGAGAACTACCAGAACGCCGACGGTAGTGTGAATGTACCGTTGGCGCTACAGCCTTACATGAATGGCGCCCGGGTAATCTTGCGCGGTTGAAAAGCGGAGGTTCGCTGTCTAATGGATTTTCTACCGGTCTTCCTGCGTCTGCGCCAGCAGCGGGTATTACTGGTTGGCGGCGGTCAGGTGGCCTTACGCAAGGCCCAATTGCTGCTGCGTGCCGAAGCAGAGCTGGTTGTAGTTGCCCACGAAATCTGCGATGGCTTGCAGGTGCTACTGGTACCACCCCACATTTGCTATCTTCGCAGCTATGAAGCCAGCGATCTTGATGGTGTGAGTCTGGTCATTGCATCTACCGATGACGAGCTCATAAACCGCCGTGTGTCGGTGGACGCTAAGGCTCGCAATCTTCCGGTCAATGTGGTCGACCAGCCTGCGTTGTGCAGTTTCATATTCCCCTCAATTGTTGATCGTTCGCCATTGCTGGTCGCGGTGTCCAGTGGTGGCAGTGCGCCGGTATTGGCGCGCTTGCTGCGAGCCAGACTGGAAACTCTCATTCCTTCGACCTACGGCAATCTGGTGCAAATGATGGGTCGCTATCGCGATACCGTGAAATCCCGGATCCACACCACGCGTCTGCGTATGCGCTTCTGGGAAGATATCGTCAATGGGCCCGTGGCCGAATTGATGCTGAGTGGGCAGCATGAAAGAGCCGAAGCTTTGTTGCAGGCTACGTTGGCACAGAGCCGCGCCAAGGGGGATCAGGGTGAAGTTTATCTGGTTGGCGCCGGCCCCGGCGATCCTGATCTGCTGACATTCAGGGCGTTGCGGCTGATGCAACAGGCGGATGTTGTGCTGTACGACCGGCTGGTGACGAAGGAGATCATGCGACTGGTCCGCCAGGATGCCGAGCGTATTCATGTCGGCAAGAAGCGCTCAGACCACACGATGCCACAGGAAGAAATCAGCAGACTTATGGTGACACTGGCGCAGCAGGGCAAGCGTGTGCTGCGCTTGAAGGGCGGCGATCCTTTCATCTTCGGTCGTGGCGGTGAAGAAATCGCCGAGTTGGCAGCAGCGGGTATTCCGTTCCAGATCGTGCCCGGCATTACTGCTGCTTCCGGTTGTGCTGCCTATGCCGGTATTCCGCTGACACATAGGGACCATGCGCAGTCAGTACGCTTTGTTACCGGCCATCTGAAAGACGACAGCTGTGATCTGGACTGGGAACCCCTGGTGCAGGCCGGCCAGACCGTGGTGTTTTACATGGGACTCGTCAGCCTGCCACTGATCTGCAAACAATTGATGCAGCACGGTGCTTCTCGCGATCTGCCGATAGCACTGATCCAACAGGGCACTACACCCAACCAAAGAGTGTATACGGGCACACTGCAAACGCTGCCTGCGCTGGTTGCCAACCAGAACGTGCAGCCACCAACACTGATCATCGTTGGTGAAGTGGTCAAACTTCACGCCGCGCTGCGCTGGCGTGACTGAGAGGCTGCAATGATCAATATCCGTGCAGCAACGTCAGCCGATGCCAAACTCATCTTTGATTTGATCGTTGAGCTCGCCGTTTACGAAAAAGCGCCTCATGAAGTAGTGACGGATGAGAACGGAATCAGCGACAGTCTGTTTGGTCCCACTGCTCGCGCCAAAACCCTGGTCTGTGAAGTAGACGGCCGGGCAGTCGGTTACGCAGTGTATTTCTACAGTTACTCTACCTGGCTCGGTCGCAATGGCATTTATCTGGAAGATGTCTACGTGTCGCCAGCGTTTCGTGGGCGAGGCGCCGGCAAGGCGTTGTTGCGTCAACTGGCGCAGATAGCTGCGGCTGAAAATTGCGGCAGGCTGGAATGGAGCGTGCTCGACTGGAACACCCCCGCTATTGAATTTTACGAAGCGCTAGGTGCACAGGCGCAAAGCGAGTGGATCAAGTACCGCATCAGCGGTGACGCTTTACGCAAGTTGGCAGAATAACGGTAGTTACGCAGTTACTGCTGGCCTGGATACCAGAACTGCTGGTGACAGCTGTCGCAAACAGCGTAAAGCGTGTCCCCGGCCCGCAGTATGGCATCGAAATCTTTTGCGTCGATGGCACGCAGCGCCGCCGCCGTTCCTTCCTGCAGGATACTTACTTGCGCCTGCCAGGCTTCCCATTTTTCCTTGCGCAGCGTGGCGATAGCTTCAGGTGCCAAAGAACCCTCAGTGGCAGGTGTGCCGGCGGGCGCTATCTGCAGATTGTCAGCCATCAGCAAGGCGGGAGCATTTTGCAGCTTGAGGGCGTTGTCGCGGAACTCCTGCCATTGCGCATCGGTGGGTACGGGCTTCTCGGCTCCGGCAGGGGGTTCGAGCAATGCTGCATTCCACAGCGCGTTGGTGGTGTCCGTAACTACACCAGCCATCAATTCCTGAACTGTTGTTGTGTTGGCAGGTTCGGCGGCTTGCACCAGGGAAGTGTTGACGGCGACTGCAAACAGGGCAGTGACAACCGGTTTGAGCAGATGGTTGATGGGAAAGACGGACTGGGCAGACATGGGCGTCTCCGATACAGGGGAGTTATGACCTCATCATAGCGATCGCGACACCGGCTT
>CAISOD010000252.1 GCA_903887045.1 uncultured Gammaproteobacteria bacterium | reverse complement strand
TTCACGGTAGATGGTGGCGAAATACTGCTGACCCATTTCAGGGTTGCCGCGACGGCCGTAAGAGTTCGACTCGGTGCGGCCCAGCATCAACTGAGCAAAGAACTGGGTGCTGTCGCTGAGATCGTATTTGGCACCAGCAAAACCGGAATGCTGGATTACTTCGGAGCCGAAGGCGTTACCGTTGAAAGCTGCTTCGTGATAGGCCGCTTCGACCGGATCGCCGGTCGACATGCCGTTGCCAAGGTTGCGCAGAGTGGCACCGGTGTTGAACGGGCGCAGACTCTTGCCGTCGTCGGTAAAGGTGAAGCCCTGGTATTTGAACTGGCTGGTTATCGCTGCAGGAGTGCCGCCAGGTGTCGTTACGATGCCCTGTGGGTTCTGGGTGGCGTGATAAGCGTGCGATACCGTCAAACGGTTGGGATTGGTGCCGGCAGGATCGCTTGCCTTGTAGGCAGGGTTGATAACCCAGCCAATACTGTTCCAGTTACCCAGTTCCTGCGGTTCACGTTCGATCATTTTGATATTGCGGGATTCGATGGACCCGATCAGGTTAAGGCGATCGCCGATCTGTCTGCCACCGGCCACACTGAAGTTCCAGTTCTGGCCGTCGCCCATTTCGGTAATACCGGTTGAGATCGATGATTTGAAACCCTCGAACTCGCGGTCGAGTACGAAGTTGACAACACCGGCCATGGCGTCGGCGCCGTAGGCTGCAGATGCACCACCGGTCACCACGTCAACGGTACGGATCAGTGCAGTCGGAAAGTTGTCGACGTTGGCTACACCGGCACGGTCGGCAGGAACTACGCGGGAGCCATCGAACAGCACCAGCGTGCGTTGTTTACCCATGTTGCGCAGGTTCAGGTAAGAACCGGCTGCGTCACCAAAAAGGGTGCCGCCGCCGCGCTGGGCAGTCTGGGTGTTGAGGAACTGTGGCAGGTTGTCGAGCTGCTCGGAGATTGACGATGCCGGTTCGAAGTCGCGCATTTCAGCTGTGCTGACTGCGGTCACCGGAGTAGGCGTCACCATGCCGTCGGTGGCACGGATACGCGTGCCGGTAATTGCAATTTCTTCTACTGCGGAGCCAGCTTGCTGGGCATAGCCGGTAGCACTGAACAGCAGGGCTGCCGTGACGGACAGTGCCATTGCGCTGGGTTTGAAGTGGTGTCTTGCGAACGATTTCATTTATTGCTCCCCGGATTGATTGTGATTTTGGTTCTCTCTCGCATGAGAGAAGCTGGCTGATCCGGCCTTGTTGAAAGCCGATGGCGTTGCTGCCAGCTGGGGCGGCTTGATAACTTATGCGAATCAATGTGTAAAGCTAAACTTCCTTTTAAATCAACGCTTTTGAGAATAAGACTGAACGGTTCGGTTTTGGTGGGTGGGTGTGAGAGCAGGCGGATGACGATCTGTAGCCGTTGAAACCACCGGAAACAAAAAAGGCTGCACAGGGCAGCCTTTTCAGTAGTTGTCGGGAACATCCTTGTTCCCTGATTACAGTTTCCTTAATTCAAGCGTCAAGGCATCAGAAGTTGTAGTCCAGGCTCAACTGATACCGACGACCGAAAGAATCGTGCTGGCCGCTGATGGTCTGTTGGCCACCGCGCTGGCTGAACGATGGCACGATTGGCGCATCGCGATCGAACAGGTTCGTCACGTTGAAGCTGGTCGTCCAGGTGGCATCAGTCGATGTTTCACCCCGATAAGTGAGTACGAGGTTGGTAGTGGTTTGCGACGAGATCTTGTTGCGATCGATATCGCGGCCATCCACCCACAGCACGTTGATCAGGGTATCGTCGAAATAACGGGCGATCACGCTGGCGCCGAAGTTGCCCACGCCGTAGCGGAGCGTGGCAGTGGTGGTCCATTCCGGACTGCTCAGGCTGCCCACGTCATCCCGATTGATGGCGCCGGGCGTGGCCTGTACCGAGTTCTCGGCCAGATAGCCCGAGAACAAACGGAATCCCAGTTGTTCATCCTGGCCGCCGATGAAGTCCGGCTCCATGTCATAGCGCATCTCAAGGTCCACTCCGGATGTCCGGGCTGCGGCAACGTTGAGGTTCACGTTAAGTACACGGCCGATCTGTCCGCTGGCATCACGGAAGATGTATTGGCAAAGCTCGGTAGCACCCGTGAAACAATCGTCAACTATGCGCTGGGCGCCCAGCGATCCCACCCGGTCTTTCACATCGATTTCATACCAGTCTGCCGAGGCCTGGAAACCGTCGAGCCAGGCGAAGGTCGGCGCCCAGACGATACCGGCAGTAAGAGTGTCACCTATTTCCGGCAGCAGGTTGATGTTGCCGCCGGTATTCGAAGTAATGGTGTAAGAACGGTTACCAATCGGGTCTACGATTGTGGCACCGCCACCGGAAGCTTCAAATCGTTCGCCGAAGGTCGGCTCACGCACGTCGCGCGATTTGGTTGCACGCACACGCAGGCCGTCCACTATTTGGAACTCGCCGCCTATCTTCCAGCTTTCGACCCGGCCGGTAAGAGAGTAGTCGGACGAGCGGTAGGCGACGGTGGAATCCAGCCGTTGCACACCGTTGGACGCTTCCCAGATCGGCACGTTCAACTCACTGAACCATTCCCACACGTCGAATTCACCGCTGGCCCATGAGGTGGCGGAGAAATAGTGTGCAGAACGGTTGCCGCCGGTGGTGCCGGCCGACATGCCGCGGATACCGATCTCAGGCGCGTTCACTACGCCGCGCTCGCCATCAAGTGGTGTGCTGAACTGATTGAACGCCTGTTCGCGGTAGGTAAGACCGCCGGCAAAACCGATCGGACCTGCACCCCAGCCTTCGTGCAGTTGGCCCGTCAGCAACAGTTCGGCGAAGGTCTGGTCGAGGTCACGAATACCTTTCTTGTCAGTAGTTACATAGTCAGCGGCTTCTCTGGTGGCGTTCGAGAGTCCGAACATGTTCAGCGGCACGCAATCCTTGATCGCGTTGTCGTTGAAAATAGGGGAGTTCACCGACATGGTGCCATTCGGGTTGGCCCCGATCTGGGTAGTTGGTACCGTGCGGCCAACCATCGACGCCGCCAGTTGCGCCGCCGTTGGATTAAAACGCTGTACGTTACACATGATGGCGCCAGTGGCTGGATCGCGTACGGCGTCGATTGCCATCCCCAAGCGGTCGATACGCAGCATGTCGTAGGCTGCCGTGGTCAACTTCGATTCGCCATACTGGTAAGACCCGCGCAATGCCCAGTCGTTGGCAAAGGTGTGGTCGAAGCCAGTAGTAGCGGACCACATCTGGCTGATGTTCTTGTCGTCGCGGCCATCGGCAATGTTGATGCGGCCAGGTACGTCAATCTGACCGATCTTGTCGATACGGATGGACGTGCGATTCTGGGCAATCATCGCATCGCGCACCGCAGCCGGCAGGAAAGGGTTTTCGACGTAAGCCTGGACAAAATAGGCATCGCCCATCTCGAGGTTGCCCCGACGATCGTTCGCATTGGATTCAGTACGACCAAGCATGACCTGCCCGAACACTTCTGTGGAATCGCTCAAGGCATACTTGACAGCAGTAAACGCTGAACGCTGTTTTACTTCCGAGGAGCTCACGCCGTTTTGGAAAGAACGCATCGCCGCATCTGCCTCGGGGCCGCCGGACTGCATGCCGTTGGAGCCAGCGCCAACGCGGTTACGGACATCCCCAGCCACGAATGGACGCACTCCTTTGCCATCGTCGGTAAAGGTATAACCGTTCAGTGAAAAGCCAGGTTGGGTAATCATCCCGGTGGCAGTCTGGGTGGCGGAGTGTACGCGTGGTGCCCAAAGACGCTGGGGAATATTCGGGGTAGCGGTGAGCGATACCCAGTCAGGGTTGATTACAAGGCCTGTGCTGTTCCAGTTGTCGGTATCGAAGGGCGAGCGGTTCATGTCATGCACCTGACGTGCTTCAAGCGAACCGATAACGTTGAGGCGATCACCAAACTGTTTGCCGCCGGCCACACTCATGCTCCAGTTCTGGCCATCGCGCTGCTCGGTAATGCCGGTTGAAACGTTCGATTTGAAGCCCTGGAATTCGCGGTCGAGTACGAAGTTCACCACGCCAGCGAGGGCGTCAGCACCGTAGGCAGCCGATGCACCGCCTGTCACCACGTCCACGCTGCGCACCAGCGCGCTCGGGAAGTTATCCACGTTGACGGTGGAGGCGCGGTCGGCAGGCACAATACGGGAGCCGTCGAACAACACCAGTGTGCGCTGCTTGCCCATGTTGCGCAGATTAAGGTACGAACCACCGGCATCGCCGAACAAGGTGGCGCCGCCACGTTGGGCGGTCTGGGTATTGAGGAACTGTGGCAGGTTGCTGAGCTGTTCAGAGATCGTGGTGCCGGGCTCGTAATTGTTGATTTCTGAAACCGTTACCGAGGTGACAGGCGTCGGTGTAACCATGCCGTCGGTGGAGCGGATACGGGTGCCGGTAACGGCGATTTCTTCCACTTGCGAGCCTGCCTGTTGGGCTTGCGCCATCGTGGCCATGGAGAGAGCTGCTGTTACTGCCAGGGCAAGCTGGCTCGCCCGGAAATGCTGCTTGAACATACGCTGCATGGATATATACCCCTTTGTTGTTATGGTGGTGTTGTTATAGATGTGTGTTGTTTTTACTGCGTTTGTCGTTAGTAAGCGTGAGATGAGTTTGCTTATAGTGGAACTGCCGGTCGTAACTTTGCCGAGCTTGAACCAAGTAATGACCAAGCAGCCAGCAAAGTAAAGATTTCAGCCAGATTCAATTGTGCAAATTCGGAATCAAAGCCGAACTGTACGGTTCGCATGCGGTAGTGGCAGTACTTGTTGGCTAGACAACAGTCAGTGCAAACAACAGCAGTGGAATACCGATAAGCCCGGCGAGAATTGAAATCGAGACAGCACTGGCACTCAGATCAGTATCCAGTTTCGCCAGCGATGAATAAGTCAGTGCATTGAAGCCGATCGGTGCTGCACTGCAGGTAACGATCACAGCAAATGCGTCGCCTTCTGCACCGAGCAGCAGTGCCAGCGCAGCGCCAACGGCCACCCCAACCCCCATGCGAGCCGCCACAATCTGCAGTGCAAGACGCGCATTGGTTATTTTCATCGAGAAAAACAATCCCAGCGCAACGAGGATGAGTGGTGAAGTCATCAGCGCCAGCGGATTGATGATGGTGAGCACACTGGCAGGTACTGCAATGCCGCTTAGTGCCATCGTGACCGACACTACCAGCGACCAGATCAGCGGCGACTTCATGATGCGGCGCAGCATCGTCCAGCGATCGTGTGCTTCACCACCGAAACGGAATGCCAGCAGATACACCACGGTTGCCATCCAGATTGCGTTGCCGAGATCAAGCAGTACGGCGTCGGCAAAACCACTCTGGCCAAACACGGCGAGGATGAACGGAAACATGAAGCTGTTGTTGTGGATGCCCGCGTTGACCACTGCTGTGCCGGTGGCTTTCAGGTCGAGGTTCTGCTTGCGTGCCAGCAAGTACATCACCAGCATGCAGCCAAAGTTGATGGTGATGTTGACCAGTGGCAACAGCGCCTTGGAAAAACTCAGCTCGATCGTGGGCACCGTCGTCAGGATCAACAGCGGCAGCGTTACAAAGAACACGAAGCGCAACAGGAATTCGCCGTGGGATTTGTCGGCGAGGCCAACCCTCTTCAGCAATACGCCAAGGCCGAAATAGACAAAGATCGGGAGCAACTGGAACAGCAAGGCAACCATGGAAACCGGCCTGTGGGTAACGACAAAGGCCGGCATTGTAGGGAGGTGTTGGCTGGCCGGGCAATCACGCGTTGTCTGCTACAATTCTGCCATTGCTCGACAAAATACAAAGAGGATACGTCCATGCAACGTCGCCAGTTTCTCCGTGACTCCCTGACACTCGGTTCCGGTCTCGTAATCGGCTTCCACCTACCAGTGAAATCGGTAATGGGGCAGGAGCCACCGGCTCCCGAGAGTTTCCCTCCCAATGCCTTTGTGCGCATCGCCTCGGACAACACCGTCACCGTCATCTCCAAGCACACCGAGATGGGGCAGGGTGTTTATACCGGCCTGGCAACGATGATGGCGGAAGAGCTCGATGCTGACTGGTCGCAGATGCGGGTCGAAGCTGCGCCCGCCAACGTGGCGCTGTATCGCCACCTGCTGCTGGGCATCCAGGGCACCGGCGGTTCCATGAGCGTACCGAATGCCTGGATGCAATACCGCACCGTGGGAGCCACGGCGAGGGCCATGCTGGTTGCCGCGGCTGCCAAACAGTGGAAAGTGCCGGCAGCTGATATCACCGTCAGCAAGGGCGTGGTGAGCCATGCGTCCGGCAAGAGCGCAGCTTTCGGAGAGCTGGCCGATGCCGCCGGCAAGCTGGAGGTGCCGACCGGTGTCGCATTGAAAGACCCGTCGCAGTTCACGCTGATAGGCACACGAGTACCCAAGATTGACGTGCCGGCCAAGGTGAATGGCACGGCAATGTTTACGATCGACGTACGCCGCCCCAATATGAAAGTGGCTGTCATCAAACATTCACCGCGCTTCGGCGGCAAACTGGTGGCGTTTGACGCCACTGCCGCGCGCGCTGTTGCCGGTGTGGTGGATGTCATACAGATCCCGACCGGCCTGGCCGTGATTGCCGACACCACCTTTGCCGCCTTCCGCGCGCGCGACCTTGTGACTGCCGAGTGGGACTTCAGCAACGCCGAGAACCGTGGTACCGACGAGATTGTGCGTGACTTCACCGCGTTGACTGAACAGCCCGGCATGAGCGTACAGAAAGAAGGTGACAGCGCCGCTGCGATTACAGCCAATGCGGCACGCACGCTGGATGCCACCTACGTGTTCCCGTTCCTGGCGCATGCCTGCATGGAGCCGCTCGACACCACACTGGAGCTGGTGGGAGACAAGGCTTACCTGCGTTCCGGCACCCAGATGCAGTCGATCGAACAGCAGCGTGTGGCCGATGTACTGGGTCTCCCACTCGAAAACGTATTTGTTGAAACCCAATACGCCGGCGGCGGTTTTGGCCGTCGCGGCAACTTCGTGCCAGAGCTTGATGCCGAAGTGGCCGAGATCGTCAAAGCCACCGGAGGCCAATATCCGATCCGCCTGCAGTACTCGCGTGAAGACGACATGCGGGCAGGCAATTACCGTCCGCTGTTCGTGCACAAGCTGCGCGGTGCGCTCGATGCTGAAGGCAATATCGTGGCGTGGGAAAACCGCCTCGTCGGCCAGTCCTTCATCGAAAATACGGTATTCGGTTTCCTGATGCAGAACGGTATCGATCCTCTTGCCATCGAAGGTGCCTCCGAGCTGCCGTACCACGTGCCCAACATCAGTGTGGACACGCACATCGCCAAATCCGGAGTGCCTACGTTGGCGTGGCGCTCGGTGGGCCATACGCATACGGCTTTCTCGAAAGAGACCTTCCTCGACGAACTGCTGCACATGGCCGGCAAAGATCCGATCGAAGCCCGTCTGGCCATGATGCAGGACGAACGCGGTAAAGCCACCATACGCGCCGCTGCAGAACGTTATGGATGGGGCAAGCCTGCTGAAGCCGGCAAGGGCGTTGGTTTCGCCTACACTGAATCATTCGGTGGCCGCGTGGCACAGATTGCCGAGGTCAGTCTCGACGGCAATGGCCGCATCAAGGTCGACAAGGTTGTGTGTGCAGTCGACTGTGGTCTTGCCATCAACCCGCATATCATCGAAGCCCAGGTGGAGAGCGCCATCATGTTCGGGCTCAGCGCCGCGCTGTACGGTGGCATCAAGATGACCAATGGCGAAGTGCAAACCAGCAACTTCCATAACTACCCGATTATTCGCATGTTCCAGGCCCCTGCAATCGACGTGGTCATCATGCCTTCGACCGAATCACCGACCGGTATCGGCGAGCCAGCGACCCCGGTTATCGGTCCGGC